>NZ_JBIDDG010000223.1:0-1000 GCF_043205005.1 Micromonospora sp. NPDC047620 | reverse complement strand
ACAGGCGCTCTGCGACGCGATCATCGCCGGCGCCCACCGGATGCACCGATGACCACCGCGCGGCGCCTGTCACCGGCCGCACACCGTTCACGGTCACGGCGCGTATCCGCTGTCGGTGCCGGTCGTTAACCTGGTTCCGTGGCAGATCCCGCGACCTATCGGCCCGCACCGGGCACCATTCCCGTCGAACCCGGCGTCTACAAGTTCCGGGATTCCTACGGGCAGGTGATCTATGTCGGCAAGGCCAAGAGTCTGCGCAGCCGCCTGAATTCCTACTTCGCCGATGTGTCCTCGCTGCATCCGCGCACCCGGCAGATGGTGACCACCGCCGCGAGCGTCGAGTGGACGGTGGTCTCCACCGAGGTCGAGGCGTTGCAGCTGGAGTACAACTGGATCAAGGAATTCGATCCGCGCTTCAACGTGCGCTACCGCGACGACAAGACCTACCCCATGCTCGCGGTGAGCATGAACGAGGAATATCCGCGGGTGTTCGTCTATCGGGGCGCTCGCAAGAAGGGCGTGCGATATTTCGGGCCGTACGCCCACGCCTGGGCCATCCGCGAGACGGTGGATCTGCTGTTGCGGGTGTTCCCCGTGCGGACGTGTTCGGCCGGAGTGTTCAAGCGCCACAGGCAGATCGGGCGTCCGTGCCTGCTCGGCTACATCGACAAATGTTCGGCGCCCTGTATCGGCCGGGTCGACGCCGACGAGCACCGCCGCATCGCCGAGGACTTCTGCGACTTCCTGTCCGGCCGCACCGACCGCATGGTGCGGGAGCTGGAACGCCGAATGCAGTCCGCCGCAGCGGATCTGGACTTCGAGACCGCCGCACGCCTGCGCGACGACGTGGCCGCGCTCAAACGCGCACTGGAGAAGCAGGCGGTCGTGCTGGGCACCGGCACCGACGCGGACGTGATCGCCTTCGCCTCCGACGAACTCGAGGTCGCGGTGCAGATCTTCCACGTGCGCGACGGGCGGGTGCGCGGCCAGCGCGGCTGGG
>NZ_JBIDDG010000222.1:0-1003 GCF_043205005.1 Micromonospora sp. NPDC047620 | reverse complement strand
CAACCTCCCCGCGATCGGCAACGACCTCGTCCAACTGCCGGGCTTGATCGTCACCGGCAACATCCCCGCCTTGCACCAGGTCTCGGGCGACCTCAACAATCAGTTCGCGCCTCTGGTCCAGGCGGTCGCCGAGGTCGATCTGCACCTGGTCGCCCAGGCCCTCACCCTCGCCGCGCCTCTCGACACCTCCGGGTGGACCGCCATCGCCGCGCAGATCGTGAGCATCCTCGCCAACCTCGACATCACACGCCTCGCCGCCGACATCGGCCAGGCCCAAGAGATCGCTTGGGGCGCAATGCAAAAACTCTCCACCGGCGACCCGGCCGGTGCCGCAGTCGCCGTGACCGGACTCGGTCCCATCGCCGCCGACCTCGTCACCACCGCCGCCTCGGCCCTCACTGAAGACGGCGGCACCCGCCTGTCCACACTCGCCCACACCCTCACTACAACCACCACCCCCGACACCCGCAACGCACTCGCCAACCTGACCTCGGGTATCCACCAGAACGGCTACACCGACACCACCGTCGGCCCCGTGCTGAATTGGCTGTCGGGGCGAACCGGCACCGCCAACTGAACGACCGGCCGGGCGCGGTGCCGCGCCGACACCGAAAACCGACACCGTCCCAACCGGACCCGGGCCGCGTATGCCCAACGCTGGCGGTCCCGGGCCGGGCCCAGGGCATCCGCCGGGCACCGGCACCCGGGCGGGCCGCACCACCCCGGCCCATCGGGACCAGCAAACGGGCCCCGGGGTGGTCGCGCTGTCAGTGCGACCACCCCGGGGCCCTTCTCGTCGTGCGCCCGGCAGGTTCCACCGGGGCGGGTTGCGTTGCGGCGCAGGCACGCCCCGGTCAGACCGCCGGACGCGCGTTCAGACACGTTGCCCGGGAAAAGGGGCCCGGACGCGGCCCGCGATCCCGCACAGGGCCATACAGCCCCGATACGCCCGTGCCGGTGTCCCAGGGAGCGGGGCACCGGCACGGGCTCGGCAGGGCACCCC
>NZ_JBIDDG010000221.1:0-1006 GCF_043205005.1 Micromonospora sp. NPDC047620 | reverse complement strand
CACCGCGATCGGCGCGGCGGTGCTGCTGCCGCCGCTGCAGGCGCGCCAGGTCCTCGGCGACGGGATCGCCAGTGCGTTGTATGTCGGCAACAATCGGCTCGCCCTGCGCGGCACCGACTACCTCGCGGCGAGCGAGCCCCCTTCGCCGTTCGAGCACTTCTGGTCACTCGGCGTGGAGGAACAGTTCTATCTGGTGTGGCCGCTGCTCATCGTCGCGGTGGCGTGGCTAGTGCGGCGCCGCCGGACCGGATCGGCCACCGCACTCCCCTACCTGATCATTCTGGCGGTGGTCGCCGCGCTCTCGTTCGCGATCTCACTGATCTGGACCGGCACGCTTCCGCCGTGGGCGTTCTTTTCGCTGCCCGCCCGGGCGTGGGAATTGGCCGCCGGCGGCCTGATCGCGCTCTCGGTTGCCGTGTGGTCCCGGTTGCCGCACTCGGTGGCCGCGCCGGCCGGATGGATGGGCCTGGTTCTGGTCGTGGTGGCCTGCACCCAGTTGAACGGCCGGACACCGTATCCCGGCAGCGCGGCCCTGCTTCCCGTCGCCGGCACCGCTCTGATGATCGTATCCGGCTGCGCCGGAGCACGTTTCGGGGTCGGCTCACTGCTGACCCGCGGTCCGATACGGGCGATCGGCGGCTTGTCCTACGCCTGGTACCTGTGGCATTGGCCGGTGTTGCTGCTGGCACCGCATATGCTGGGCCACCCGCTCGGGCGAGTCGGCGCATTCGGTGCGCTCGTGATGGCCGGCGGGCTTGCCATGCTCACCCAGTGGACGATCGAGAATCCGGTTCGCTTCGCGGCGCCGTTGCGGAACTCGGCCGTGCGCAGTCTCGCCTGCGGGGGCGCCTGCACCGCGCTCGCCGCGAGTGTGGCATTCGCGCTGCTCGTGCTCGTCCCCGCCCCGGTCGGGCACGGTGTGGCGGCACCTTCCCTCGTACTCACCACGCCCCGGGACTCGGCCGCACCCGCCGCAGACCCCCGCGACGAGGCGGTCCGGCAGCTG
>NZ_JBIDDG010000220.1:0-1006 GCF_043205005.1 Micromonospora sp. NPDC047620 | reverse complement strand
CGCGCGGCGCCCACGCTCTCGGCCATTCAGCAGGTCGGTGCGTCGCTCGGCAGCGCCTTGCTGGTGACCGCGCTGACGCAGCACCTCTCCGGAAAGCTGACCGAGCGCGGATTGCCATCCGGCAGTGGTGGTTCCGGCCAGATCAACTCCGTCCCACCCCAACTGATGCCGGTGGTCGGACCATTGCTCGCCGACTCCTTCGGCTTCGCGTTCTGGGTGGCGTTCGGGCTCACGGCGGTGATCATCGTGCCGGCCATGTTCCTGCCGCGGCATGCTGCGCGGGAGCGCGAGGAGACATCGGTAGCGCCGGGGATCTGACCGCATCCGATCACGAAACCCGCACCACCACGAGCCTTCCGGTCGCCCAGGCAATCACCCACGCCGCAGCTTCCTCCGCCTTCGATAAGGGTGGCCAGGGCCCTTTTGACGGAATTTCGCGCGAACACTCTGCCGACACCGCCGTGAATATAGTTGAGCACATGGAATACGAGCGAAAGGTACAGCGCGCCAAGGGGAAGGTCTGGCGCTGGAACGAGAAGCGCGCCACCGGGATAATCGAGACCGTAGACGGTTCGCATGTCTGGTTCGGCCTCGACTCGCTGGGTGAGCACAAGAACTTCGGTGACGTTTCCCTGGACGACCCGGTTGAAGTGGAATACGAAGCAGTTCAACAGGGTTCACATGATCTTCGGGCCGTCAAAGTTACTTGGCCCTGAGTCTCGCTAGCACAGGCAAGGCCCTACTCGAATTCGCACACGGCGCCCGACGACTGGCTCGGGCGCGCGCCAGACGGTCTCGTCAGATGCCTCTTCCTCTCCCCTCTCGTTCCCGTGCTCGTGCACGTGATCGCTCTGTCCTGCCACCGCGCGTGGAACCCGCGGACGGAGGCTCACGGTGCCGTGACTCCAACCGCGGTGTCGGCCGACTGAGAAGTAGCAGATCGGCTACGTCCGGCGGCAGCCTCGCCCGCAGGTGTGCGTCCGCCTGCTCCCGTTGCTGCCGCGCC
>NZ_JBIDDG010000219.1:0-1009 GCF_043205005.1 Micromonospora sp. NPDC047620 | reverse complement strand
TCGGGGCCGGACCGTGGCCCGAGATGACCCAGAGCATTCGCGAAGCTGATGCAGCCGTGAGCAACGGGTTTCAAGATTGACTCGCTGCATCGTTGCAGGCCACGAGATCGTTGGTTACTGAGGGTGAATCGCTGTGACCTGGACAAATACCCCGCTGGCAGTGTTGGCGGGGTTTGTCGTGCACGTCGACACTGTGGACTGATTGCGGACAGGTCTGATCGATGTCGGACGGGCGGATGTAGAAACCGCGGGTGAGCCAGTTCGTCGGCCAGAGTGGCAGTCACGGCGCTTGTGTCGTACAGCCGGTGTAGGGTTCGCGCCGTGCGAATACGGAGGTCTTCATCAAGGCTGGGCCAGTGACGACACCGGTTGCCGCCCTGATTGTTTCGATTGCAAGCGCATGTATCACCCTCAGCGGGATCATCTGGCAATTGGCTCTGTTCAAGCTGTCCGGCGCACGCCTCCGGGTCCAGCTAGTCTTCGAGTTCACGGATGGCGCGATGGTCACGTCGGTTGTGGGAACGAAGCGGAAGCCCCGGGCATCGTTCTCAGAGGCATTGAACCGGGACCTGCCTGATCGCTTCGGTATCGAATGTGTCCGGGTCCGCGTGACTAACGTAGGACGTTCTCCGGTATCGGTCGAGAATATTTCGCTCGACTTGGGACGTACGCAGTGGTGGAGGCGTTACCGCACGACGATGACCCCGAGCCGATTCAAGAACGAGATCTACGAAGATCTGCGGCCGGCCGAGCTCACAACGACCCCGATTCGCCTTGAGGTCGGTGCGGTTGCATCAATGGTTTTCCATCTTTGGCCCGCGCTCAACGCGCACCTCGACGAGCTGCAAGGCAAGAAGCGGCTCAAGGTGCGAGGTACTGCGCAAGCTGCAGGTCGGCGCCCCACGCTTTCTTCGCGACGGGTTTCTTGGCGGTTCCGGCAGGGCGAGAACACATGGTTCACTGATCGAGAGGTGACACCCGAGACTCTTGTTTACCGGGAGCTTTGGTA
>NZ_JBIDDG010000218.1:0-1011 GCF_043205005.1 Micromonospora sp. NPDC047620 | reverse complement strand
GTCGATGCCGCCGGTGTGGTCGTGATGGTGATGCGTGATCAACGTCAACGCGATATTTCCGTCGGTGGCGCGGGCGATCGCCTCGCTGTGCGCTTTGTCCTTGGGCCCCGGATCGATCACCACACAGTCGGATCGATCCGGCGCCCGCAGAATCCAGGTGTTCGTCCCCTCGAGCGTCATCTGGTTCGGATTATCGGCCAACAACACCGAAGCGGTACCGGTGACCGGCCGCAGTTGTCCGTACGCGGGATGAGTGAGGGTCATCTACCTTGCCTACCGCACTTCGGCGATCAGCTCCACCTCGACCGGAGTGTTCTTGGGCAACTCGAACACCCCGACCGCGGAGCGGGCATGCACTCCCGCCGCGCCGAACACCTCGCCCAGCAGCTCGGATGCGCCGTTGATCACCAGCGGCTGATCGGTGAAACCCGGTGCCGAGGCGACGAATCCCACCACCTTCACGATCCGCACGACCGCGTCCAGACCGACCAGATCGTCAACCGCCGCCAGCGCGTTCAACGCGCACAGGCCCGCGGCCCGCGCGGCGTCCTCGACGCTCACGTCGGCGCCGACCTTGCCCGTCGCCGACAGCGCGCCGTCGACGAACGGCAGCTGGCCGGCGGTGTAGACCAGCGAACCGCTGCGCACCGCCGGGATGTAGGCGCCCGCCGGAGCCGCGACCGGCGGCAGCGCGAGACCCAGTCGTTCGAGGTTGGCGCGCCAGTCCGTGCCGGCCGTCACTGCTTGGGCCGCTTCAGATAGGCCACGTGCTGTGCACCGGTCGGCCCCGGCAGCACCGTGACCAGCTCCCAGCCGTCGGCGCCCCACTGATCCAGAATCTGTTTGGTCGCATGCGTCAACAGGGGCACCGTCGCGTATTCCCAGACCGTCACATCGCTCATGTCGCAGAAGCGTACTGGGTGAACCGACGGTGAACGGTGCGGCCGAGAGACTCGTCGGGGACCGATCAGCACATTTCCGGCTCGTACGGAAGTGCGCTGTGGCCTACGA
>NZ_JBIDDG010000217.1:0-1011 GCF_043205005.1 Micromonospora sp. NPDC047620 | reverse complement strand
GGCCCGTGCCGCAGGCCAGTTGCAGATCGTGGGCGGGGGTGTAGGGCGACAGTTCGCTGCCCAGCACGCTCTCGCGGACCATGCCGTGCTCGCCGACGCGCTTGAGCACCGCGCCGCCGACGACCATGCCCAGCCGCTCGCCCTGCAGCCCGAATCGGCTGACCAGGCCGTTCAGCGCGGAGGTGAACATGTCTTGGTTCGAGGCGCGGGCGTAACGGCCGTCGGAGCGAGCGAACGGGATCCGATTACCGCCGAGGACGGCGACAGGTTTGGCCTGCTTGGCCTTGTCGGCCCGGCTGCTCGATGGTGCGGTCTTCGCCGAACGGGCTTTGGTAGTCACTCGAGTCTCCTTGGGGGACGGTCGGGCCGGCGGAGGTTGCGGAGCCGGCGGGTGGGTAGGCACTGTCTCGTCGGGTTTTCTGGGGCCGGAGCCGGGAATGCCGCATATTGGGGACGAAGCCGGTAACCCGGCCGACTGTATTGCCGGCGATTCCGTCGGTTTACATTAAACTTACTCTGGAGTAAGTTAATTGTCGACACCGTACCCCGAAGATGTGGGCTACAACGCGCGGGGTAGTGGGGAAATACGGAAACGGCAGACGTCCAGATCGTCCACATTCGACACAAGGAGAAGGTAGGAACAGTGGCAGCCAGCAAGAGCAAGGGTGCTCCCAACCTTTACGGTTCGTTCGTCAATTCCGCCCCCGGCGCCTTCCTGGCCGGCAAGTTGGGCCTGCCGCAGCCGGAGAAGCTGCGCCGCTACACCCCGGGCGAGCCGGCGTTGCCCGGCCCGGTCCTGCTCGGCGGTAAGGGCCGCGTCGCCGACGCCGCGCGCACCCTGTTGTCGGACTACACCTTCGTCGACGCCCCCACCCAGGGCGTGAAGCTCGGCGCGCTGGTGTTCGACGCCACCGGCATCGGCACCGTGGAGGAACTGTCGCAGCTGTTCGAGTTCTTCCAGCCGGCCATGCGCTCGATCGCCCCCTCCGGCCGCGTGCTGGTCGTCGGCAC
>NZ_JBIDDG010000216.1:0-1012 GCF_043205005.1 Micromonospora sp. NPDC047620 | reverse complement strand
CCCGGAAAGCTGCGCAGCACCACGAGTGCCCGCCCGATTCGTTGCCACAGTGCCCGCTCGTCCAAATAAGTGGAGTCCTCCACCATCGTCATGATCGCGGTCCGTAGATGGCGCAGTCCGGCTCCTACGTGTTCGGGCCGCAATCGGCCTGTTATGTCGACCAATTGGCACAGTGCAGAAATCGAGGCGTTCTGCGCAATGGTGGCGATATCGTTTGCCAGCAAACCATCTAATATCTCGCCCGCCTGCTGAACACGGTCGATCGCACACAGAGTGCGAATCAAACGCACGGTGGGACCGAGATCATCACGGCGTCCATGGCTCAATCTTTTGACTATTCGCCCCGTCGAAAGATTTTCCGCGATTGCATTCCCCCAATTTATATCCCAAACTGCCGTCATTCGTACAAGAGCTTCCGCCGCCCGGGGAGAAACAAAGGCGTGAGCTGTCTTCACCCGCCACTCGTATACCGCGTTGAGCCATTTCCCCTCGCGCGTGCCACGGCGCATACCCGTCCGAGCAAAGGCTGTCGCGACGTCGGCCTGCTTCATGGGGTTCTGGATCTGAGTGACCTCGCCGAAGAAGATGTACATCGTATGGCTGTCCTCGTAGATGGTCTCCAATACGCTTCGAGTCAAGTCGTCGTCGATTACCTGGAGGGCACCCACGAGCATCGCTGCGGTGGCGGCGTCGGTAACCATCGCGGAACGTACGGCGGCCGTGAGCGCATCGATCGGGCGTCCGACAACTATAAGGCGCGTGGGTGTTCCATATAATTTGGCGACAACGTCTTTCGAGCCGACTTTGTCCAACTGGATAAGGTCGCGAAGGGCTTGCGCCAAAACTGCTGGCTGTCGACCCCGCGCCAACCTGCGGGCCCACTCCTCAGAGCCGCCGGTCGCCTCGAAGATCGCGCGGCCTGCATGCGGGATGTCCGCATCGGAGAGAGTCTTCGCGGCCTCGGCGCACACGCTCAGTGCGGCACCCGGGGCGGAGGTGCCGAGGCCGTCAG
>NZ_JBIDDG010000215.1:0-1014 GCF_043205005.1 Micromonospora sp. NPDC047620 | reverse complement strand
CAATCACCACCGCGGCCACACAGCACTCGGTGGACACCCACCAGCCAGCCGCGTTCCTAACCTCTCAGGTCAGTACACCTAGTGGCCCACAACAATGCAACGGCGACCCGAGGGTTGCCTGTGACCTGCGGTCTGACGGCTTTAGCCCACGTTGAATTCGTAGACCGCGCGGCTACGACCCGGCCCCTTGTAATCGGTGGTGACCGAAACACCGTCGATCTCGTGGTCGCCGGGGACGTTGACATAGCCGAGGGTGATCCAAGTAGCGTGCGCCGCTCGATTTCCCGGTTCAGATGTCAGGTAAATCCGTTCGCAACCCCATTTTTCGGCTTGAGCGTGCACGCTTTTCAGCAACGCGCGAGCGATGCCTTGCTGCCGATGGTCCGGATGGATCATGACGTCTTGGATATACACCTCTGCTGGGTTGTCCTGGCTGCGGAACGCGATCACCACGCCGGTGAGGGTGTTGGTTTCGTCGATCATGATGGGGCAGGTTGAGGAGAACAGTTCGGCGTACAGCCAGTAGTCGGACATCCCGCGGGCGCGAATGAAGGGTTCGCCGAGTTCCATGAGGTCGTGAACTTCGTTGATGTACTCGACGCTGAGGGAAGTGACGTTCATGGACGCTCCTGCGTGTGAATCTTTCGTACGATGCTGGTCAGTTGATATGTGAGGTCGGCCGGGGCGACTGCATCGGCGATACTTCGGCCGATGATCGCGATATCCCAGTCGGGGCTGCTGGTGAGTTCGTCGTCGGTGGCGCTGAATCCGCCGGAGACGGCGACGGGAAGTTGGCTGCGGCTGCGAATTGTTCGGGCTGTGTCGAGGGGGTGGTTGCTTCCAACACCGAGATCGATGTTGGTGGTGACGACGAAGCCATCGATCCCGGTGCGTTCCATATCACGGAGCCATGTGGCATCGACATGCGAACGCTGGGTATCAAGGACGAGCGCTACTCCGAGCCGACGTCCAGCGGCTACGGCGGCGGAAACGCTTGCGATGGACGCCGGCCCG
>NZ_JBIDDG010000214.1:0-1016 GCF_043205005.1 Micromonospora sp. NPDC047620 | reverse complement strand
GTACTGGCGGGCGGTGCGGTGGCGGCTGCGGCCCTGATCGGCATGTTCTGCGGCTGGGTGAGCAGCGACGACGGTCCGCTCGCCGACCACACGCCGCCGGATATGACGACCGCCGCCGGAATCGAGGCGTTTCTGTCCGATTACCGTCAGCACTACGGCGATCTGCTCGCCGACGACGTGACGCTGATGCCGGAGAACGCCTCGATCGAGCGGCCCCGCACGGGGGACCGGTCGATTTCCGAAAGAGCTTCCTACAAGGGCGAATTCGATACCTGGACGACCAGCAGCCGGGATCCGAAACTCGAGCCGATCGACCTCGCCACGATCGATGTGCCGAAATTGGCGGGCCTGCTGGCCGGAGCTCCGCGAACCGTCGGGTCGCCGCAGACGAAGGTCAGCCATCTGATCATCGGTCGCGACAGCTCCGCGCCGGATCACCCGCCGACGATCGCGATCTTCACCGAAGGCGCCCGCAGCGGGCATCTGGTGGTCGCGCCGTCCGGTGAACCGCTGGTGATCTACAAATCCCAGCCGTGAGGCAGGAGACATCGGCCGTCCTCGCCGGCGGGTTTGACCTGCGCGTCTCGGGTTAGCCGGGTAGTGAATCGCCGGGTCGACGAAAGTGGGGTGTCGCAGATGAGCGCGAACGAGGATCGGATCGCCCGGGAACTGCTCGACCGAGCGGGGACCACCTATGCGGCCGAGGCGGGAATCACTCTCGCCGACAAACCCGCTCCGCTGTTCCAGCTCCTGGTGCTGGCCCAGCTCATGAGCGCCCGGATCACCGCCGATATCGCGGTCGCCGCCGCGCGTGAACTGAGATCGAGCGGCTACCGCACCCCGCAGCGCGTCGCCGAGGCCGACTGGCAGGACCTCGTCGATGCGCTGGGGCGCGGCCACTACCGCCGCTACGACGAATCCACCGCCACCCGGCTCGGTGAGAACGCCACCATCCTGCTCGACCGCTACCAGGGTGATCTGCGGAAACTGGCCGCCGAAGCGGATCGGGATCCGGA
>NZ_JBIDDG010000213.1:0-1019 GCF_043205005.1 Micromonospora sp. NPDC047620 | reverse complement strand
ACCCGCCGCTCGAACAGATCGACCAGCGTGGTGGGCGCGACGGGGACGAGTTCACCGTGGGACTGCTCCAGAATGTCCGCGCGGTCGCGGACTCCGAAAATGTCCAGCTCGCCGATGCGACGCTCGGGTTCGGCGGTCGCCACGGTGAGCACGCGTACATAGTGGGTGAGGAACTGCTCCAGGATACGGGCATCGAATTCGTCTTCCTGATAGACGATTTCGACGCGCTCGGGCACATCGCCGGCGGTGATCACGGTGAGCGACAGCGGCATCCGGGTCGTCGGGCTGCCGACATCGACCGCCGTGGCCGCGATGCCGTCCAGGGTAAACGACGCGGTCCGGCGGATCCCGAATTCGATGCGGGCCACCTGCTCCAGCCCGTCGCGCCCACTGCCGCGCTCGGGGTTGAGGTCGGCGATCACCTGATCGATCGGCGTGCCGCGGTGCCCGAAAGCCGTTGCCGCACGGTCGTTCACCGCACGCAGACAATCGAGGAAGCCGTCCGCGGGGTCGACCGTCGTACGCAGCAGCAGCGTATTGCCGAAGTATCCGATACCGGTGTCGTCGGCGCTCCGCACGGTGGCCGGTACGCAGACCAGGAAATCCGTTGCGGCGGTGTAGCGGTGGATCAGCGCGTCGAAGGCGGCGAGGAGCACCGTGAACGGTGTGGCGCCCTCCCGTTGGGCGAACTCCGTCACCCGCGCGGCCACGTCGGCCGGCAATTCGGCGCGGATCCGGGCGGTGCGCAGCGAGGGCACGGACACGGCGACGCGGCCCGGCAATTCCAACGGCTGCGGCAAGGGCGAGAGCGCGTTTCGCCAATAGCTGCGACCGACCTCGGTCGCCGGCGCGGGGGCGCCACTGCCTTCGGCATCACGAAGGCTGCGCACACGGTCGTCTCCGCGACTCGCCGGTGCGGCCGGAACCGTCGCCGCGTCGTAGCGCGCACCGACCTCGTCGAAGAAGATCTGCCAGGAGTCCTCGTCCCACGCGATCGTATGGACCACGAGAGTGAGGAG
>NZ_JBIDDG010000212.1:0-1020 GCF_043205005.1 Micromonospora sp. NPDC047620 | reverse complement strand
AGTCGGCCAGGTCGGTGCTCGCGCAGTAGTCCGCCACCGTCGGCGCTGTGTAGGAGCGCACCGGAGTCCCGCGATTTCGTCCCGCGCGAGACAGCTTGCGCGGGCACGGCAGCCGCGAGGTACGCACCGCCGAGAGCATCAACCGCAGCACCTCGATCGCGATGTCGCGGGCACCACCAGTGCGGCCTTTGGCTTCGACATTCTTCGCCAGCTGCGATTCTCGGACAGGGCTGACACTCGACGCGTCCTTGCGGACGACGCAACGAAACACCCCGACAGCACATTACGACCGGTCCGCATCGATGACGCTCTTCGAGATCCCCCATCCATCAACTATGACGCTCTGCGGCACAACAGTTTTCGGCAATCCGACAACGTTCCGGCATCGACAACCACACGACTGCCAGCTCATCTTCGAAGGCTCCGAAACCGACCTCGTGCTCCAGGATCCCGACCGTAGGGTTCCCCAGTCCGCGCAGTGCCGGTTCGAGTCCGGTCTACCTGAACCGTGAAGGTGCAGGTAGACCGGGTTTTGAAACATACGAACTCTGACGCACCGGCGATCAGTGCGCTATCGACCTGCGCCCGAACAGTCTTCCCCTACCGTGCCGGTGGGGCGGGGTCCGGCTTCCGGTGTCGTGTTCGGCGACCTCGGAAGGTTCGGATGTGACGCTGGTGGTGCCGGTGTGACTGTAGTAGACCGGGGTCTCCCGTCGGGCCGACTCGAGTTCGTGGCGGGCGGCGCGTCCACGGCGGGCAGTGCGGCGGGTGCCGGCGAGTAGCAGGGCCAATCCGGCGACCGCGATGGCGCCGAGAACCATGCCGTAAAGGAACAGCACCCCGGTCGATCCGGTGACGTGATAGCCGAACACCGCGAAGTTGTCGGTCAGGAGGTGGCTGTTGCCGCTGTTGGCGAATACTCCTATGACGCCGATGATTACGGCGGCGACCAGGATGACGAGTCCGATGATGACGATCACGGCAATTCCTCGGTTCGGTTTACTTCCCCGCTGGTTGGGC
>NZ_JBIDDG010000211.1:0-1027 GCF_043205005.1 Micromonospora sp. NPDC047620 | reverse complement strand
AATGCCTCGCTCGGTAATCCGGAAACGGGTTGCGCAGTGCGCACCATGGGTCGCGGCACCTATCCCGACCACTGCCGCGTAACCGAGGCGTCGTCGGACATGTGTAGCGCCAGCTCGGCCGCCACCGTTTCGCCGATCGCCGTACGCCGGGCCGACCGTCGGGCAGCGTCGGGGGCCGTGGCGGTGGCCAGGCGATCCAGGGTAGGCAACGCATGCCAGCTGTAACACAGCGACAGAATCGTCAGAAGTAGTTCTCTCGCAACGGATTCCGGAAGCTCCGGCACGGCGTCGCGAATACCTCGAAGCTTGCCCAGCATACTCTGGCGCCGCTCGGATTCGGCCACCGGTGCCCCCAATTCCAGACTCTCCCAGAACAGCAGGCGCGCCAATGCGGGCTTGTCGCAGAGGTGATCGAAGAACCGCTCGGCATAACCGATCACCGCAGCGGTTCCCTCCCCTTCGACCTGAACCGCCTCGCCGAGTTCGCCGATTTCCCGGGCGATCACGATGGCGAAGAGCTGATCCTTGGTGCCGAAATACTTATAGATCCGCTCCTTGTTGACCCCCGCAGCGGCCGCGATGCGGTCCACGCGCGCTCCCGCCAGTCCGCGCTCGCCGAATTCCGCCACCGCGGCGTCCAGCAGCAATTGTCGGGTGCGTTCGGTGTCCCAGGCCACGAGGCCAGACTAGCAAATTCTCCAACTAAACAGTTGCAGAATTCCCTCCGGAGGTGTCTACTCACATCTACAACCATCTAGTTGGAGTCTTGAGGAGTCACTGTGAGCACCACTGTTCCCGCCCCATCCGTGCACGTCCGCGCCGCCGTCACCTGGCTCGCGATCTTCCCTATGGTCGCCCTCGGAATGACCGCGATGGCACCGTTCACGGCCGGCTGGCATCCCGTGCTGCGCGCACTCGTACTGACCGCGTTCGTGGTCCCGGCCGCGGTGTACGTCGTCGTCCCCCGTCTGCTGGGCGTCCTCGCCCGACATGTTCACCGGTGACGCGCGGGCATGTGCGGGATGGC
>NZ_JBIDDG010000210.1:0-1029 GCF_043205005.1 Micromonospora sp. NPDC047620 | reverse complement strand
GCAGGAATCGGATTACCGGGCTTCGTCACCGAAACGGCCCTGCAGGCACGGCTCGCCGCCGACTGTCTGGTGGGCGGTGACCCGAACTGGATGCGGCAGCTCAGCACGCGCAACACCGCCCGCGACATGGACGTGATCCGTGCGGCACTGGGCGAGGACCGCATCAGCTATTACGGCGTCTCTTATGGCACGTATCTGGGCGCGGTCTACTCGCAGTTGTTCCCCGGCCGATCCGACCGCATGGTGCTCGACAGTGCCATCGATCCGCAGCGCTACTGGCTCGGCTTGCAACAGGATTGGGGGCCGGCGGTGGAAGCGGCCTTCGACGACTGGGCCGGCTGGGTGGCGGCTCGCGATCGGCAGTACCACCTCGGCGATTCCGCGCCCGAGGTACGCAGGCGAGTCGAGGCTCTCATCGATCGTGCGGCGCGGTCGCCGATCGTGGTCGAGGGCTTCGGCTTCGACGATCATGTCCTGCCGAATCTGCTGTGGACGATGTTGCGGGATGCGCGATTGAACGAGGCGCTGGCGGCATCGGTGCGAGCCGTTGCCGACGCGGCGGAGGGCCGCGCGCCCGAGGTGCCCGCGCAGCTGCACCAGCAGATCGAGTACTACGAGCACGACGAAGATTCGGTGATGGTGCAGATCTGGTGTGCGGACGCACCGATGCCCGCCGATCCCGCGTGGTACTGGAATGCGATCGAGGCGGCTCGCCCGACCCAGCCGATCTTCGCCGCACTGGCTGACAACATCCAGCCCTGTGCCTTCTGGCCACCGCCGGTGGAACCGCCCACCGTGGTCGACAACGACGTGCCCGCACTGATCCTGTCCGCCACGGGCGACAACCGGACGCCCCATGCGCACTCACTGGCACTGCATCGGCAGATGTCGGGGTCTCGGTTGATCACCTTGGCCGACACCAGGATCCACATGGTGCTGCGTCCGGGTTTGAGCACCTGCATTCTCGACACGACCAACGGCTACTTCCGGGACGGAGACTTCCCGGAAGACGATCGCACCTGCCGGCCC
>NZ_JBIDDG010000209.1:0-1030 GCF_043205005.1 Micromonospora sp. NPDC047620 | reverse complement strand
ATGACGGCGGCCCGGCGCAGATTCTGGTATTCGGCGGTATCGAGTGCGCGGCGCAGCGTCTCCGGGCTGATATCGGTCAGGTCGATGCCCAATCGATCGGCGGCGGCCCGCAACTCGTCGGCCGGATTGTCGTGCGGCGCTTCGGCTTCGCCGTGCTGGGGCGCGGAATGGCCGGGCAGGTCATGGGGCTGTGATTCATCGACCAGGTGGCCCAGCCCGATATCGCGCAGATACTTGTGCATCGCCGCGACCTCGGCCGGGTCCGCGTCCTCGTTCCAGTACGCGTACTCCCGCCCGTCGCGGGTGCGCATCGGAATATGTTCACCCGCTTGCAGATCCATGCGAGCGGTGAGGTGGTTCAGCAGCGGTGCGTGTTCCCGGTTGATCCAGAGCGTGAACGACTCCTTCAGCAACCGCGCGTAATTGATGCTGATGTCGTGGTCACCGAGGGTCTCGAGCACGTGGATGTCGAACAGATGCCCGAAATCCTCGGTCATCTCGGTCTGATATTTGCCGTCCTGACCACTGCCCGACGGATATTTCGGATAGTGCCCCTCGTACCCGCCGGTGAACCGCTGCCACAGCGAACGCAGCCGCCCCGGCTTCGCCGGTTCGACCTCACCGCCGGGCGTGTGCTCACCTTCGCCGACCGGCTCGACGGATTCGACCCGCCACCGCCCGCCGCCGTCGGCGACCAGCCGCAACCGCACATGCTCACCGTCGACGGCCACGACGACCTCGCCCCGCCGTGGTGGCTCGCCCGGGGCCGCGCCCGGCGTGGGCGGCTCGCCGGGTGGACGACCCGCACCACCGGCACCGTCGGGCAACTCGGGACTGTCCACGTGCGGTGCGCCATCGAACCCTTCGGGGCGCCGGAAAAGGACTGTGACGCCGGTGTTCTCGCCCAGCCGGCCCTCGAGACCGGAATCCCCCGGCAGCTCCGGATCGCCGAAGGTGACCTCGGTATAGCCCAGCTCTTCGGCGAGCTTGCCGGTGAACGTGCGGCGCGCCGATTCTTCCGGCGTGAAGC
>NZ_JBIDDG010000208.1:709-1031 GCF_043205005.1 Micromonospora sp. NPDC047620 | reverse complement strand
CCTGCACTACGACGCCAGCTCCGAACGCGAACTGCACCGCACCACGATCGCGGGAGCCGAACCGTGGGCGTGAGAACAGCGGTGGTCACCGGGGGCGGGTCCGGCATCGGGCTGGCCGTGGCGAATCGGTTGCGCGCCGACGGCTTTCGCGTGGCCACTCTCGACATCAAACCCGGCGAGTCCGAATTCGACCACACCGCCGATGTCACCGACCGCGCCCAGATCGACGCCGCGCTCACCGCGATCCGGGAACAACTGGGCCCGGTGACGGTGCTGGTGAACTCCGCCGGCGCCGAAGGCTACCGCCGCTTCGCCAACTTGA
>NZ_JBIDDG010000208.1:0-699 GCF_043205005.1 Micromonospora sp. NPDC047620 | reverse complement strand
CACCATCGCGGTGAACCTGCACGGGGTCTTCCACAGCATTCAGGCCGTCCTGCCCGATATGCGCGCCGCGCAGTGGGGCCGGATCGTCAACATCTCCTCCTCCAGCACCCATTCCGGGCAACCCTTCATGTCGCACTATGTCTCGGCGAAGTCGGCGGTCAACGGACTGACGAAATCGCTGGCCCTGGAACTCGGCCCGGAGGGCATCACCGTGAACGCGGTCCCGCCCGGGTTCATCGATACACCGATGCTGCGCAAGACCGAACAGGCCCAGCTGCTCGGCGGATCCATCGCGGACCACATCGCCCGCACCCCGGTCCGCCGGGTCGGCCGGCCCGAGGACATCGCCGCCGCCTGCGCGTTCCTCGTCTCCGAGGAGGCCGGCTACATCACCGGCCAGATCCTGGGCGTCAACGGCGGCCGCAATACCTAACCGGCGCGAAACGCGCTGAGGCACAACACAACCGAAAGGACCACCAGTGGGACGCGTGGAAGGCAAAGTCGCCCTCGTCACCGGTGCCGCACGAGGACAGGGCCGCAGTCACGCGGTGAAGCTGGCGTCCGAGGGCGCCGACATCATCGCCGTCGACATCTGCAAGGACATCGAGACCATCGGCTATGCGATGGCGCGGCCGGAAGACCTCGAGGAAACCGAACGACTGGTGGAGAAGACCGGCCGCCGGATCGTCGCCGTGCAGG
>NZ_JBIDDG010000207.1:0-1031 GCF_043205005.1 Micromonospora sp. NPDC047620 | reverse complement strand
GTGTGGCGTCGCCGGAGGATTTGTGGCGATTGGTCGCCGAAGGTATCGACACCAACGGCGAATGGCCGCTCGACCGCGGCTGGGATGTCGACGATATCTACGATCCGGAGCCCGGAAAGCCCGGCAAGACCTACGCGCGCAACGGTGGATTCCTCTATTCCGCAGCGGATTTCGATGCCGACTTCTTCGGGATCAGCCCGAACGAGGCCATGGCGATGGATCCGCAGCAGCGGTTGCTGCTGGAGACCTCGTGGGAGGCGCTGGAACGGGCCGGTATCGAACCGGCCGTGTTGCGCGGCAGCGCCACCGGTGTGTTCACCGGTGTGATGTACCACGACTACGCCCAGGGCACCGGCAAGGCCGGAACCGCGGGCGGCAGTCTGGTCTCCGGGCGTATCGCTTACACGCTGGGGTTGGAAGGTCCTGCGGTGTCGGTGGATACGGCGTGTTCGTCGTCGCTGGTGGCGATGCATCTGGCCGCGCAGTCGCTGCGCTCGGGGGAGTGCGATCTGGCGCTGGCCGGTGGCGTCGCGGTGATGGCCACGCCGGATATGTTCCTCGAATTCTCCCGCCAGCGCGGGCTGTCCCCGGATGGCCGGTGCAAGTCGTTCGCGGATGCCGCGGATGGTGTGGGTTGGTCGGAGGGGGCGGGCATGCTGGTGTTGGAGCGGCTTTCGGATGCGCGTCGCAATGGTCACGAGGTTCTTGCGGTGCTTGCGGGTTCGGCGGTGAATCAGGATGGTGCGTCGAATGGTTTCTCCGCGCCGAATGGTCCGTCGCAGCGGCGGGTGATCCGGCAGGCGTTGGCCAATGCCGGGCTCTCGCCCGCCGAGGTCGACGCCGTGGAAGGCCACGGCACGGGGACGACGCTGGGTGATCCGATCGAGGCCCAAGCGTTGCTTGCCACGTATGGGCAGGATCGTGCTGCGGATCGTCCGTTGTGGTTGGGATCGTTGAAGTCGAATATCGGCCACGCTCAGGCCGCGGCGGGTGTGGGTGGTGTGATCAAGATGGTCATGGCGATGCGCCAT
>NZ_JBIDDG010000206.1:0-1033 GCF_043205005.1 Micromonospora sp. NPDC047620 | reverse complement strand
ACTCCCAGATGTACTCCGCGAACACCACCGCCTTCGCGCGATCCGACGCCGACGCGGAACCGGGATCGTCGAAATGCACGTCCGCGGCGTCGATCCGGCACATCGGGCGCCCCGTGGCGAAGTACTCGACGGGGACTTTCAAGACCCGGGCCAGGTCGGCCGGAACGTCCGGATCGGGCTGCACGGCGCCGATCTCGTACTGTTCGACGACCGCGGCGGACAGACCTGCCGCGTCCGCGAGTTCGGCGACGGACAGTTCGGCCCAGCGACGCGCCTGGGTCAGCCGGATCGGCTCGAATGCCGACGCGACGAATCCGCCCGGCTCGCCGCTGCGGTCGGTGAGGAGTTTCAGCCCGCGTCGGTCCTGTCGACCGTCACTGTCCACCCGACTTGTTTACCGCATCGACGGGGGCTGCGGGTGATCCGACTCGGGGAAAAATTCGGTTTCCGGCGAAGCGGACAAACTCGGCCGCGGCGAATTGTCCCGCTTCTCAGGGCATTCCGCCGGGCGTGACCGGCACCAGCTCCGGGCGTTTCGCCGGTCGGCCCGCACCGGTCGACACGCCGCGCAGCCGCCGCCAGACCCACGGACGCAATGTCGCTGCGACCCAGGCGAGTTCGCCGGCCGCGCCGGCCGCGCGGAACCGCTCGGAGCCGTCCGGCGGATGGGCCCAGCTGTGGTCGGCGCCGTCGAGGCCGAGTGCCTCCGCGGCGGCCAGTGCGAACCGTTCGTGGCCCAGTTCGGAGCCGTGCAGCCGGTCCGGGCTCCACATGCGCAGATCGACCATCGAGGGAGCCCCGAACAGATCCACAAGGCGCAGTCCGTATCGGCTCGCGCACAGGCGAATTCGATCGTTGATCAGGTCGACGCGGGGTCCGATGTAGCGGGCGGCCAGTGGCACGATCCGGCGCACGTCCGGGAAGGTCGTCGTCACAACCGTTGCGCCGCAGGCGGTCAGCTTCGCGTACAGCTCCTCCATCAGGTCCAGTGCGGCCACGAGATCGGTGCCGGGCGCCGTGACGTCGTTCATGC
>NZ_JBIDDG010000205.1:0-1034 GCF_043205005.1 Micromonospora sp. NPDC047620 | reverse complement strand
GACCACCGGAAAAAGCTGCAGGCATGCTCTCGCACCACAGAGCGCCCGCGGGTGAAAGAGAGTCGGGGCCTCACAGGTAACAGCGGCCATGTCGCCGTGCTGCGTGTGCCTCGGAGGAGAAGGAATGACGGACGAGACTTTCGACGATTACCTGGACGAAACCGGGAACATCGCAATTCCCGAGGGCCGCACCCTGGTCGATTACGTCGAGAAGCACACCCGCAACGATGCGAACGATCTTGCGTATCGCTATATCGACTACTCCCGCGAGCGCGACGGGGAGTATCAGGACCTGACCTGGAAGGAATTCGGCGTCCGGCTGCGCGCGGTGGCCGCTCGCCTGCAACAGGTGACCAAACCCGGCGACCGGGTGGCGATCCTGGCGCCGCAGGGCCTGGACTATGTGATCTCCTTCTTCGCCGCCATCTACGCCGGCACCATCGCGGTGCCGCTGTTCGATCCGGACGAGCCGGGCCACACCGACCGCCTGCACGCCGTGCTGGGCGACTGCAAGCCGTCGGCGATTCTGACGGCCAGCTCCTCGGCCGCCGGCGTGCGCCAGTTCTTCCGGCCGCTGCCGGCCGCGCAGCGTCCGCGCATCATCGCCGTCGACGCGGTGCCCGACACTCTCGGCGAGTCTTGGGTGCGGCCGAATCTGGCCGTCGACGACATCGCCTACCTGCAGTACACCTCGGGTTCGACCCGGACCCCGGCCGGCGTGGAGATCACCCACCGCGCGGTCGGCACCAACCTGCTGCAGATGGTTCACGCCATCAACCTGGACTGGAATTCGCGCGGTGTCACCTGGCTGCCGCTGTACCACGACATGGGCCTGCTGTGCGTGATCCTGCCGGCGATCGGCGGTAAGTACATCACCATCATGTCGCCGAGCGCCTTCGTCCGGCGCCCGGGTCGCTGGATCTCCGAGCTCGCCGCGGTATCCGACGGTGCCGGCACCTTCGCCGCCGCGCCGAACTTCGCCTTCGAGCACGCCGCGGCGCGCGGTCTGCCGAAGAACGGCGAAACGCTGGATC
>NZ_JBIDDG010000204.1:0-1034 GCF_043205005.1 Micromonospora sp. NPDC047620 | reverse complement strand
GTCGCTGTTGGCGCTGGACGGCAGAACCTTCGGGTACACCATCTTGGCGCGTTCGGCGGCGGGTACGGAACCGGCCTTGACCATGCCGTCGAGGACGTAGTTCCAGCGCTGTTCGGCGCCCTTCGGGTTGTTCTCCGGGTCCAGGCCGTACGGCTGGTTGATGGTGGCGGCCAGCATCGCGCCCTCTTCGACCGTCAGCTGTTCGACCGACTTGCCGAAGTAGGCCTTGGCCGCGGCGTCGATGCCGAAGGTGCCGCGACCGAACGGAATCGTGTTCAGATACGCGGTGAGGATGTCGTCCTTACTCCACTGCCGCGCCATCTTCGCCGAGATCACCAGCTCGCGCATCTTGCGGCTCAGCGAATGCTGATTGCCGACCATCGCGTTCTTGACGTACTGCTGGGTGATCGTCGAACCACCACCGGCGGTGTCCTTGCCCATCAGGTTGTCGCGCGCGGCGCGGGCGAAACCGCTGATGGAGAAGCCCGGGTTGGAGTAGAAGTCCCGGTCCTCGGCCGCGATCACCGCATTGCGCACGTGCGGCGGGATCTGGTCGATGGTGACGTCGGTCCGGTTACCTTCCGGCGGAACGATTCTGCTGATCTGCGTGGTGCCGTCGGAGGCCAGGATCGTGGCGACCTGAGGGGTTTTGAGGTCGCCCGGCTGGGGTATCGAGACCGTCGTGTACGCGATCAGGAAGACCGCGCTCGGCACCACGATGGCCAATGCCACCAGGACATAGATCACTCGGCGCACGATGCGCCACGGCGATTTCTTCTTGGTCTTCGGGCCCCTGCCCGCCGACCCACCCGGACCGTCACCGCCGCCGTTGCCCTTGCGCGGCGGCGGACCCGACGGGGGCGTACCTCCGGCGACCGCGCGGCGTCCGCCGGTGCCCGGACCGGATCCGGGGCGCGTCCCGGCGCCACCCGGAGCCGACCGGTTGGCCGCGGTCGAGCGCGGGCCGCGCTGCGCCATCGCCTCACCGAGGGTTCCGGCCGCGATCTTCTGGGTGGCCTGAGGTTTCTGCTCGC
>NZ_JBIDDG010000203.1:0-1035 GCF_043205005.1 Micromonospora sp. NPDC047620 | reverse complement strand
ACGGTGTCGTGGACACCGCTGACGAGTTCGACCGTATTCTTCAGCAGTTCCTTGGTGACATGCGGCGGGCCGTTGGGCGCCCGCAGATCACCGACCTGATCGAAGACCGCGGCGGCCGTATTGGAGAGATTGCGCGTCTGCTTGTCGACGAGCGCGATCTCCCATTCGACGCCCAGCGTCGGGCGGGGCGAGCCGTTCCAGGGAACCGTTCGAGAGCCAGCCCCACCCATGACGAATCCGCTCTTACCCGATGACGCCGCAGGCGACCCGGCCGCCCGCGTCGCCGGTTGCCAGAGTCTCGGCATCGGGTCCGGGCGCGCCACCGTTGGCCTGCAGGTAGCGGTTCGGGATGTTGCCGAAGTTGTCGGCGCCGGCGTGGATCATCAGCGCCTTGCCCTTGACCTGGTCCAGCGTCACGGAGTCGGTGGTGGTCACCAGCTTCGCGGTGCCGTCCTTGCCGACCTCGAGCGAGGTCAGATCGCCGCTGGAGGGATGGGCGTTCGACTCGCCCACCTGGAGGTGGCCACCGGCGGAGAGGAAGTTGCCCGGCGCGCCGCCGGACGGGGCGGTGGAGTTCGGCTCGCACTTGCCGTTCTGGTGGATGTGCAGGCCGTGGAAGCCCGGCTGCAGGCCGTGCGCGTCGACGGTGATCTGCAGCTTGTCGCCGGACTTGGCGATGGTGGCGGTGCCGACCTGCGCGCCGGAGGGGTCCTTCAACTGCACCGAGACCGAATCGCCGGAGGGCGGGTTCTGCTCGGCGCCGGTGCCGGAGTTCTCCGCCGGACCGGCGCTACCGGTCCATACCGGCGGGGTGGTCCCCTTGACGTCGCTCGACTCCTGGCTGTTGCTGCACGCGACCAGGCCGAAAGCCGCGATCGCCAGCATCGGGGTCACAGTCCGCCAGGAGGGGCGACGGGTTGCGGAGGGGGCCATCGGAGAACTCCTTTACGAGTACCGAGTTTACGAGTAGTGCTGGTTGAACAGATTCCTTACCGGACAAGATCTTGCCAGAGCCGTTATGCACCGCACTGGTGG
>NZ_JBIDDG010000202.1:0-1035 GCF_043205005.1 Micromonospora sp. NPDC047620 | reverse complement strand
CCGGCACGCCCGGCGGCGAGTAGTTCGCGGGCGCGTTCGGCCACGGTGACGTCGGCTCGTCCGGAGCCGAGCGATCCGTGGATCGAATCCGGGGTGACGATCAGTCGCCGGCCCAGTCGCGTGGATTCCGGGTGCGCGACAACGGTGGCGATCGCGGCCGGGCGGTCGGCGGCGACATCGGCGAGAACCACCGGCAGGTGCGGGAATGTCTGCCGCGATATCGGCTCGGCGAAGATATCGATCTCACCGCCACAGGTGAGCCCGATACCGAACAGCTCATCGGTGTCGACCCCGTAGCTCTGCAGCCGGGGCCGCCCGATTCGCACCACGTCGGTGGCAAGCTCGTAGACGGCCGCGTCCACGCAGCCACCGGAGACCGATCCGGCCACGGCGCCGTCGGGAGCCACGACCATCGCCGCACCCGCCGGGCGCGGTGCCGAGCCCCTGGTGCGCACCACCGTGGCGACACCGGCGGTGCCACCGGATCGCCAGATCGCGGTCAGTGCCGCCAGGACGTCGCGCACGGCCGCACGCGCCTCTCTGTCGTGGCCGCAGCATTCGACTGCTGTAACCGCATCTTTGAATGATGCGCGCCGCGGGGCGGTCGCGCGGCGACAATGGGCCCTCGGGAACGTGTCGTCGAGCATGCGGGCTTCTTGCCGCGGCGGACGATCCGGTCAGCTCGGGTGACGATCCTCCACGGCGGACGACGACGGAGTCGCCGGTTGCGCGGGCGGCAGCGGTGCCGCGGGCGCCGGCCGGTGACCCGCACCCGAGGCGCTCGGGGATGCGGTGGCCGGCGGGCCGGAGTCGCCGGACTGCATTTCGCTCATTTCGCTCTTGAAGATGCGCAACGAGCGGCCGAGACCGCGGGCGGCGTCGGGCAGGCGTTTGGCACCGAACAACACCACGATCACCAGTGCGATGATCAGCCAGTGGGTCGGACTCAACGAACCCATCGAAACCTCCGTTCGTGCGCCGCGGTCGCTCGGACGACGACCACCGGCTCGGCGGATTCCGCCGACGAGATCGCTC
>NZ_JBIDDG010000201.1:0-1036 GCF_043205005.1 Micromonospora sp. NPDC047620 | reverse complement strand
CAGCGCCGAACATCGAAAGCGCGTCGACACTGCCCTCGAGACGCTGGCTTACCGGGTGACCACGGCGCTGCCGGAGGCCATGCAGAAGTGCTACCGGCTCCACGGCATCGGCTCCGAACACACGGGACCGCTGTACCGCTATTACTCGCAAGCGAAGGCCATCGCCCGCATCATCGGCGGATCTCCGTTCCGACTGGAGTGCTCTTGCGCCGAACGCGCTGCCCCCCGGCCACACGACGATGGGGCTGCCCCGAGTCCTGCCGACTTCGTATCTGCGGCGACTTCGGTCGCCACGATCTGAGGAGCGCGGCTGGAAACCCGCATCACGTCACTGAATCTGCTGTCACACTGAGGAATTGCGGCAAACACTCCCACTTCGCCATCGACTTCGTAGTCCAGAGAGGTCTTCATGCCGGACCCGTCCGAAACCATCGCTGCGGACCATGGGCGCACACCTGTCGGGTTGGACACTTCGCGGGCAAGCATCGCTCGCGTCTATGACGCGACGCTCGGCGGCAAGGACAACTACGAAGTCGATCGTGTCGTTCGCGATACGGTCGCTGAAATCGCGCCGCGCCAAAGCGATGTGGCCTGGATGAACCGTCGATGGCTGCATCGGGTGGTCCGATACCTCGCCGGCTGCGTCGGCATCGACCAGTTTCTCGATCTCGGTGCCGGACTGCCGACCGTCTGCAACACCCATGAGATCGCACAACAGCACAATCCCACCGCACAGGTGGTGTATGTCGACAACGATCCGCTGTGCGCTCTCCACGGCCGAGCCCTACTCGAACGCAACGAACACACCCACTTCGCATCGGCCGACCTGACCGAGCCGGATGCCTTGCTGGCCTGTCCCGAGATTGCCGCACAGCTCGATCCGAGCCGTCCTCTCGCTCTGATTCTGTGCGGCGTCCTTCACCACATCGATGACGATGCCGACCCCGCCGGAGTCATGCGCCGATACATCGACGCGATACCGGTCGGATCCTATGTTGCAATCACCCATTTCTGGGATCCCGCCGACGGATCCGCG
>NZ_JBIDDG010000200.1:0-1040 GCF_043205005.1 Micromonospora sp. NPDC047620 | reverse complement strand
CGAGAAGGTAGGTCCCGGACTTCCCGGCCGCCGCAAAACTCTCGTTCGAGGTGCCGGTGGGATGCGGCGCCGAACATCCCGGCGACGGCCGCGCCGCGACGTTCGCCGGTTCGCCGGCGTGGGCGGTGGTCGCGGTCGAGAAGGCGGCAGCCGTCACGAGTGCCGCCACGAGGCAGGAGACGGTGCGCAACCACCGGGACGTCGCAATTTTCATGTAGTGCCCACCTCGCGGAAAACATCGTTCTCGTCAGAGAGAACAATGATCACACAAGCGAGACGGGCGCGGGCGCAGACGGACGAGACAGCCGCAAGCGGCCGCTCGGTCGCTGCTGCGGCTCAGTCCTTCTTCATCATTTCGTAGATGCGCTTGCAGTCCGGGCAGACCGGCGAGCCGGGCTTGGCCGAGCGCGTCACCGGGAACACTTCGCCGCACAGCGCCACCACATGGGTACCCATGACGGCACTTTCGGCGATCTTGTCCTTCTTCACGTAGTGGAAGAATTTCGGAGTATCGCTGTCGGTCGTCTCGTCGGTGGTCGTATCCGGACGAACCAGGGTGTCGGTGCTCACCCCATCGATTCTGCCATCGCCGCGCGAGGGTGGTGAGCGGGTGTCGCCAACCTCATCGAATACCCCGCGGCCCGGTGGTGCTCGCGCGGCCGAAGGCGCGTGTGCATTCGATCATGCGGAGTGGAAGACTCGACGTATGCAGCGTGACGGCGACTCCTCCGACCTACCGCCCGAGTCCCGGACGTCGGGCCCCGGACGGGTCGGTTCGGAGCGCGAGGACGCACGCGCGGCCGAGCCCAGCGGCTCCGCGAACGCCGCCGAGGGCCCGGAGGTTTCGGTGCCGGCGGACGATCCGCGGCCGTCGGGCGCGACGTTCGAGCGCCGGCCTCCCGGTTCGATCCCCCGGCCCACCCGCGCCTCGACCGGATACTTCCCCGGGGAGGACAAGCATCCGGTGTTGATCACCGAGGCCGCGCCCTCCCTGGAGCAGCAGCACCGCGCCCGCGTCAAGCGCTACATGATCCTGATGG
>NZ_JBIDDG010000199.1:0-1044 GCF_043205005.1 Micromonospora sp. NPDC047620 | reverse complement strand
ACGCTCACCCTTGCGCCAACTCGGCGCGGCGGGACCGCTGATCTTCAGCGAGGTGACCACGCCCTGACCGACCGCGGCATTGATCTTCGCCAGTAACTGCGACTGCAGCATTCGCAACTGAGTGGCCCAGGCGGTGGATTCGGCCTGGATACTCAGCACGCCGTCGGTGAGCGATACCGGGTCGGCGTGTGCCGCGATGTCGTCGCCGACCACGGCCGACCACCGGCCGAAAACCATTCCCTCGGCGACCTTTCCGGACCACCCGCGACTCTTGGCGAGCGACCCGGCCAGTGCGGACAGCAGTTGCGGATCCCGCTCGTCGGGCCGCGCACCGGACCAGCCGGAACGCCGGCGCAGTGCTCGAACCCCGCCCTTACGCGGTGATGCGCGCCCCTGGCCGACCGCCTTACCGCTGGCACGCGCCGCGGCGCGCGCCTCCTCCAGGGCACGACGAGCCAGGTCCACACCACGCAGTTCCGGTTCGGGGCCGGCGGACGGCGGGGAGCCGTCTTCGCGCCCTGGTTCTGCGGCCACCTTCGACTCCTTTCCCGTCCTGTCACTGCGTTGCGGCAAGGCTAGCCGCTGGGTCCGACAACTCGCGCCCCTTGTGCCCGGGGCGATTCGGCCCAAGTGCGCCGATCGGCGTCACCCGATGTGCCGGCCTTCGGTGGGCTCGTCCGCACGGACCTCGTCCGTGAAAGACGGAGGCTCGACGATGTGCGAGGTCCGCCCGTCCGCCACGCCGTCGGTCTCGACCCGGACCGGATTCGCCTCGAGTTCCGGCGGCACGTCCTCGGGCACCGCGGCCGTGATCAGGACCTGTTCGGCGCCCGCGGCCACCGCCGCCAATGCGGTGCGGCGGCGGCGATCCAATTCCGCGAAGACGTCGTCGAGCAGCAGGACCGGATCCGTCCCCGCGCTGCGCAGCAGTTCGAAGGCGCCCAGTCGCAGGGCCAAGGCGAACGACCACGATTCCCCGTGGCTGGCAAAGCCTTTCGCGGGTGCCGAACCGAGCATCAGATCCAGATCGTCGCGATGCGGGCC
>NZ_JBIDDG010000198.1:0-1055 GCF_043205005.1 Micromonospora sp. NPDC047620 | reverse complement strand
GGTGGCAGGACATGCCGCTGACCGAGGCCGCGCAGACGGTGCAGGTGTCGGCGTACCCGGACCACTACGCCCAGTGGGAACAGCAGGCCGCCGACATGGTCGCCGAACACTGGAACAGCTGACACACAGACATTCACCACAAGGGGGATCGCTGGCCGGCACCCGACACGGGCGCCGGCCAGCGACACATCTTCACCAGCCGACAGCCGGCCGGCCAGGAAAGGCGGCAGGTGCGGAACACCGACGGCCGTCGGCTGGTTGAATGGAGGTGTCAGTGTGCCCAGTGTCCCCGGGCCTCACCTGAATTGCCTTCGCGGAATACCGTTCGGCTGGAGCCGCGTCGCGCCACGCGCCGAGAGGCGACCTGCACACCGACGCCCAGCGCCGCCCCCGGACCGACCGGTCCGGGGGCGGCGCTGTCTCGTATCCGCGTTCGTTCCCGTGGGGCGACGGTGGCGGACCCGTGCCGTTCGACGCCGCTACGACCTTGTGCGTGCTCCGAGGCGGGCGGGGGGAGCGGGCGCGTTGGAGGCAGAATGGGCCGGTGGATGTGCAGCGGGAGTGGCGCGATCAGCCGGGTGTGGTCGTACTGCCGAGTGGGGCGGCCGTGCGCGGGCGCCGCGTCGCCGACGTGGCCTCGCCTGCGGACTTCGCCCTGTTGTTGGCGCCTGGGCCGGCACCGGCGTGGCCGCACCGGCGGATCCGGTGGCCGGACTTCTGGGTCCCGGTCGACCGGGCGGACGCGGTTGACGCGCTGGCCGAGGCGCTGCGTCGCGCCCGCGACGGCGAGCGGGTGGAGGTGGCCTGCAAAGGCGGCACCGGACGCACGGGCACGGCGCTGGCCGCTTTGGCGATCCTCGACGGGCTGCCGACGGAGCGGGCCGTGGACTGGGTACGCGCCGCCTACCGCCCACGGGCGGTGGAGACCCCCTGGCAGCGTCGCTGGCTGCGCCGCCTCGCCTAAGAGCGACCGGCAGTAGGTCTGGGATCTGGGCAGACGGGAGCCCGGGGTAGTGACAGGCACGGGGCCATTGATCATCGGAGTTCTCTACGCT
>NZ_JBIDDG010000197.1:0-1061 GCF_043205005.1 Micromonospora sp. NPDC047620 | reverse complement strand
GCGAGTCGATCGCCGATACCGTTCGCCACCGGCGTGCCGAAGTGACGATCCCCCGTTGGCTCGCTCCGATGTGCACCGTCGAACTAGGTTTTCCCGAGACGGCTCTGCGCGCGGTCAAGCGCCGATTCGTCGGTCGCGAACCCGGCCGGTACGACCAGCAGCGGCGCCGCGCCTACCTGAACCGCATCGACAGTTGATTTTCGCGGTCGGTGCGGACCCCGATGCCGCACCGACCACCTGCAATCGCCTCGTACCCACCACCGAAACTCTTACCGGAGAATCATGTCCGAGCCTTACCGCGGCCGCGTCGCCGTCGTCACCGGCGCCGCATCAGGAATGGGTCGCAGCCTCGCAATCGAACTCGCCCGCCGCGGCGCACACCTGGCATTGTGCGACCTCGACGCCGAAGAACTCGCCGAAACCGCTGCCCAATGCTTCGCCTACAACGCCCAAGTGGAGACAGCCGTCCTCGACGTCGCCGAATACGAACAGATGCTGCGGTTTGCCGAGACCGTCCTCGCGCGGTTCGGGGCCGTGCACGACGTATTCAACAACGCCGGAATCGGTTTCGTCGGTACCGTCGAGAACAGCGACATCAAAGATCTGTCCCGCGTCCTCGATGTCGACTACTGGGGTGTCGTGCACGGCACCAAGGCGTTCCTGCCACACCTGATCGCCTCCGGCGACGGCCGCATCGCCAACACCTCGAGCGTCTTCGGCCTGTTCGCCGTTCCCACTCAAAGTGCCTACAACGCGGCCAAATTCGCCGTTCGAGGTTTCACCGAATCGCTACGCCAGGAAATGCTCACCGCCGGACATCCGGTCACCGTGTCCAGCGTGCACCCCGGCGGCGTTCGCACCGCCATCGCGACGAAGGCCACCGGCACCAACCCCGAGGAACTGCAGCACCTCGTCCAGCTGTTCGACCGCCTCGCTCGCACCACCCCCGAGAAGGCGGCTTGCGTCATCCTGGACGGAACGGCCAAGGGCAAGGCCAAGATCCTCGTCGGCGCCGACGCCCACCTGAGCGACCTCCGCGTCCGCATCATCGGCTCGTCCTA
>NZ_JBIDDG010000196.1:0-1062 GCF_043205005.1 Micromonospora sp. NPDC047620 | reverse complement strand
GGACAGCGAGACCACCGTATCCATTTCGAACGGGAAGACCGCCGCGGTCCCGACCGCCAGAATCGCCGCCGAAATCAGCAGCGCCGCAACGGCAGCCACCGTGCCGAACGGCCGCGGCCCCGGTATCAGCAGCAGCGGCAGGAAGGACGCGGCCAGCACGCCCATGCCGGCCACGAGACCGCGGCCGGTCCCCCACCGGCGGCGAAACCATGCGGTGATGCGCAGCTGCCCAGCCACCGCGACCACCCCCGACACCACGAACAACGCCGAAGTCAACGCCTGCGCGTGGGCGGGGCTCAGATATTCGGCCTGCAACGGCAGCGCCAGATAGACCTGGAACGACAGCACGTACGAGCCGATCATCGCGACGGCGAAGGCCAGGAATCGCCGGTTGGCGAGAACGATCCGCCAATCCTCGAGCACCGTCGTGCGCACTGCGGGATCGCCCGCCCGCCGCGGCGGCAGCGCGAACAGTTGCGCGAGCGTCAGCACCGCGAAGACCACGGCGGCGGCCGCGGCGGTCACCCGGAAGTCGGTGACCAGCAGGGCGAGCCCGGCCAGCGGACCGACGAGGATACCGGCCTGATAGAAGATGTTGAAGACCGCGAATGCCTCGACCCGGCGTTCACCGGTCTCCGCGGCCAGGTACGCGCGCACTGCCGGATTGAACAGCGCACCGGCGAAACCCGTTGCGGCCGAGGCGATCAGCAGCATCGGCAGGGAGGTGGCGAAGATCAGCAGAGCGAATCCCGCCGTGCGCAGCAGACAACCCGCCACGATGAGCGGTTTGTAGCCGAGCCGGTCGGCGAGCGTGCCGCCGACGAGGAACATGCCCTGCTGGGAGAAGTTGCGCACGCCCAGCACCAGCCCGACCGCCCACGCCGCCAGACCGATCGGCCCGGCGAGATATCCGGCCAGGTACGGCATGAGCATGTAGAAGCCCAGGTTGATGCCGAACTGGTTGATCATCAGCAGCCGAGCCGCCGGATCGAAGCTGCGGAATCGGGCGAGGAGACTCATGCGGCGGGCTCCGGGTCGAAGGTGCGGGGGTCGACGACGGTG
>NZ_JBIDDG010000195.1:0-1063 GCF_043205005.1 Micromonospora sp. NPDC047620 | reverse complement strand
GGCCCATCTCGCACCGATAAATCTTTCCACCACAAACCATGCGATTCGTGGTCATATCCGGTATTAGACCCAGTTTCCCAGGCTTATCCCAGAGTACGAGGCAGATCACCCACGTGTTACTCACCCGTTCGCCGCTCGTGTACCCCGAAGGGCCTTACCGCTCGACTTGCATGTGTTAAGCACGCCGCCAGCGTTCGTCCTGAGCCAGGATCAAACTCTCCGTTGAAGACTCTAGATTTGCCACCGAAGCAGCGAATCAGAAGTATCTCGAACCAGAGTCCGAAAACCTAACTTAAACGCCAGCCGGAAAATTAGCTGACAAAAAATGTCCGTCACCCTCACGGGGGGAGGATGAACGGAACCAAAATAAATATTTGGCACTGACATTCATCGACACACTATTGAGTTCTCAAAGAACACACGCACCAGCAATCTCGCGGGATTCTTCCCGGTCGATCGGTTGGGCAACTTTTACAGCTTAGCTCAGCCAGAAGTTCCCGACCAAATCGGGGTCCCTCTTACCGAACCAGTGTGATTGTCAGGCGCTCCTCGTCCGACCTCGTTGTCCCGGGCCTCTCGGCTCCGGGTCGGTGTCCGTGTCGCTCTGACCTGGAATAAGTTACGTGGCGGTTGATTCTATGTCAAATCGCCTGGTCAGGAAGGTCTTTCGGATGTACGGCCGACTACGCCGGTGTGCCGACCCGTTCCACCTCGGCGCCCAGCGAGCGCAAGTTCTCCACGAAGTGGGGGTAGCCGCGGTCGATATGGAACACGTCGTGCACCTCGGTGACGCCGTCGGCGACCAGACCCGCGAGCACCAGACCCGCGCCGGCGCGAATATCCGACGACCACACCGGCGCACTGGACAGCCGCGGGATGCCCCGGACCACCGCGTGATGGCCGTCGGTGCGGGCGTCGGCGCCCAGGCGGATCATCTCCTCGACGAAGCGGAAGCGCGCCTCGAAGATGTTCTCGGTGATCATGGACGTCCCGTCGGCGATGGTCGCCAGACCGATCGCCATCGGCTGCAGGTCGGTGGGAAAGCCCGGGAACGGCAGGGTGG
>NZ_JBIDDG010000194.1:0-1064 GCF_043205005.1 Micromonospora sp. NPDC047620 | reverse complement strand
ATCGCGGCGCCGCCGGATCACGTCGTAGATGCTGGATTCTTGCGTTGACACCGGTTCAGTCAATCAGGCCCGGACGCGGGCAGACGAAAGGGGCTCCCCGGACGTCGAATCCGGAGAGCCCCTTCTGTTCGGTGATCGCTAGGCGGCCGAGCCGACCGTCTGCCGGCGTTCCGCCACCCGGCGCTTGCCTTCCTTCAGCGCGGTGCGCAATCCGCGCCGGCGCCCCGTCACGGGATCGACCGTGCCGATGCCGCCGAATGCGCGCTCGGACTTGGTCTCGGGAGCGTCGTCGGTGCCGCGGCGCAGATATTTGTTGGGCAGCGACAGCTTGATGATGGTGCGCCACGATTTCGCGTACTGCACCGGCATCGAGCCGCTGGTGTAGGGCAGGTCGTATTTGTCGCACAATTCCCGCACGCGCACCGAGATGGCCCGCAGCCGGTTGCTCGGCAGGTCCGGGAACAGGTGGTGCTCGATCTGATGGGAGAGGTTGCCGGTCATGAAATGCATGACCGCGCCGCCGGTGATATTGGCGCTGCCCAGCATCTGGCGCAGGTACCACTCGCCCTGCGTTTCGTTGTAGACATCGCCCTTGGTGAACTTCTCCGCGCCGTCGGGGAAGTGGCCGCAGAAGATGACCATGTAGGCCCAGTAGTTGCGGATGAGATTGGCGGTGGCGTCGGCGGTCAGCGTCGTCTTCCAGTTGCGCCCCGACAACGCCGGGTAGATCAGATAATCCTTGGCCGCCTGTTTGCCGACCTTCGTGCCGATGATGCGCAGATCCCGGAACGCCTGCCGCCAGGTCTTGTCCTTGCGGCGGATCTTCTCCACCTCGAGGTGGTGCAGCGCGACGCCCCATTCGAACAAGGTCCCCAATGTCAGGTTGTACACCGGATTTCCGATGTTCCACCACTCCCAGCGCTGGTCCCGGGTCACCCGCAGAATTCCGTAGCCGACATCGTCGTCCCTGCCGACGACATTCGTGTACTTGTGATGGACGAAATTGTGCGAATGCTTCCACTGCACGCTGGGGCAGGTGGTGTCCCACTCCCACGACGAGGAGT
>NZ_JBIDDG010000193.1:0-1065 GCF_043205005.1 Micromonospora sp. NPDC047620 | reverse complement strand
CGTCCGCACGAGGAGGTGCGCGACTTCTTCTATCAGCGCCAGAACTACATCCACGAATTGGATACCGCCGCAGAGGAATTGGCGACCCGCATGCGCTTGCACGGCGGTGATCTGCGGCGCGAGCTCACCCGCCGGCTCACCACCGGATACGGCGTGCAGATCGTGGAGCGGATCGACCTGGGCGAGGGTGTGCTGCACCGCTACGACCCCGAGGCCCGCAAGCTCGAGATCGCCCCGCATCTGTCGGGCGGTCAGCGCGTGTTCAAACTGGCCACGGAACTGGCATATCTGGAATGCGGTGATCTGATCGACAAATTGGTCGAAGAGGGCAATTTCGCCTCCGAGGACACCCGTACGCTCGCGAAACTCGGCCTCGCCAACTATTTCGCCGCGGCCACGGTGCTGCCGTACTCGCATTTCCACGAGGTCGCCGAGGATTTCCGCTACGACATCGAGCGGCTGTCGGCGTTCTTCGCGCAGAGTTACGAAACGATCTGCCACCGGCTCTCCACCCTGCAGCGGCCCAAACTGCGCGGGGTGCCCTTCTCGTTCGTCCGCGTGGATCGCGCGGGAAACATGTCGAAACGCCAGTCCGCCACCGGATTCCACTTCTCCTCCGCGGGCGGGACCTGTCCGCTGTGGAATGTGTACGAGACCTTCGCCTATCCCGGCCGGATCATGACCCAGATCGCCCAGATGCCCGACGGCCGCAAATATCTGTGGATCGCGCGCACGGTCGAGCGGCGCGCCACCCGCTACGGGCAGCCCAGCAAGACCTTCGCCATCGGCCTGGGCTGCGAATTGCGCCACGCCGGACGCGTGGTCTACGCCGACGGCCTGGACCTCACCGAGCCCCAGGCCACCCCGATCGGCGCCGGCTGCCGTGTCTGCGAACGCGCCAACTGTCCGCAGCGCGCGTTCCCGCCGCTGGGCAAGTCCCTGGATATCAGCGAGCACCGCAGCTCGATCTCGCCGTACGTCCTGCGCTGAGCGGACGGCCACCGAACTCCGGCATATTTCGCGCGGGTCGGGCGATGTCCCGATTCAGTGGATACCTGGCCCACA
>NZ_JBIDDG010000192.1:0-1066 GCF_043205005.1 Micromonospora sp. NPDC047620 | reverse complement strand
CTCACGCTCGTCGATCGGTCGAAGGATGTCATCAAGTCCGGCGGGGAGTGGATCTCGTCGGTCGATCTGGAGAACGCGATCATGGGCCATCCGGCGGTCGCCGAGGCGGCTGTGATCGGCGTCTCGGACGAGACTTGGGGTGAGCGTCCGCTGGTCGCGGTGGTCCGGCGTCCGGGGGTCTCCGCGGAGCCGGAGGAGTTGCGCCGGTTCTTGTCGGGGAGTTTTGCGAAATGGCAGTTGCCCGAACGCTGGGCATTCATCGGTGAAGTCCCCAAAACGAGCGTGGGAAAGTTCGACAAGAAGCGGTTGCGGGCGCAGTTCGCCGCGGGTGAACTCGTGGTCATAGTGACCGAATAGTCGAGGCACGAACGAACGAACCGCCCGGATATCGTGCCGGGCGGTTCTGCTTTCCTGGAGCGGCGCTGCCATCGCAGCAGTTTCGGACGTCTGCCGCCGGTTCAGCCGTCGACCGACACCCTGGAGTTGGATAGACGTTTCCGCATAATGCGGCACCCACGGGAGGCGCTGGCCGCGAAGAGGTGGTGTCAATGTGCGGGTTCAGGAGTTCGTTGACCGATCAGGTCCAGGACTTTGTTGTCGGGTTCATCACAGCCGCAACGGTTTTGGGACATTGTTGACGGTCGGTCGTTGATCATCTTCGGGTGGTCGACGAGGTTGACGGTGAAAGCCGGGTTCCGGACCAGCGGCAGTGGCGGGCCGAGCATCGGTATCGCGCCGTGCGTGAGGTGCTCGACGGCGCGCCGGTGGCGGAAGTGGCACGTCAGTACGGGACTTCACGGCAGGCGTTGCATACGTGGCTGCGCCGATTCGAAGCCGACGGGCAGGCGGGGCTGGTCGAGCGGTCGCGGCGGCCCAAGACATCGCCGACGCGGTTGCCGGCGGAGCTGGAGTCGATGATCTGCGAGATGCGGCGGGTGCATCCGCGGTGGGGTGCCCAGAGGATCGCGCACGAGCTGGCGGTGCGTGGCGTCGCCGAGGCTCCGTCGCGCAGCACGGTGTATCGGGTGCTGGTCCGCAATAGTCTTGTGCAGCACCAGGAACAGAA
>NZ_JBIDDG010000191.1:0-1067 GCF_043205005.1 Micromonospora sp. NPDC047620 | reverse complement strand
TGCGGGTGTGGAAGTGGTAGAGCGTGCGACCGGTGATCAGCGCGTACGGATAGTCCTCGCTCGGCGTCTCGTGCCGCGGCAGGTACTGCGCCGCCTTGATCACGGCGCGGCCCTCCGGGTTCAGCGCGCGATACTCGGTCGGCTCCAGCGGAGCACCGGTGATCAGGTCGCGACCGTAGGTTTCGCAATCCTGCGGCGCCGCACGGAATGTCGCGTCGGCGTACAGCCGCTCGGTGCCGTCCGGATGCTCCTCGGTGCACGGCCACTGAATGCCACCGCGCACGCGAAGTTTCGCGTAGGTCATGGCCGAGTAGTCGCACAGGCGCCCCGCGCTGCACCGCTTCCACTGCTCGAACACCTCCTCCGGCGTCCGCCAGGGCAACAGCGGTGCGCCGTCGGCGTCGCGCAGATCCAGGCGGCGGGCGTAATCGAGGAAGATATCCAGGTCGGGCCGGGCGTCCCCGGGCGGCTCGACCGCCTTCTCCGACAGGTGCACGGTGCGGTCGGCATTGGTGAAGGTGCCGGTCTTCTCACCCCAGGTCGCCGCGGGCAGCACCACATCCGCCAATTGCGCTGTCTCGGAAAGGAAGATGTCCTGCACGACGAGAAACAGCCGCCGCTGCGACAGCAGGGCGCGAACGCGCGCGAGTTCGGGCAGCGACACCGCCGGATTGGTGCCGTTGACGTAGAGGAAGCGGATCGACCCGTCCTCGACGAAGCGCAGGATCTGCATGAGATGCGTCGGCGCGCTGAAGTGCGGTATGCGTTGCGGGTCGACATTCCACAGCCGGGCCAGTTCTTCGACGTGAGAATCGTTGGCCCAGTTGCGAAATCCCGGCAGATCGCCGTCGGCCCCGCATTCCCGGGTGTTCTGCGCGGTGGGCTGGCCGTTCATCTGCAGGACGCCGCAGCCGGGCCGGCCGAGCATGCCGCGAATCAGGTGAATGTTGTTGACCTGCACCGCGGCCGCGGTGGCCTGATGGGATTGGTAGAAGCCCTGCAACACGGTCGACAGCACCCGCTCGCCCGTGCCGATGATCCGCGCCGCGGACCGCAGATAGGCGTGG
>NZ_JBIDDG010000190.1:0-1067 GCF_043205005.1 Micromonospora sp. NPDC047620 | reverse complement strand
GGAATGGGGGCCTCGGCGACCAGGCGCTGATTCCAGGTCTGGGTGTCGGGGTGGTCGACTTCGAAGAACCTGACGTCGTGGCCGCTGCGGTAGGCGGTGGTGTCGAGTCCGGCGCCGAGGATGACGATTTGGTCGACTCCTCTGGCGACAGCCGCGGCGAGGCGGTCGTCGGCGAATCGGGAGCGCGCGAGGATGTATTGGCCCCGGCGGTGCGCTACGTCGGGTGCCAGCCCGCGATCGAGGACCGTGTGATCGAGGACCGGTTCGCAGAGGATTCGGTCGGCGAGCGGATCGGCGAGTATCTCTGGATGGAGTTTGGCGTATTTGGCTCTGATGTGCGCGATGGCGGCGGCGGTGTCGCTGGGGCGTCCGGTGTGCATGTGTGTTCACCCTTTCGTCGGTGCGTGATGTCGGGGATGGGTCCGGTGTGGGGTCGGTGCGCCTGATCGCTGGGCGCGGGGGAACACGACGGGAAGCGCGGTGAGTGCGCGGTGGAATGCGCCCGGCCGGTACTCGAGCCGGTCGGCGGGCACGGCCAGGGCGATGTCGGGGATGAGGTCGAGGAGGTAGTCGATCGCGTCCTGCGCGATCAGGTAGGCCGCGGTTCGGGCCGGGCAGGCGTGGGGTCCAGTGCTGAATGCCAGGTGCGAGCGATTGCCCGACCGATCGCTGTCGTTGCTGGCGATGTCGGGGTCGTTGTTGCAGGCGGCGATGCTGATGACGACCGGCTGGATCGCGGGCAGCCACATGTTGTCGACCAGGATCGGCTGGCGTGGGTAGGTGGTGCAGAAGTTGGCCATCGGCGGGTCGTTGAACAGCACCGCGTCGAGGGCGTCGCGGGTGTGCAGGCTGCCGCTGAGCAGGCTGCCGCCGAATCGATCGTCGCTGAGCATCAAACGCAGCGCGTTGCAGACGAGGTCGGGCACCGCTTGCAAGCCCGCTCCGGCGAAGCTCATCAGCTGGGCGGCCACTTCCCGGTCATCGAGCCGGGCGGGATGCTGGATCAGCCGTGTGGTGATGTCGTCGCCTGGGTGAGCGCGCTTGAACGGGACGAGGTCGGTCAACGC
>NZ_JBIDDG010000189.1:0-1069 GCF_043205005.1 Micromonospora sp. NPDC047620 | reverse complement strand
CCACGACGCCGCCGAACACAGCGTCGCGGTGAAGGCCGTCGAACATCCCGACGTGGGCTTGCTGATCTTCGACGCCACGCTGTTCCCGGTACCCGACCACCCCGGCCACCACCTGATCCTGCACAACCCGCGCCCCGGCACCGACACCGCCGAACGCCTGGAACGGCTGTTGCAGCCTGGTGGTGCCACACCCAGGATGAGCTGACACTGCCTCCTCGACTTCCGCGCGCCGAGGATCGTTGTCATGAGCACTACACAGATGCAGGCGATCACCATCCCCGAATTCGGTCCCGCGGAGGTGCTGCGGCCGGCCACCGTCGACATCCCGGAACCCGGTCCCGGCCAGGTTTCCATCGACGTCGCCTATGCGGGAGCCAACTTCGCCGAGGTGCTGTATCGGCAGGGCGTCGTCGGTGTGCGGTTGCCGTTCGTGCCGGGTATCGAGGTTTCGGGCCGGATCCGCGCGGTCGGCCCGGATGTGACGGGCCTGACCGTCGGCCGGCCGGTCGCGGCGCTGACCATCGTCGACAGTGGCGGTTACGCCGAGGTCGTCGTCACCTCCGCGGCCTTGGTCGCACCGCTGGACGGCCTCGACCTGAGCCTGGACCTCGCGGCGGCGCTGCCGTCCAACAGCACCACCGCCTTTCTCGTCCTCGACCGCGTGGCGCGCATCGAACCCGGCGAGAGTGTGCTGGTGCACGCGGCAGCGGGCGGCGTCGGCAGCCAACTCGGCCAGGCCGCGCGGTTGTTCGGCGCGGGCCGGGTGGTCGGCACCGTCGGCAGCGCCGAGAAGATCGAGGTAGCCAGGTCTTTCGGCTACGACGAGGTGATCCTTCGCGAGAACATCTCCAGTGCGGGGGAATTCGACATCGTGGTCGATATGGTCGGCGGCCCGGCCCGCCGCGCGAGCCTGGACCGGCTTCGTCCGCTGGGCCGAATGATCGTGATGGGCAACGCGTCCGGCGCCGAGGACGTCGGAGTTTCGGCGAACGAGCTGTGGTTCACCAACAAGACGGTCTCCGGATTCAATCTCGCCGCCTTCGCCGCCGCCTACCCCGCCGAAGCGGGC
>NZ_JBIDDG010000188.1:0-1070 GCF_043205005.1 Micromonospora sp. NPDC047620 | reverse complement strand
CGCGCACCACACCGGGTTCACCACCACACGCCGTTTCCGCGAAGCCTTCCAGCGCCGGTACGGCCGGAGCCCGGAGCAGATGCGCGCCGAGCTGTACGGGTCGTAGCGGAGTCCCGCCGGCGAACCGGCTGCCGACGACTTGCTGCCAGTGCAGCAGCTATTGCCCGCAAGGGCGCTTCGGCGCGGGTGGCAGTTAAATGTCAGGCGGGGTGCGGCGGAGCGATTCGACGCTAGGTTGAAATCGACCCGATCACCTGTCTTCGATCGGGGCGTTCGGAAAGGAATCGATCCATGCCTGTGCTCGCCCCTGCGGAAAAAGATCGCATCAAGGAAACCGTGTGCACGATCCTCGAACTGGAACCCGAGGAGGTTTCCGACAGCAGTCTGTTCAAAGACGATCATGGCGCCGACTCGCTGCTGGCGATCGAAATTCTTGCGCAGCTCGAACGGACATTCAAAATTACGATCGATCAGTCCGAGCTGGAGCGGCTGGTCAATCTGGAGGGCGTCTATTCGGTTGTTGCCGAAGCCAAGGCGGCCTGAAGGCCGGGACGAGTCGCGATGACGAAACCGGAAACCTCATGAGGCGCAGGGTTGTCGTTACCGGCCTCGGCGCGATAACCAGTGTGGGTATCGGAGCGGACGAATTTCTCGACGCATTGCGCTGCGGGCGGCAGGGGGCGGCGCCGATCACGGCGTTCGACACCGCCGGGTATCCGAATAAAATTGGCTGCGAGGTAGCGGATTTCGCGCCCGAACAATGGCTGGGCACGCGCGCCGAAGAATTCGGCCGGACAACACAATTCGCTGTCGTCGCAGCTCGGATGGCACTCGCCGATGCCGGCCTGGACGGTGACCGTCTGCACGATCGCCGGGGCCTGGTGGCGGTGGGTACGACCGATGGGGAGTCGCGAGATCTCGACCGGATGATGCGGTCCTGGATCGACGACGGACCGGACGCGATGGCGCCCGCACTCGCCCGCCGCATCCCCGTCAGCCGCTTGTCGACCAGCATCGCACGCGAGCTGACCTTGACCGATGTCGAGGCGGTGACCATCCCGACAGCCTGC
>NZ_JBIDDG010000187.1:0-1078 GCF_043205005.1 Micromonospora sp. NPDC047620 | reverse complement strand
CGGCCGCAGCTGGAGCTCCTACAACGACACTGTCGCCTTCCAGCCGGAACACCCCGGAAGTTCGGAGACCCGGCGCGAATCCACTATCGAGGGCCTGCACGAATCGTGGGGTGTCGACAACGCCGAGGATGCGCGCGACACCATCGGCCGGTTGCTGAGCGGGATGCACGCACCGCTGTTCGCGATGGTGCATCCGCTCGCGACCGCGGCCGCCCAGGACACCACCCGCGTCGACCGCACCGGCCTCGCCGACAGCCACCGCGAATTCCTGCACACCGTGTCCGAGGTGCGCGGCTACCGCGGCGTCAACGGCATCGACCGCGATTACGACGCCTGGTTACAGGCCATCAAATTCGGCATCGTCGACCGGCTACCGCAACCGCTGAACACCGATGCCACCGCCTGGGACCTCTCGCGCATCGTCTTCATCGCCCGCGCCGCGCACACCGCCGGATATCTGGACGAGGACGAGGCGTGGACGCTGCTGGGCCGCGCGCTCGCCAAAGCCCAGCAGCACTACCGCAATTGGCGGCAGTTCGCGGCCGGCTTCCTCACCGGCGCCATCTTCTGGGCGGCCACTCAGGACCTCGCCGCGGCCAAGGAGCAGGTCGACGAACGCCGCTGGATGATCCGCGGCCTGCTGATGCGTCCGTCGAGTCCGTGGCGGCGGGTGGCGCTGCATCCCGGGGCGCCGGTATTCGGCCTTTCCCCGTTCCACTGACGGCGGCGGTTACTGCGGCATCGCGCGCAGAATGCCGATGCCCTCCCATTTGAACTGCTCGGTGTCGACCATGCCGAGTTTGCGCCGCTCCACCAGCAACTGCCATTCGCCGAACAGGTCCAGCGACGACGGACGCGCCATCACGATGGAACCGTCGACATGTTCGATCTCGCAGGCCAGCCGCACGGCGCCGTCGACGCGCAGCAGATCCTCGGCCTCGGTGGAGACGAATTCCAGATCCGTGTTGCCGTCCGAAATGCGCAGCGTCGCCACCGATCCGGGCGGCGCGGCCACATCGGTGCGATCCAGCGCGGCCACCGGGAATTCGTAGGTGGCCCCGGCCGATACGAACAGCAG
>NZ_JBIDDG010000186.1:0-1081 GCF_043205005.1 Micromonospora sp. NPDC047620 | reverse complement strand
CGGTGTCGATCGGATGATCGAAGCGGAACTCGATGGTGCGGGGAGCGGCACCCCGCAGTCCCTCGACGGTGTCGCTGACCACGATCCGGCCCTCCTTGATGATCGCGAGCCGATCGACCAGACGCTGCACCTCATCGAGTTCATGCGAAGACAGGAACACCGTTCGACCGTTTGCGACGGTCTCGTGGACCAGCCGGGCGAATTCATCCTGCAGCAAAGGGTCGAGACCTGCGGTCGGCTCATCCAGAACGAGCAGATCCGGCCGGTGCATGAATGCCAGAAGCAGCCCGATCTTTTGCCGATTTCCCTTGGACAGAGTGCGAACCGGCCGGTCGAGTTCCGCATCGAACCGCTCGCGGAGTTCGCCGCAGTAGCGCAGGTCGGTCAGGCCGCGGATGCGCGCGAAGCGATCGATGTGCTCTTGTCCGGTCAATCGCGGGTAGAGAGCCAGTTCGCCGGGTAGGTAGCCGACCCGGCGATGAACCGCGACCGCGTCATCAGCGGGATCGAGGCCGAGGACCCGGATGTGACCGGACGTCGGCCGGTAGAGGCCGAGCAGCAGGCGGATGGTGGTCGATTTGCCGGCGCCGTTGGGGCCGAGAAATCCGAACACTTCGCCCGCGGCCACCTCGATACTGATCTCGGTGATACCACGGTTCGAGCCGAACACTTTCGTCAGCCGTTCGGTCGCGATCACATCGCTCATCGGTACGCCCCTCGTTGTGCACCCCGCGCGTCCGCACGTGCGGCGTCGAGTGCGGCGAGCGCGGTCCGGTCGGCAAGGTCGACATTCTCATCATCCGATATGCCGACACGGCGGATGGTTCGAACGAGCATCTCGGCGGCGTGCGCCCCCCGTGAGTGCCTGGAAGGCTCGAAATGATCGGACACGGTGGGCTCCCAACGGTCGCAGGACGAGTCAGCCGGGTGGCGGCGGTGTGAAGGCAGCGAGGTCATAGATGTCGAGTTGTCGTTCGATGTCGGCGATCTGGTCGAGGTAACCGCTGACACCGTGATCGCCGAATCGCTTCTGCTGGGCTTCTGCGATGTGTTCCGAAATCTGATCGAAGGTGTTGCCGTC
>NZ_JBIDDG010000185.1:0-1087 GCF_043205005.1 Micromonospora sp. NPDC047620 | reverse complement strand
TGCGGATCATCCGTCGGGGCACCGGATCGGTGGTGACCTGGCGACGGGCGCAGATGATCCTGCTGTCCGCGCAGAGCATGCCCGCGGCGAAGATCGCCGAGGTGACGTTCACCAGCCCCGACCGGGTCCGGGACGTGATCCACAACTTCAACGCCGACGGCTTCGACTCGCTCTACCCCAAGTACAAAGGCGGCCGGCCGAGAACGTTCACCCTGCCCGAACGCCGGGAGATCAAGAAGATCACCAAGTCCAAGCCTGCCGAGCACGGCTTGCCGTTCTCGACCTGGAGCCTGGCCAAACTGGCCGACTTCCTGGTCGCTGAGGGGGTGGTCGACGACATCAGCCACGAGGGTCTGCGGGTCCTGCTCCGCGAGGAGGGCGTGTCGTTTCAACGCGTGAAGACCTGGAAGACCTCCCGCGACCCGGACTACGCCGCCAAGAAGGCCCGTGTCGAGCACCTCTACGCGATCGCCGACGGCGAGGTCATCCCCGAGCCCGGCGAGCCCAAGGTCGTGTTCTGCCTGGACGAGTTCGGGCCCTTGAATCTCCAGCCCCACCCCGGACGGCAGTGGGCCGAGCGCGGTGGACGGCACAAGGACCCCGACCGTGAGCCCAGGCCCCGCCGGCGGGCGACCTACACCCGCCCCCATGGAGTCAGGCACCTGTTCGCCGCCTACGACCTGGGCACGGACCGGCTCTACGGCCACATCAAGCCGAGGAAACATCGGACGCGATTCCTGGAGTTCTGCCGCTACCTACGCAGCCTGCACCCACCGCAGAGGCGCATCGCGATCGTGCTCGACAACTACTCCCCGCACCTGAGCACCATGAAGGACACCCGCGTCGGCGACTGGGCCGCGGCCAACAACGTTGAGTTCGCCTACACCCCGACCAACAGTTCCTGGCTCAACCGCATCGAGGCCCAGTTCACCGCCCTGCGCTACTTCGCCCTCGACGGCACCGACCACACCAGCCACACCGAGCAGGGCAGCATGATCCGCCGCTACATCATCTGGCGGAACAAGCACGCCACCGACAAACGCCTCAGCCAGGTAGTCAACAGGGCCAACATTGCCTGACGCGGCAC
>NZ_JBIDDG010000184.1:0-1089 GCF_043205005.1 Micromonospora sp. NPDC047620 | reverse complement strand
CGGGCGCGCGGTGGCGATCGCGTCCAGCGCTGCGGGGGCGCCGCCGATGCGCTCGGTGACCTCGATGTCGGGATCGAGTCCGAGTCCGGCCAGCAAGACCGCTCCGCTACCGCCCTCCAAGAGCGGAAAGTCCCTGGTGACCAGGGTGACCCGGGCGATCGGTCCGCTGCCTTGCCGGGCGGCCGACCCGGCTTCGACCGCCATCGTCACCGCATCCTCGTCGTCCCCGGCGGTGCGCCGCAGCGCAGTTCCCCATGGCGGCAGGTAGGTGCCTAGTGAACTGATCCAACTCATTGCCACAACCCCTGTTCGGTCGTCGGCGCTAGGGCCTCGAAGTAGCATATTTAACTAACTATTTATACTACATTTCGGAGCGAAGTGAGCCGATGCGGGTAGGCGCGGATGCCGGGCGGCGGGGCCATGAACCCAGGGCCTGCCGCCCCTGCGGATGCAGCCGCGCAGGAGCGGCTTCTCTGTCGACCAGTGCCGGCCATCGCCGCCGAGATCGAGAGCGCTACCGGCCGCAGTGCGATGCCTTACGGCGTGCGCGGGGGCTGCTGGGTCGAGGTGAACGGCCCGGTCGAGGCGGTGCACGTCGGCCTGGGGCCCCCGATCGGCTCCTGCTGGTGGACGTGCTCATGACCGTTCCGGAGCTGGGCCTGGTGAGGGGTGCCTGCTCATCTCGATACAACTAAATAATTGTAGTGTTATTACGATTATTCCTATTTGAATCCCACGCCGGGCGGTGCGCTCCTATCATGTCGCCGAGGCCGCACCCCCGACACGCGCGTGGGGCTTGTTCCGGTGCATCTGCTCGCGTAGGCCCGGCTGGACTGCCCGGCGCGTTTTTGGCGTGGGGCGAATTGGTGACAGAGTGTCAGACTACGCCCTGCCGTGCGCTGAAATTACACCACACTTTACCGGTGTAAAGTTCCATTCAGGACATTGACGCTACTGTCAGATGCGTTCTACAGTGAAGAGGATCAAGTGGCTGCGGCCGATCGTGACGACCTGCCGCACGGACACGGGATGTGAATCGATTTGATGGAACAGGCCGAGGGGGTATCGCACAGCAGTGCGGTCGCCGTC
>NZ_JBIDDG010000183.1:0-1093 GCF_043205005.1 Micromonospora sp. NPDC047620 | reverse complement strand
AACAGCTGAACGGTCCGGAAATAGAGGACGGCCCCAGCCGGGGGGGGGAGGAGGCTGGGGCCGTCGGGGTTCAGCCCCGGGGGGTCGGGCTGAACGCGCCTGGACCATGTCCAGGTGCCAGCAATACTACACCCAGAAACCGGCGGCAATGCAAGTCCATCGCGCGACGAAGTTTCGGCCCGGAGCGGGCGGCTCCCGGGGCATCGGACGGGGCGTGCGGCCGGGCTGAACGCCGCATCACCGGGGAAGCTCCCTATTCTGGAGCCGTGACGGCCGAGGGCGACCAAACAGCTACGAACGATCGGGCCGCCGGGGATACCGGGCACCCGCGACACCGCAACGATGCAGCAGCGAATCGCGCGCACCGGACGACGGACGCTTCGTCCGCACCCCGGATCGCCGCGTTCTTCGATCTGGACAAGACGGTCATCGCCAAGTCGAGCGCGTTCGTCTTCAGCCGGCCGTTCTTCGCGCAGGGCCTGATCGATCGGCGCACCGTACTGGAATCCAGTTACGCGCACTTCCTGTTCCTGCTCTCCGGCGCCGACCACGACCAGATGGAGCGGATGCGCGAACATCTGACGAAGATGACCGCCGGCTGGGACGTGTCGCAGGTGCGCTCGATCGTCGCGGAAACACTGCACGAACTGGTCGATCCGCTGATCTACGCGGAGGCCTCGGATCTGATCGCCGACCACAAGATCCGCGGCCACGACGTCGTGATCGTCTCGGCGTCGGGTGAGGAGATCGTCGCCCCGATCGCCGCCGCGCTGGGTGCGACGCATACTGCCGCCACTCGGATGGTGGTCGAAAACGGTAAGTACACAGGCGAAGTCGAGTTCTACTGCTACGGCGAGGGCAAGGTCGAGGCGATCGAGAAGCTGGCCGCGTCCGAGCACTACGACCTCTCGCGCTGCTACGCCTATTCCGATTCGATCACCGATCTGCCGATGCTGTCGGCGGTCGGATATCCCACCGCGGTCAACCCCGACCGGAACCTGCGACGCGAGGCGGTTGCCCGGGACTGGCCGATCCTGACCTTCTCCAATCCGGTGTCACTGTGGTCGCGGATTCCCGCGCCGTCGACCACGAC
>NZ_JBIDDG010000182.1:0-1096 GCF_043205005.1 Micromonospora sp. NPDC047620 | reverse complement strand
GATGTGGACCGGGTGGTGGCGACGGCGATCCACCTGGCCGACCGAGACGGTCTCGCCGCCGCGACGCTGCCGAAAATCGCTGCGGCTCTCGGTGTTACGCCGATGTCGCTCTACCGCCACATCGGATCGAAGGACGAACTGCTGGGCTTGATGTCCGATGCCGGAATGGGTGCGCCACCCGAATTGCCCAGCGGCTCATGGCGTTCGATCCTGCGCGCCTGGGCGTTCGCGCAACTCGAGCGGCACCGCGCCCGTCCCTGGCTCACCGAGCTGCCGATCACCGGACCGCCGAGTGGACCGAACACTGTGGCCTGGATGGACGCCGGGCTGCGCGCACTGCGCGACACCACGCTGGACTGGCCGGCGAAGGTCGGGGCGATCATGGTGGTCAGCGCAGACGTCCGCGAGGCGTTCGTCACCGCCCGCCAACTCGAACACGCCATGGCGGCAGCCGATCTCGACCCGGCCGGCGCCTTGCACGACTACAGCCGTAATCTGCGCGCACTGGTGGATCGAGAGCGGCTGCCCGATATGGCCGCACTGCTGGACTCGGGACTGTTCGACGCCATCCAGCCCGCCGAGGCCGACCCCGCCTCCGACTTCACTTTCGGTCTCGACCTGGTCCTCGACGGTGTGGCGGCGACGATCGCCGCGAACAGCCGGTAACGACAAACGGCCCGGCGCCGTAGGGGCGCCGGGCCGCGAATCATCTGCCGATCAGCTGCTGCCGAACCATCCCGGCGGAACGACCTGACGGAAACCGTTCCAGCCGTTGCCGTGCCGGTCCCACGGGTTGCAGTCGTCGCCGCGGTGGTGGCGGTCCCAATCGCCGCGGTGGTCCCAGTCGCCGCGGTCGCCGCGGTCGCGGCCGTCCCACGGGCCGTGCCCGTGACCCGGATGTGCGATCTCGGTGGCCGCCGGGGCGCTCACGACCTCGGCCTGGGCCGGAATGGCAAGCGCGGCAAGCGGCGCGGCCACGATGGCGCCGGCAACGGCGATGCGCGCCGCCGTGCGCTTGGTGCGATGTTCGGTTCTGGCAATCACGGTGAATCCTTCCAATCAGTTACACCGCACGCAGTCTCTCGCAAATCGGACA
>NZ_JBIDDG010000181.1:0-1096 GCF_043205005.1 Micromonospora sp. NPDC047620 | reverse complement strand
GGCTGCACTGGATGGACATGAACTTCACCAAGGTCTCGTAGCCCGGCGGTGACCCACCCTGCTTCAGACGTCCATCAAACATCCGCACATGCCGCTGTCAAGGCGCGCGGTCGCTGGCGGGCTCGTCACCGTCTGTGTCGGCGAAAGGGTGCTGGTCTCCGAACCGCGGCGCACCAACATGCCGAGATGAGTGCGTAGAGGACTCGAGTCGCTGGACGCATCGGGTAGTCCAGATCCATCCGCAATGCAGAACTGCGGATACCGCAACGTGCACGGTGTTGCCAGAATCGGCGGTATGGGTTTATGGGCGCGATGGTCAGCCATCGTCGATCGCTTGCCGTCCTCCTATGCCGAAGCGTTTGCCGCAGAGTACGCGCGTGGGGCGTTCCGCAGAGCAAGCCGGTCACGGGCGATCGCTGCTCTGGTCCAAGCCGCGGAAGAGATGTCGGCCAAGGGCGAACACGCAGTGGCAGAGGCCCTGTACCGCAAGGCGGCAGAAGTCGGAGACCACCGGGCCGTCGTGAAGCTGGTCAACTGGCCGGGTATTAGGGAGGACCACGCTGCGATGGAGGCCGTGTATCGGGCGGCGATCACAGCCGGTGACGTTCAGTCGTTGGCGTCTTTGGCGGCGCTGCGCGCCCGGCAGGGCGACACGGCCGAAGCTCGAGTGTTGTTCACGGTGGCCATCGAGTCCGGCAGCGTCGACGCGTTGACGATGTATGCGACCTTCCTGCACAACCACGGCGAGCCCCGCGAGCTCAGTGAAGCGATCGAGCATCGCCGTCGCCAGGTTGCGGCCGGCGACACCGGTTCTCTGCCGATCCTCGGCTCGCTCTTGCTGAAGGTGCCGCATCGACAGGTCGAAGCGGAGGCCATGCTGCGTCAAGGTGCCGCGCTGTTGAGAACCGTTGCCGATGCATGCTCGCTGCGCTGCTGTTAGACCGGGGTGCAACCGGTGAAGCAGCTGAGCTGGTCCGGCGGGTACGCGCCACCGGTGACGACCTAGTGCCGCGTCAGGCAATGTTGGCCCTGTTGACTACCTGGCTGAGGCGTTTGTCGGTGGCGTGCTTGTTCCGCCAGATGATGTAGCGGCGGA
>NZ_JBIDDG010000180.1:0-1102 GCF_043205005.1 Micromonospora sp. NPDC047620 | reverse complement strand
CGACCGCATTCTGCGTGCCATCCTCGGTGTTGTCACCGCCACGCTGCGTACCAACTACTACGTCGTCGACGCCGACGGGTTGCCGCGCGACTACCTGTCGCTGAAGGTCGAGCCGCACGCGATTTCGGAGCTCCCGCGGCCGCGGCCGCAGTTCGAGATCTTCGTGTACTCGCCGCGGGTCGAGGGCGTCCATCTACGTTTCGGCCCGGTGGCGCGTGGTGGTTTGCGGTGGTCGGATCGCCTGGAGGATTTCCGGACCGAGATTCTGGGTCTGGTGAAGGCGCAGGCGGTGAAGAACGCGGTGATCGTGCCGGTCGGCGCCAAGGGCGGATTCGTGGTGAAACGCCCGCCGGCGCCCAGTGGCGATCCGGCAACCGATCGCCAGGCCCTGCAGGGCGAAGGGGTGGAGTGCTATCGCACCTTCATCAGCGGTCTGCTGGATGTGACCGACAATGTCGATCACGCCAGCGGTGAGGTGATTCCGCCGCAGCGGGTGGTGCGTCGCGACGGTGACGACACTTATCTGGTGGTCGCGGCGGACAAGGGGACCGCGACATTCTCCGATATCGCCAACGACGTCGCCAAGAAATACGGTTTCTGGCTGGGTGATGCGTTCGCGTCGGGTGGTTCGGCGGGGTATGACCACAAGGCGATGGGGATTACCGCGAAGGGGGCGTGGGAGAGTGTCAAGCGGCATTTCGCGGAGATGAATGTCGATACCCAGCGTGAGGAGTTCACGGTGGTGGGTGTCGGGGATATGTCGGGGGATGTGTTCGGTAACGGGATGTTGTTGTCGGAGCATATTCGGTTGGTGGCGGCGTTCGATCATCGGCATATTTTCATCGATCCGGATCCGGTGGCGGGGGTGTCGTTCGCGGAGCGGAAGCGGTTGTTCGGGTTGGCGCGGTCGTCGTGGGCGGATTACGACACCTCGCTGATCAGCGAGGGCGGCGGCGTCTTCGATCGCTCCGCCAAGGCCATCGCGATCACGCCGCAGATCCGCGCCGCGCTGGATCTGGATCCGGGCGTGAGCACGCTGTCCCCGCCGGAAATGATCCGGGCGATCCTGCTGGCGCCGGTCGATCTGCTGTGGAACGGTGGT
>NZ_JBIDDG010000179.1:0-1106 GCF_043205005.1 Micromonospora sp. NPDC047620 | reverse complement strand
CGCCCGGAACTCGCGCGGCGCGAGCTGGGGTTCCGGCAGCGCCTTGCGGTCGAGTTTGCCGACCGGGGTCAGCGGAATCTCGTCCAGGACCACGATCGCCGAGGGCACCATATGCGGCGGCAGCACCGCGGCCACATGGTCGGTCACGGCCGCGGGGTCGACCGCACGTCCCGGAACACCCAGCACGTAGGACACCAGAATCGTGGCACCGGCGGCGGTTTCGCGGCCGATGGTGATCGCGAATTCGACATCCGGGTGCCGGCCGAGCACCGCGTCGATCTCACCGAGTTCGATGCGGAAACCGCGGATCTTCACCTGGAAGTCGGTGCGGCCGACGTAATCCAGCTCCCACGGCACCTCCGGGCGGGCGATATTGCCGGCGCGCACATCCGGTTCGGCGTACCACCGCACCACGTCACCGGTGCGGTACATCCGGGTTCCGGGCGCACCGTAGGGGTTCGCCACGAAAGACGCCGCCGTGACGGCGGGACGATTGAGGTATCCGCGTGCCAGTGCGGCGCCGGAGAGATACAACTCCCCCGGTATCCCGATCGGCACCGGACGCAGCCGCGCGTCCAGCACCACCGCCTCCGCGCCGCGGATCGGCCCGCCGATGGTGAGTGTTTCGTCCGGGCCCACCGGATCACTGATCGTGATCACGATCGTCGTCTCGGTCGGCCCGTAGATGTGGTGCAACCGCCGCCCGGCCGCCCAGGCCGTGATCAGGTCGGGCGCCACCTTCTCGCCACCGACCGCGAGCATCCGCACCGAATCGAGCTCGGCCGGAGACATCGTCGCCAGCACACTCGGCGTCAGGAACGCGTGCGTCACCCCGTGCGCCGCGATCAGCGCGGCCAGGTCCGCGCCACCGACCACCTCCGGCGGCGCCACCACGAGTGCCGCGCCGGCGGCGTGCGCCATCAGCGCTTCGAGCAGGACCGCGTCGAAGGCCGGTGAGGCGACTTGCACGATGCGCGAGGTGCGCTCGACGCGATAGCGGTCGCGCTGCTCCGCCGCGAAGGCGGCGAGCCCCTCGTGGGTGACCATCACACCCTTGGGCCTTCCGGTCGAGCCGGATGTGTAGATCACATAGGCCACATCCTGAA
>NZ_JBIDDG010000178.1:0-1106 GCF_043205005.1 Micromonospora sp. NPDC047620 | reverse complement strand
TCGACGCCGTCGTCGACGAGGAGGACGCGGTGCGGGCGCTGACCGAGTTGCGGCCGAGTTGGCCGCCCCGGCGATTTCGCGTCTATCACGCACTGACCAGTGGATTGATTCTGCGTCTGCTGGTCCAGCGCGCGACCGGCAAACGGATGCGCGACCATCTCGCCGAGCAGGTGCTGAATCCGCTCGGTTTCCGGTGGACGACGTTCGGGGTGAGCCCGGAGGACGTCGACCGGGTGGTGCCGAGTGTGCGCACCGGACCGCGACCCTCCCGGGCCTGGTCGCTGGTGGCCGGCAAGGCGCTCGGCGGTGGAATGAGCGCCTCGACCTCGGCGGATTCGGTGCGCGCGTTCCTCACCGCGGAGCTTCCCTCCGGCAATCTCGTGACCACCGCCGCGGAACTCTCGCGCTTCTACGAAATCCTCTGTCGCGGTGGCGAACTCGACGGTGTACGGATCCTGTCTCCCGACTCTCTGCACAGCGCGATCGCACCGGCTCCCCGGATCCCGGGCATCGCGGGCCGGGTCAGTCGCGCCGGCTTCGAGCTGGGCGGGCGGCGGTCGAAGTTCGGCGCCCACACCGAAAGGCATTTCGGCCGTAGCGGATTGACCACCCAGTACGGCTGGGCCGACCTCGACCGCGGACTGTCCGGCGCGATTCTGACCAGCGGTAAGTCGACCGTGGACACCGAGCGGCCCTGGCAGTTGTGCGCACAGATCTCGGCGGTCGTTCCCCGCTCGCCCGTCGCCCGGCCGTAGCGGCGGCATCCTCGCGGCTCCCGGCCGTCCGGCCGGTCCGGGTCTCAGCCCTGCGGCTCGGGAAGCCGAAGTCGTTTGAGCGACACCGCGTTCAGCGCGACGATGATACTGGAGCCCGACATGGTCAGTGCGGCGATCTCCGGGCGGAGGGTGAATCCGAAGGCCGGTTCGAGCACGCCGGCCGCGATCGGGAGTGCGACCGCGTTGTATCCCACCGCCCACGCCAGGTTCTGATGCATCTTGCGCAGCGTGCCGCGGCCGATCCGCAAGGCGGTGGGCACATCGAGCGGGTCCGATCGCATCAGTACGACATCCGCGGTGTCGATGGCCACGTCCGTGCCGGCCCCGATG
>NZ_JBIDDG010000177.1:0-1107 GCF_043205005.1 Micromonospora sp. NPDC047620 | reverse complement strand
GCAGCGGGCCGGTCTGCCGGCCACGTCCATCGCCTGGGGACTGTGGGAACACACCACCGGCATGACCGCCCACCTACAACACCGCGACCGCGCCCGCCTCGACCGGGCCGCCGTCCGAGCAATGCCCACAACCGACGCACTCGCCCTGCTCGACGCCGCGATCGGCGGGCACCACCCCGCCGTCGTCGCCGCCGACCTCAACCTGACCCCCGGCGCCGGGGAGCCTGTGCCCGCCATCCTGCGCGGACTCGTTACCGACACCGCCGGCGCCGGCCGCGCGCGCCGTCGCGCCGAGCACACCGCTGCGGGCGGCGCCCCGGCGACCCCGAGCGACGAGCTGGCCGGGCTCGACCCCGCCGATCGGTACCGCATCCTGCTGGGCCTGGTCCGCTCGAACGTCGCCACCGTTCTCGGCTTCGCCACCGGCGACAGCGTTGACGTCGACCGCCCGCTCAAGGAGCTCGGCTTCGACTCACTCACCGCCATCGAGCTGCGCAACCGGCTCGGTCTCCTGGTCGGTACCACGCTGCCGGCATCCGTGGTCTTCGACCATCCCACGGTGGCCGCGCTCGCCGCCCACCTCACCGACCGGCTGGGCGGCACATCAGCCGCCGTCGACCCCGTGCCGCCCGCGTCCACGACCGCCGCACCGGTCGACGCCCCTCTCGCGATCGTCGGTATGGCGTGTCGTTTTCCGGGTGGGGTGGATTCGCCTGAGGATTTGTGGCGGGTCGTTGTCGAGGGCCGTGATGTCGTCGGGGATTTTCCGGTCGACCGTGGTTGGACGGTCGACGGCTCCTTCGCCCGGGTCGGTGGGTTCATTGACTCCGCCGCGGACTTCGACGCGGAGTTGTTCGGTATTTCGCCGCGCGAAGCGCTCGCGATGGATCCGCAGCAGCGGCTGCTTCTGGAGGTTTCGTGGGAGGCCCTGGAACGCGCCGGCATTGCGCCTGACTCTTTGCGAGGCTCGCCGGCGGGTGTCTTCGTCGGTGTCGTGGCGCAGGAGTACGGGCCTCGGTTGGGTGAGGCCGGTGCTCAGGTGGAGGGTTATGGGTTGACCGGTGGTGCGGCCAGTGTTGCCTCGGGTCGTATCGCTTATGTGTTGGG
>NZ_JBIDDG010000176.1:0-1108 GCF_043205005.1 Micromonospora sp. NPDC047620 | reverse complement strand
TGTCCGAGGAGCGGATAGCCGATCCGCGCGACGATGTCATCAGCATGCTGGTCGCCGCGAAGGAGGGCGACAACCTGACCCCGCAGGAGATGGCGAAATTTTTCATCCTGCTGGTAGGCGCCGGAAATGAGACCACGCGCAACGCCCTGACGCACGGGGTGTACGCCCTGAGTCGCCACCCCGATCAGCGCGATGCCTGGCTGGCCGACTACTGTGCGTCGGCGCCCACCGCGATCGAGGAAATCCTGCGCTGGGCGAGTCCGGTGATCCACATGCGCCGCACGGTGACCCATGACGGCGTCCAACTCGGTGATCAAGTGTTCTCTCGAGGCGAGAAGGTTGTGCTCTGGTATACCTCGGCCAATCGCGATGATGCCGTTTTCGAGGATCCCTACGTTTTCGATATCGCCCGCAACCCGAACCCGCACTTGGCGTTCGGTGCGCCGGGGCCGCACTTCTGCCTGGGCGCGCATCTGGCGCGGCTGGAACTGAATATCGCGTTCGAGGCACTGTATTCGCGTTTTCCCGACCTCGAGGCCGTCGGCGAGCCGACACTGCTGCGGTCGAATTTCGTGAACGGCATCAAACATCTGACTGTGAGGTATACGCACCGATGACCGATGCCCTCCTGCAGAAGATCGACGGCGGCGTCCTCACGATCACGCTCGACCGGCCCGAGGCGGCCAATGCCATCCGGCCCGAGGATCGCGACGCCCTGATCGAGCTGTTCGCCGAGGCCGACGCCGATCCCGATATCCGCGTGGTGGTCCTGCGGGCGAACGGTAAGCACTTCTGCTCCGGCGCGGACGTGGTGCGGCTGGCCGACGGCCGCGCGAAGAACGTCAAGCGGGTGACCGATCCGATGCGGCGGATCATGACTGGTGCGCAGCGCCTGATCGCCGCGGTATTGGACTGTGGAAAGCCGGTCGTCAGCGTGGTGCACGGCGCCGCCGCCGGTATCGGTGCACATCTGGCCTACGCCTCCGACCTAGTGATCGCGACCGAGGCGGCCTACTTCAGCGAGTCGTTCGTCAAACGCGGGCTCGTGGTCGACGGTGGCGGCGCCTATCTGCTGCCCCGGCTGATCGGTATGCAGCGCGCGAAGGAA
>NZ_JBIDDG010000175.1:0-1115 GCF_043205005.1 Micromonospora sp. NPDC047620 | reverse complement strand
CGGCAGTGGTCAGGTAAGGAAGCCCGTGCCCTCCGCGATGCCAAACGCATGAGCATCAGGGAGTTCGCGGCCCATCTCGGTGTGCACGAACGCCTGGTGTCGAAATGGGAGGCAGGCGGTGCCCGGGTGCATCCGCGCCCGGTCAACCAGGCCGCGCTGGACACATCACTCGCCAGGTCCGACGAAGTCGTGCGGGCACGGTTCGCGGCCATGATCGATCAGCCCGTCATCGATCGGCCGGAACCGGAATTCGAGGTGCGTCAAGGTCATTCGACGCGCAGCAAGTATTCGAGCGACGCGGAACTTTTGGCACTCGTAGACGCAGGTGCGATGAGAGGTGATGCGTTAGCCGAGATTTCGGAGAGGGATCTGATCATGGCGGCTGCCCACGAAGCCAGCGAGCACGCCGGTCGCGCCGAGGCGAGTAACGTCGGCGCCTCCGCGCTGGAACAGCTCGACGCCGATGCCACCCGCATCGCCAGAGAGTATGTCCACGTGCCGCCGGTTCCGATGATGGTGGAGATGCTGCGGGTGCGCCGGCGGGTGTACCGGCTGCTCGAAGGCCACCAGAAGCCCACGGACACAAGCCATTTGTATCTGCTGGCCGGACCGCTGTCGGGTCTGCTGGCCAACGCCAGTACCGATCTCGGACATCTCGACGCCGCCGGAGAACAGGCCCGCGCGGCCTGGGCCTATGCGGAACTGTGCGGCCACAACGGATTACGCGCGTGGACGCGCGGCATGCAGGCGCTGATCGAATACTGGTCCGAGCGGCCGCGCCGGGCGGTGGCACTCGCGCAGAACGGTCAGCAGTACGCCGACTCGGTGACCGCGAAGATCCGGCTGCACAACATCGAGGCGCGCATCTGGTCCAAACTCGGCAGCGCCGCGGACGCCGAACGCTGCATCCGCGCCGCCGAGGCCGCACGCGCGGGCACCGGCACCGACGAACTGCACGACGAGACCGGCGGTGTCTTCGGCTTCCCGGAGGCCAAGAGTCATTACTACGCCGGCGCCACCTACATCCATCTCGGCCAGGCCGAACCGGCGCTGGCCGAAACCCAGCGCACCATCGAGTTGTACAGCGGCGGCCCCCGCGAACAGCGGTCGTACGG
>NZ_JBIDDG010000174.1:0-1123 GCF_043205005.1 Micromonospora sp. NPDC047620 | reverse complement strand
GCGCTCATCGACCGATATCCGGCGAAGCTGGTGGTCAGCCGCACCATGAGCAAGGCCTTCGCCTTCGCCGGTGGGCGGCTCGGCTATCTGGTCGCCGCGCCCGCGGTGATCGAGGCGATGCTGCTCGTGCGGCTGCCGTACCACCTGTCGGTGGTCACCCAGGCCGCCGCCCGCGCCGCGCTGCGCCACGCCGACGAAACCCTGGCCAGTGTCGCCGAACTCGCCGCGCAGCGGGAACGGGTGGCGACGGCGTTGCGCGAGATGGGGTTCGAGGTGGTGACCTCGGATGCGAACTTCCTGCTGTTCGGCTACTTCGCCGACGCACCCCGCACCTGGCAGCGCTATCTGAACGAGGGCGTGCTGATCCGCGACGTCGGCATTCCCGGCTATCTGCGCACCACCATCGGACTGGCCGCCGAGAACGACGAATTCCTGCGCGTGAGCGAGATGCTGGTGGCCACCGAGGTGATCTCCCGATGAGTACGGAAGCGAGTATGAATCGAACCGCCCGGGTGGAACGCACCACCCGCGAATCCAGCATCGTGGTCGAGCTGAATCTCGACGGCACGGGCCGGACCGACATATCCACCGGCGTCCCGTTCTACGACCACATGCTCACCGCCTTCGGCCAGCACGGCAGCTTCGATCTGACCGTGCAGGCCAAGGGCGATATCGAGATCGAGGCCCATCACACCGTCGAGGACACCGCCATCGTCATCGGGCAGGCGCTCGGTGAGGCGCTGGGCGACAAGAAGGGCATCCGCCGCTTCGGCGACTGCTACATCCCGATGGACGAAACCCTCGCCCACGCCGTCGTCGACGTATCCGGCCGCCCGTACTGCGTCCACGACGGCGAGCCGGAACGGCTGCTGCACACCGTGATTCCCAGCGCCGGTCCCGGTGCCTCGTATTCCACGGTGCTGAACCGGAACGTCTTCGAATCGATCGCCCTCAACGCCCGCATCGCGCTGCACGTGCGCGTGCTGTACGGCCGCGACCAGCACCACATCACCGAGGCCGAATTCAAGGCAGTCGCACGGGCTTTGCGCGCCGCCGTCGAACCCGAGCCCCGGGTCAGGGGTGTGCCGTCCACGAAGGGAACGGTGTGTATGCGGTTGTGCTG
>NZ_JBIDDG010000173.1:0-1129 GCF_043205005.1 Micromonospora sp. NPDC047620 | reverse complement strand
ATCGAAGGTGAACGCCGGCGCGGCCGGTGAATAGTGCGGGACGGGTGGAGGAACGACGTCGATGAGCGAGCAGGTGCAGACGGTGTCCGGCGCGGCCGATATCGAATTCGGCAAGGGCCACGGGACCCAGAACGATTTCGTGGTGCTGCCCGACGCCGACGCCCGCCTGCGCCTGGCCCCCGACACCGTCGCCGTGCTGTGTGACCGGCGCCAGGGTATCGGCGCCGACGGTGTGCTGCGCGTCGCCCGGGCGGGGGCGCTGGTGGAGCGCGGCGAGCTGGCCGAACTGCCCGACGGTGTGGCCGCGGCGGACTGGTTCATGGACTATCGCAACGCCGACGGGTCGATCGCGGAGATGTGTGGCAACGGCGTGCGCGTGTTCGCCCACTATCTGCTCGCCACCGGAATGCAGCGGGATACCGAATTCGTGGTCGGCACGCGGGCGGGCGCGCGCTCGGTGGTCGTGCATTCCTTCGACGAGGTGCACGGCGAGGTCACCGTCGGTATGGGCCACGTGCGGATGCTCGGTGATTCCACCGCCACGGTCGCCGGCAGCGCGTTGCCCGGAGTCGGGGTCGACGTGGGCAATCCGCATCTGGCCTGTGTCGATCCCGGGCTCACCGCCGACGGATTGGCCGCGCTCGACCTCACCGTGCCACCCGGTTTCGATCCGGAGTTGTTCCCGCACGGTGTGAACGTGGAGATCCTGACCGCGCTCGGCGAGGACGGCGCGGTCGATATGCGGGTCTACGAACGCGGCGTCGGCGAAACCCGCTCCTGCGGCACCGGCACGGTCGCCGCCGCGGCCGCGGCACTGACGAGTGCGGGCATCGATCCGGCGGCGGATTCGGCGCAGGTAAAAGTCCGGGTGCCCGGCGGCGCCGTCACCGTGGGCATCGATCACGGGCAGGCGTGGTTGCGCGGCCCCTCGGTGCTGGTCGGTTCCGGACACCTCGCCGGTGAGTGGTGGGCCGGCGCCTGATCCGTGTGAGCTGCGCTGTACCGGGGCCGCTCCCGGCGTCAGCGGAAATATCCGAGTGCGCCCGGTGGTTATGGCGTGGGACCATGGAGGTGTATGAGGAAATCACAAACGTACGAGTTCACCCCGATCGAGCAGCTCGACTCGGAG
>NZ_JBIDDG010000172.1:0-1131 GCF_043205005.1 Micromonospora sp. NPDC047620 | reverse complement strand
CTTGAGGTGGCGCAGCGAGAGCGGGGCGAGCTGGGCGATCGACTTGGCCCACTCCTGCGCGTCGGCCAGCGTGCCGAGGCGGTTGGCGAAGCCGAAAGTGTATGCGTCGGAAGCGGACACGCTCTCGGCGCCCATCAGCACGGTCCGCGCCGGGCCGCCGCCGATCAGCGAGACCAGGCGGCGCACCGTCCAGCGGTCCACCGAGATGCCCAGCTTCGCGGCCGGAATGGCGATATAGGAATCCGGGCTCATCACCCGCAGGTCGGAGGCCAGCGCCAGCTGCACCCCGGCGCCGAGCGCGCCGCCGTTGATGGCGGAGATCACCGGCACCGGGACCGTTTCGATGGTGTGCAACAGACCGAGCAGTCCGTCGAGGAAATCCGACGAGTAGACGCCGGACAAATCGGCTCCGGCGCTGAAAATCGGCCCCTGACCGGTCAGCACGATCACCCGCGCGTCGGCCGCTGCGGTCGTGACGGCCTCGCGCAACGCTGCCACCAACTCGTTGTTGAGGGCGTTGCGCCGCTGCGGGCGCTGTAATTCGATGGTGACCACGTCACCATCCCGGCTCACTGCGAGCATCTGACCTCTCCCCATTCGCGCGGTTTCTCTTCCGGGGGCACACCTCACCGCACCCGCCGGTCGGTATCGACTCCACTGTATGCGGCGGACAGTTACCGCAGCGCACCCGACGCGTACTGTGACGGCGGTGACCGCACCCGATTTCGAGATTGTGGTGATCGGCGCCGGCCAGGCCGGACTGTCGGTCGGCTATCACCTGCGGCGGCTCGGATTGACACCGGGAACCGACTTCCTCATCGTCGACCACTCCCCCGGTCCCGGCGGGGCATGGCAATTCCGCTGGCCCTCACTGACTTTGAGCACCGTGAATCGCGTGCACGACCTGCCGGGGATGTCGTTCACCGAAACTCTGCCGCCCGGCTCGGATTCCGTACCCGCCGCGACCGCGGTGCCGCACTATTTCGAGCTGTACGAGAAGCGTTTCGACCTGCGTGTTCGCCGGCCGGTGTCGGTACGGGTGGTATGTGATCGGGCAACCACCGCAACATGTCCGGGGACGTTGGTGGACGGGCTGTTGCACGTCGAGACCGTGGTCGGCGAAAACCTCTC
>NZ_JBIDDG010000171.1:0-1132 GCF_043205005.1 Micromonospora sp. NPDC047620 | reverse complement strand
GGAGTTCCTGCCCGGGGACTCGGACGACATCCCGGTGACGATGGACGAGCAGATCCAGAAGGCGGTCGACTGCTACAACGCCGGCGCGCCGGTGCTGCACGTGCACGTGCGCGAAGAAGACGGCCGCGGCTCGAAGCGGCTCGAGATGTTCAACGAGATGCTCGCCCGGCTGCGCGAGGCGGTACCGGAGATGATCCTGCAGGTCGGCGGGTCGATCTCGTTCGCCCCGCCCAAGGAGGGCGACGCCGCGAAGTGGCTGCCCCACGACACCCGTCACATGCTGGCCACCCTGGACCCCGCCCCGGACCAGGTGACCATCGCCATCAACACCAACCAGATGAACCTGGTCGAATTGATGACCGACGACGACATGGCCGGAACCTCGTTCCAGGACCCGGCGATCTACAAGGCTTACCGCGACATGACCGTCGAGGCCGGTCCCGACTTCTACCTCGAGCATCTGCGCCGCCTCACCGACGCCGGTATCCAGCCCCACTTCATGCTCGGAAACCTGGCACAGCTCGAAACCGTGGAGCGGCTGATCCGGCGAGGCCACTACACCGGGCCGCTGGTGTTGAACTACGTCGCGATCGGCGGGGGCGCGGCCGGCGTGCACCCGGCCGACCTGATCGAGTTCATCCGCCGCACCCCGGACGGCGCAGTGCTGACCATCGAGTCGATCATGCGTCACGTCATCCCGATGTGCACGATCGCCATCGCGCTGGGCCAGCACGTGCGCGTCGGCATCGAGGACAACCTGTGGGGTCGCAAGGGCGAGCGCCGGACCTCGGTCGAACAGGTCGAGCAGATGGTGCGTATCGCCGCCGAACTCGGCCGTGAAGTGGCCTCCTGCAAGGACACGCGCGAGATCTACAAGCTGGACGAGGTCTACTCCGGCACCGACGACGCGCTGGCCAAGCTCGGCTACGCGCCGAACCGCAAGCCCGGCCAGCTGGGCTTCCTGCACCACGCCTGAATGATTACCGGCAGGTGATCTGCGCTTGAACGCCGGGGGCGCGCGGCCATTCCGATTCCGCGCCCCCGGTTCCTTGCGGGACCACGGGCTCCCGCGCACAGTCCCGATCGGCCATAGGAGAGCCCATGGGCACACATATCACCACGACCACCGGTG
>NZ_JBIDDG010000170.1:0-1135 GCF_043205005.1 Micromonospora sp. NPDC047620 | reverse complement strand
TGGATCGAATCGGAAATAGGATGACGGAGACCGGATGACCACGGCGCAGACCAACCACATCCCCACGGCCGACCAGGCGCTCCGGGCGCTGGGCGAGGTACGTGCCGAGATCGGCAAGGCGGTCGTCGGCAACGACCACGCCGTGCTGTACCTCGTGCTCGCCCTGCTGTGTCGTGGCCACGTGCTGTTGGAAGGTGTGCCGGGCGTGGCGAAGACGCTGCTGGTGCGCGCCCTGGCCGCGGCGCTGGAACTCGACCACACTCGGGTGCAGTTCACTCCGGATCTGATGCCCGGCGATGTGACCGGCTCCCAGATCTACGATCCGCATTCGGCCGAATTCACCTTTCGCCGCGGGCCGGTCTTCACCAACCTGCTGCTCGCCGACGAGATCAACCGCACGCCGCCGAAAACCCAATCGGCACTGCTGGAGTCGATGGAGGAGCGGCAGGTGTCGGTGGCCGGCGTCCCGCAGCCGCTGCCCGATCCGTTCGTGGTGATCGCGACCCAGAATCCGATCGAACAGGAGGGCACCTACCCATTGCCGGAGGCGCAGCTGGACCGGTTCCTGTTCAAGGTGGACATCCAGTTGCCCGGCCGCGACGACGAATTCCGCATCCTGCAGCGCCACGCCGCCGGCTTCGACCCGCGCGACCTGGGGGCAGCGGGCGTGCGGCCCGTCGCCGGAGCCGCGCATATCGCGGCGGCACGGGCCGCCGTCGCGCAGGTGACGGTCAACCCGGAGGTGCTGGCCTACATCGTCGATCTGTGCCGCGCCACCCGTACCTCGCCCGCGGTTCAGCACGGCGCTTCCCCGCGCGGCGCGACCGCGGTGCTGGCCTCGGCAAGGGCCCTGGCGTGGCTGAACGGCCGCGCCTTCGTCACTCCCGACGATGTGAAAACCGTTGCGGTGACTGCTCTCCGGCATCGTCTGCAGTTGCGTCCCGAGGCCGAACTGGACGGCGTGACCGGCGAAGGCGTGATGTCCTCGCTGTTGGCCGCGGTCCCGGTTCCGGTGTAGCGCAATGATCGTCACGGGTCGGCTCGCGGTCTGCGCGGCGGTGGCTGCGGTGGTGGTCGGTGTCGCGCGACCGTCCTGGGCCGGCGTCGTCGTACTGACGAGTGTGCTGGCCGCCCT
>NZ_JBIDDG010000169.1:0-1147 GCF_043205005.1 Micromonospora sp. NPDC047620 | reverse complement strand
TCGCGGTCGCACCCGGCGGCGAGATATCGATCACTCGCCGCGTCGCCGCCTGACCCGGCGAAAACCCAGGTCGGCACCGGAATTCGGCTCTGCGAAAAATCCGTTGCAGCTCCTCGGCCGCGGCCGGTAGTTTCGTCTGTACACGGGAAAGGAGGTGGTTCGAAGAATGGATATTCAGAGGACGCGTGAGGTGGCTGCCGGTTGAGCGCCACAGCCGCGGTCCCCGTACCGCGGCCCGCTGCAGTGGATTCGGTCCCCGCGCGAGCGCTGAACTAATCCAAGGCAGTCACCCGGCCCCCGAGCCCCCGGTTTGTCCGACCGGGACCGCGAGAGATCAGATCTCCGCGGTACGGCTCGGGGGCCGTGCTCTTTCCGCCTGAGATCAGGGCCGACGTTGCCCGGGCTCGGCTCAGCCGATGTAGCGCTGGAGGCGGGCGGAGAGGCGGGGTTTCAGGGCGCCGTCGGCTTCCACACGTTCCTCGACGTAGCCGAGGTCGCCGCCCTCGACGATGCCGTAGAGGCGTTTGGCGCCGCCGACCACCGCGCCGGACTGGCTGCGGATCACGACGTCGGTGGCCAGTTCCCAGGACGACTGGGTGAGGGCCTGGCCGTAGAAGAGTTCGACGATGCCGGAACTGTGGGTCAGCAGGAGTTCGATGACCTCGTCGTCGCCGTCGATGCCGACCCGCCAGAAGCCGCTCTCGCGCAGATCGGGGCCGGAGTAGTTGCCTTCGGCGTCGATGACCCAGGAACGAGAATCCCAGGACAGATAGTCGCCACCGTCGTGGGAGACGATGATCTGCTGGCCGAAGTGGTAGTCGCCGCGCTCGGGATCGTTGCCCTCGCCCTCACCGCGCCATACGCCCACCAGCGGCAGCAGCGCGAGCATGGAGGCACTCAGATCGGGACCCAGCCGCAGATTCGCGGTGTCCTCGGGCAGCGGCAGACCCGGCAGCTGCGGAATGTTGCGGCCGCCGGTGGATTTGGCGCGCTCGGCAGCCTCGGCTACCGCCTCGTCGCCACTGCGGCGAGCCGCGTCATCGCTTTCGCGCCCCTCGGCGTGCGCCTGTGAGGCGTGACCGTTGGTCGCTGCGTTTTCGACGTTCTCGCTCGCCGAATCGGTCACGACTCGGTGAAGAGCCGGTAG
>NZ_JBIDDG010000168.1:0-1149 GCF_043205005.1 Micromonospora sp. NPDC047620 | reverse complement strand
CGTCGCGCACATTCCCGGCGTCCGCCACGCCGTGGTGCTGTCCACCGATGGTCTGCTGCTCGGCCGCTCCACTGTCATGCCGGTCGAAGACGCCGAGCACTTCGCCGCGATGGCCGCGACCCTGCACGGCCTGGCACGCAGCGCCGGGCACCGCTTCACCGGCGGCCATGTCCGCCAAACCGTCATCGAGCTCGACCATGCCGTCATGTTCGCCACCGCCGCCGGGCCCAATGCCTGTCTGGCGTTGCTCACCGACGAGACCGCCAATATGGGCATGGTCGCCTACGAGATCAACCAGACCGTGCACCGGGTGGGCACCTATCTTTCCGCCGCACCCCGCCACAGCTTCGGCCGCACGGCCGACCCGAGCTCGTGACCCGTCCGCGCGCCTCGTGGTACGAGGACGAGGCCGGACCCCTCGTACGTTCCTATGCCCTGACTCGCGGACGCACCCGCAGTCCTCGACCCGATCTCGATATGATCACCCTCGTCCTGGCCGTCGACACCACGGCGGACCTGCGCCGGCGCGAACCCGAATATTTCGACATCATGCGCCTGTGCCAAGCACCGCAGTCGGTCGCCGAAGTCTCTGCCGCCCTGCGTCTTCCGCTCATGGTGACGAAAATCCTGCTCAGCGATCTGCTCGCCGACGGCCACCTCATCTGCCGGTCGGTGTCCCCCGTGACCGACACCGAACTACACAACCTCGACCTTCTGCGAACGGTATTGGATGGCATCCGCAACCTTTGACCCCGACGAACGGCCCGCTCTGGCCGCCTCGGTGAAGATCCTCGTCGCCGGCGGCTTCGGAGTCGGCAAGACCACCATGGTCGGTGCCGTCAGCGAGATCGTCCCCTTGCGCACCGAAGAAGTCGTCACCGAACTCTCGCGCGATATCGATGATCTGTCCGGGATCGAATCGAAAACGACCACGACCGTCGCCATGGATTTCGGTCGCATCACCATTTCCCCCGAGTTGGTCCTTTACATATTCGGCACGCCCGGACAGGACCGTTTCTGGTTCATGTGGGACGAGTTGGCTCTCGGCGCCCTGGGGGCGGTGGTGCTGGCCGACACCCGCCGGCTCGACAGCAGTTTCGCCGCCGTCGACTTCTTCGAGCACCGCGGCCTGCCGTTCGTCGTCGGTGT
>NZ_JBIDDG010000167.1:0-1149 GCF_043205005.1 Micromonospora sp. NPDC047620 | reverse complement strand
CGCTGCGCCCGCGGCTCCCACGCGCCGAATTCGTCGCGGAAACTGAACACCCGCTCCTTGGCGCGCGCCTTCTCCTCGTCGCGGCGCGCCCCGCCGAATACGGCGTCGAAGCGATGTTCGCCGATCGCGCGCAGCAATGTGGTGGTCTGCAACCGATTCCGGCTCTCCCCCGGGCGTTCGGTGACCCGCCCGGCGTCGATATCGTCCTGTACCCGCGCCACCAGCAGCCGCGCGCCGAGCCTGGCCGCCGTGCGATCGCGGAACTCGATCACCTCGTCGAAGTTGTGCCCGGTATCGACGTGCAGCAGCGCGAACGGCAGCGCCGCCGGCCAGAACGCCTTGCGGGCCAGCTCCAGCATCACCGCCGAATCCTTACCGCCGGAGAACAGCAGCACCGGTCGTTCGAAGGTGGCCGCCACCTCCCGGAAGATGTGCACCGATTCGGCCTCGAGGGCCGACAGATGCGACAGCTCGTATCCCGTCCGCATCACATTCGCCTTGTCCGCATCGCTCGCATCGCTTCCCGGGATCCGAAATCTCGACCACTTCGGAGTTGCGTTGTCGAATATTCGACGCTATTGTTCGATATTGTGACACCGACGATAAGCGGACAGCTGCGCGTCGGTCAAGTGGCTGTCGACGACGGCGCATGTTCGTAGCCGCCATACCGGGTGCGAAGTCGCTGCATCGTCCTGAGCCGCGCCTCCGATTCGGCGCACGTAGATCCGACGGCCCGAGAGCCGACCAGCGCCTCGAAGTCCGGTCCTCCACCGCGCCGAAGCCGGGCCTCGCCGACCATTCAGCGCTCCGGACCGGGAAGCCGGCCCGCCTCGCACCGGTACGGTGAGCGGCGGCGCGGACCGGGGTGACTTGTCACCGCATCCATCGACCAGAAAGGGCGCGATGTCCGAGAGCACCGAGGTCACTCCTACCGCCTCCGCGGGATCACCACCCACGCATCGCGTGGTGCGGGTAATCGACCTGCTGTCGCGCCGGCCCGCCGAGCACTTGTCGCTGGCGCGGATTGTGCGCGAGACCGGACTCTCGAGGGCGACGGCACATGCGGTGCTGACCCAGCTCACTACCGACGGCTGGACGGTGCGCGATCTCGACGGCAATTACGGGCTCGGGATGGGGCTGCTCGCCGTC
>NZ_JBIDDG010000166.1:0-1150 GCF_043205005.1 Micromonospora sp. NPDC047620 | reverse complement strand
GGCGGTTTCTAGGGTTCAGTGCAACTGATCTTGGTTGTGCTGGGGGGTGTTGGTGGCCGCGCCGGGTGTGTTGACGTTTGGGCATCGTCAGGTGTTGGAGCATTTGTGGGGTTCGGGTCGGACGATCACGCAGATCGCTGGGTTTCTTGGGGTGCCGGTGTGCACGGTGTCTCGGGAGGTGGCTCGATACAACAGTGCCCGGCATGGGACGAAGAACCCGCTGGGGCGGTGGTTGCCGCCGGGGCGGGCTCGGGCGCCGTATCGGTGGGGGTACCAGGCGCAGTGGGCGCAGCGGCGGGCTGATGCGGCGCGACGTCGGCCGAAGACGTCGAAGCTCGGGGTGGGCACACGGCTGCGGCAGGTGGTGGCGGGGAAACTGGCTCGTAGGTGGTCTCCGACGCAGATCGCCGCGTGGTTGCGGGCCACGTTTCCTGACCGGCCGGAGTTGCAGGTGTCCCACGAGACGATCTACCAGGCGATCTATGTGCAGTCGCGGGGGAACCTGCGGGCCGAGTTGACCCGGCAGGTGGCTTTGCGGTCAGGGCGTACCCAGCGGCGCGCCCAGTCACGGGCGGCGGCCGCGAGTCGCTCCCGACGGCCGTGGATCGGGGACCTGCACATCAGCGCCCGCCCCGCCGAGGCCGCGGACCGGGCGGTGCCCGGGCACTGGGAAGGTGACCTGGTCATCGGCAAGGCCGGCGGCTCGGCGATCGTGACCCTGGTGGAACGGGCCACCCGGTATGTGATGCTCGGCGCCCTACCCCACGGCCGCGACAGCGAAGCCGTCATCGGCGTGCTCACCGACCTGGCCACGAGGATGCCGGCGCACCTGCGCCGCTCGCTGACCTGGGACCAGGGCGTGGAAATGGCCGCCCACCCAAAGTTCACCGTGGCCACCGGCTGCCCGGTCTACTTCTGTGACCCGCACAGCCCCTGGCAGCGCGGCAGCAACGAAAACACCAACGGCCTGCTTCGCCAGTACTTCCCCAAGGGCAGCTACGACTTCCGCACCATTAACCAGGCCGGGCTGGACGACATCGCCCACGAACTGAACACCCGACCCCGCCAGACGCTGGGCTGGGCAACCCCAACCCAGCGTCTCGCTCAACTCATCGCGCCCTGACGATTGCACTCACCACTTGACACCGCC
>NZ_JBIDDG010000165.1:0-1154 GCF_043205005.1 Micromonospora sp. NPDC047620 | reverse complement strand
GGCCCAGGTCGCGCCCACCGCCATGATGGGCGGCGCCATGGCACTGTCCATGCTGCCCATGCTCGCCTCCGCCCTGTCCGGCCTCGCCGGCGGCAACGGCGGCGGCACCGGTAGTGGTGGTGGAAACGGTTCCGGCGCAACCACAACCGGCGACGGCAGCGACGCCGGCCTGTCCCCCCAAGCCCAGAAAGCCATCGCCGCACTCAAAAAACTCGCCGCCGCCTACGGCGACGAAAACAGCGACGACCCCGACGTCCAGAAACTCCGCAAAGAACTCGGCACCACCACCGGCAGCACCGACGGCACCGGCACCACCGCAGGCGCCGTCAAAGCCCGCCAACTGTTCCAACGCAACGCCGCCACCGCCTTCAACACCCTCGACAACGACCTCTACAACTACATCTACTCCCACGCCGGCAAACACAAAGTCGACAAAACCGCCGTCCGCCAACTCCTGCGCGACGTCGACGCCGCCCTCGCCGAACTAGGACCCACCGCCTACACCAAAGCCGGACAACAAAAAGTCCACCAAATCCTCACCATCGCTTTGAAAAAAGCCCAAGCCATCGTCTCCGGCGGCAACACCAACTCCACCGAAACCGCCACCGAAATCGACCGCCTCACCAACCAATACCTCTACAACATCTACGGCAAAAAATACCCGGGCGGCTCGGGCGCCAAGACCGTGGGAGGCACTGTGGGCCAATGGATTCAGCAGGCGCTGCAGGTGCTGCGGGGAATGGGATACGACACCAGCAAGATAGATCCCGAAGCGATAGCGATCATCATCCACTACGAGAGCAGCGGTAACCCCGAAGCCGTCAACAATGACGACATAAACGCTAAGAACGGCACCCCCTCCACGGGGCTCATGCAGATAATCCAGCCGAATTTCGACAAATATGCGGCACCGGGCCACAAGAATATCTCCGACCCCGTGGACAATATCGTTGCCGGTGTCCGCTACGCGATCGACGTCTACGGATCCGTCAGCAATGTGCCGGGCGTCAAGGCGGTACGCAACGGCCAGGCCTACGTGGCGTACTGATGGAACCGACGCAGCCCCGTTCACCCGAACCTCGGAGATCGAAATCCGCTGAGCAGCGGTCCGGTTCGGACAATCCTGCCGACGAGTGGACGCTGACCCGGCCCGG
>NZ_JBIDDG010000164.1:0-1161 GCF_043205005.1 Micromonospora sp. NPDC047620 | reverse complement strand
CCGAGGCGAATCCGAACGCGGTCTCCGACATGCCGAGGTCGGTCTTCATCCCACTGGGCCCGGCGAACCCCACGTTCACCCGATCCAGGTAATTGACGAAGTACAGCAGGCACAGAAACGGCACCAGCCGAATCGTCAGCTTGCGTACGGTCGCGGTGGCGACGTCGACAGGGGCGATCATCATCCGTACTCTGCGCATTCGCGGCCGGCCAGTCAAATCGGGTTCGCGGGCGCGCTCGCCGCTCAGCTCAGCAAAGCTCGTGCGTACCAATCCTTCTCGTCACGTACCCCGGGCAGGGCGAAGAAATAGCCGCCGCCGAAGGGCTGGACGTAGTCGGTGAGAGGTTCGTTGATCAGCCGGGTCTGGATGGCCTCGAACTGGCGGGCGACGTCCTGCTGGAAGCAGGTGAAGATGTGGCCCGAGGCCATGTTGCCGTTGCGCTCCACGCCGAGGTCGTAGTTGTAGGAACGGCGGACCAGCTGCTGGCGTACGGTTTCCGGAGTGCGCGGATTGGCCAGCCGGATATGGGAATCCAGGGGGATGACCGAACCCTCGGGGTCGGCGGCGTAGTCGGGGGTGTCGAATTCCTGATTGCCGTCGAGCGGGGCGCCGGAGTCGCGGCGGCGTCCGAACATGTTCTCCTGCTCGTTGATCGAGACCCGGTCCCAGAATTCGACGAGCATGCGGATCAGCCGGACCACCTGGTAGGTGCCGCCTCGGGTCCATTCGGGTTCGCCGCCGCCGTCGGTCCAGATGAGCGATTCGGCGTCGGCGCCGGTCGGGTTGGCCGTTCCGTCCTTGAAGCCCAACAGGTTCCGGCCGGTGCCGGAGGGGCGCGGCGGGGAGTTGTAGCCGTCGATCTTCCAGCGCAGCTGCAGTGCGCCGCGGGTCTGGCGGGTGATGTCGCGCAGCGCGTGATGGACGGTGTCGGGGTGATGCGCGCACAGCTGGATCAGCAGGTCGCCGTGCATCCAGGCCGGATCCGGGGTGTCGTTGGGGAAGGTCCGCATCGGCGTGAGCTTGGCGGGTTTGGCCGCTGCCAGCCCGAAGCGGCCATCGAACAGGCTCGCGCCCACACCGGTGGTGACGGTGAGCCCGTCGGCGATGACCTCCGGCCCGAGCACCGCGCTGTCGGAGGGAGGCTGGCCGAGCCCGAGGTC
>NZ_JBIDDG010000163.1:0-1165 GCF_043205005.1 Micromonospora sp. NPDC047620 | reverse complement strand
CGCCAGCATCAGCACCCGCTGCCGCCGCTGTGGCAGCCCGAAGGCGCGCGCGTCGACCACTCGGTATGCCCAGGTATAGCCCAGCTCCTCCAACGCGGCCGTGATGTGCCGCATCGCCTGTCCACGCCCCAGCTGCAACATGAACGGGACGTTCTCGATCAGCAGCCAGCGCGGGCCGCGTTTGCGCCGGACCAGCCGGAACACCTCGTCGACCAGACCGGAGCGCTCGCCGGTGATGCCCGCCGTCCGTCCCGCCTGCGACAGGTCCTGACAGGGAAATCCGGCGGCGACCAGCTCCGTCCCGGCGGGCAGTCCGCGCAGGCGGGTGACATCGGCGTGGGTCTCTACCTCGGGGAAGCGGGCGGAGAGGACGGCGCGTGCGCCCGGGTCGATCTCGCAGAGCAGCTCGGTACGCCAACCGTGTGCGCTGAGCCCGAGTTCCAAACCCCCGATCCCGGCGAACAACCCGACCATGCTGAATTTTTGGCCTACGCTCCGCTTCGGCGGGTTCTCGGCCCCTGTGGCCTCGATTTTTCCCTCCTCCGCTCAGTCGCTGCGCTCCCTCGCTCCGTCAGTCCACAATCGAGGCGGGCCGAGAACACTGGCGTGCACCGCTCGAGAATCTATAACGCGCCGCGGGCGAGCCATCTGGGGGCACACCGAAAATCGGTTGGCGGGCGGGGGCGGCGCTGGCAATCTGGAAGGTCGTACGCGCGCTCGGTCGGGGGCCGGGGCGGTGCGGTAGTGAGCGATTCGGCGAAAGACGACCTGGCGAAGGGGGATTGTTGTGTCCGTCGCTACGACGGAGACCGTATCCGATTCGGAGGACGACAGAACCGGAACGGTCGACGAAAATTACACCACCCGAGTGACGGGTGCGGGTTCATTGCGGCGTCTGTGGCCGGAGATCCGGCCCTATCGCGCGGCGCTGTTCGGCAGCGCCGTGCTGTCGGGGCTCGGCATGCTGTGCGATATCGCGTTGCCGTTCGTCACCGCGCGGATCGTCGACGGGCCGGTCGCGCAGCGGGATTTCGGCGGCATATGGGTGCCGATCGGCCTGGTGGTTGGGCTTGCGGTGCTCAGCACGGTCACCTCGTGGTGGCGGCGGTGGATCATCGCGGCGCCCGCGAGCCGGCTCGAGGTGTCGTTGCGCGGCAAGCTTTTC
>NZ_JBIDDG010000162.1:0-1166 GCF_043205005.1 Micromonospora sp. NPDC047620 | reverse complement strand
CGACATGCCCATGATCTCGACCGCACCGAGATTCGCGGAGATGAAGGCCAGACCGGTCACCCACGCCGGCAGCGAACGACCCGACAAGAAGAAATCGATACTCGAGGAGACCCGTGCGCGGGCCATCAGTCCGATTCCGAGTACGAAGACGAAATACACGGCGACCAAGGCGTAATCGACGGGCGCGGCATCGAGTCGGAGCTGATCCGACCCCAGCACCGCCGCCGCTGAATCGAACCGGTGCGGTGGCTGAGCTAGCGGCTGCATACGGATCTCCTGTCGGAAAGACCAGCGGTCGACCGGGTCACGATGTGCCCGGATCGTAGCGCGCCCCAGTGCATCTCCGGGGCCAGTCCGCCGCCCGCGCGGCGCGCATCGGGTCGATCTGCCACTCTTCGAAGGAAGAATTTAGAGAAACATCGCCCTGCAAAATGCAACACTGGTGAGCCCGGGAAGGATCGAACACGATGCGCACAACTCATACTTCGCTCGACCCACTCGGCCGCCGTGATCGCGATCGCGAGGGACCTGCGACGCTGACCATCGAGATCGGCACGGCGACGGGAACGGGCGCTACCGAGGTGGCCGCCTTCGACGCGGCCCTGTGCGAACTCGGTGTGGGAGAGGCGAATCTGATCCGATTATCCTCGGTGATCCCGCCCCGGGCGCAGGTGCGGCGGACGGCGCGGGTGCGCCAGCGGATCGGCTGGGGCGATCGTCTCTACTGCGTCTACGCCCTCGGGCACGCGCGATCGCCCGGCGCCACCGCGGCCGCCGGGATCGGCTGGACCCTGTGTGCGGACGGCTCCGGCGCGGGCCTGTTCGTGGAACACGCCGCCGAAACGACCGGGCAGGTCGAGGATCTCATCAACGCCAGCCTCGCCGATATGACCGCCGCACGGCCGGGGCGCTTCGGCCCGGTCCACACCGCCACCGTCGCGGCGCGCGCCGACGGGCGCGACACGTGTGCGCTGGTGCTGGCCGCCTACCGGGCCAGCGGCTGGGATCGTCCGTGAGCGGTGCCCTCGGAACCGGGGCGTCGTGGCCGGGCGTCGAGATCACCATCGAGGCGGCGATCGCGGACGCCGAGATCGACCTCTTCCACGACCTCTCCGAGCAGGCCTTCGGACCGCTGCGAGCGCGCGCGATCGCCCGGCAAGTGCTGC
>NZ_JBIDDG010000161.1:0-1169 GCF_043205005.1 Micromonospora sp. NPDC047620 | reverse complement strand
GCCCGCCCTCGTAGTCGATGGCGCGATCGATGATCGGCTCGGCCAGGATCCGCGCGAAGACGAAGGCCGCCAGCCCGCCGATCGCACCGACCAGCACACCGCGGGCGATGATTCGTTTTTCCATTGTGGGGGCTCGATCCCGCGGTCAGTGGCAGGGGTAGCCGAGGAAATGCCGTGCGTCGTGGACGAATTCGTGCACGTGCATATCGTCGCCGAAGATCGAGACCGCGCCCTGATCGATGCCGACGAAGTAGAGGGCGAGCAGAGCCAGGAGCGTGGTGCCGCCCAGCCACAGGGCCGTCGTGGGAATGGAGAGCCGAATCGACTCCAGGCCGGACCGGGGAACATAGGACGTCGCCATGTGACTCTCCTCCGGGGATTGCGCGTCCCCGCTCGATGGTGGTTACCACGCGATCCGAGTATCTGACTCACATTCCGCCCGGCGAAACGCTCACAGTGGCGCGACCGTCCCGGATTTTCACCGGGTTCCTCGAATCGTCGCTCGCACAACCATACGAAATTGCCGTTCGGCTGGTCAATCGGCGGATTGCGAGATCGGGTCGTGACTGAAATGTCAGCGTCATCGTCGCTGTAAGAGGAGGATTCCAGGGTAGTAACCGAGAAATAGCTATTAATCGAAAGGTGGGCACTCATGAGCGGATTGCCGCGATACGCGGCGATGCTGGCGACCGCCGGCGCTCTGCCCGCCGACAGTGCGGCCTGGGCGTACGAGGTGAAATTCGACGGTATCCGCGCCATCGGTTACGTCGAGCGGGAATTGCGGCTGATCTCGCGCAACGGCAACGATGTGACCGCCGCCTGGCCGGAGCTCGCCGACCTCGCGCCCGCGGTGCCGCCGATCGTCGTCGACGGCGAAATCGTCGCCTTCGCCGCCGACGGCCGTACCTCCTTCGCCGCCCTGCAACCGCGGATGCACCAGCGCAATCCGGCCATGATCCGCGCACTGACGCGCTCGGTACCCGCCACCTACCTCATCTTCGACCTGCTGCACATCGGCGACCGCCCGCTGATCGACCTGCCGTACGAGCAACGCCGCGGCCTGCTGGAACAACTCGGCCTGCGCGGCCCGAGCTGGCGCATCCCGCCGCGGCTGACCGGTACCGGCGCCGATGTGCTCGCCGAATCGGCGCGGTTGGGGCTCGAGGGCA
>NZ_JBIDDG010000160.1:0-1172 GCF_043205005.1 Micromonospora sp. NPDC047620 | reverse complement strand
CTGTGCAACGCCGGTATCAAGCCACCGCGCCATGCGCTGATCGACGAGATGGACGGCATCATCGACCGAGGTGAACGGCAGTTCCTCCGGTCGGAAGGTGCCGAGCAGGCGGCGCCGGAGGCAACCGCCAAGGAGGTGTTCGGCGCACACGACTTTCTCACCAAGGCACTGGCGGATGGGTCGCTGACGCACGACGATTTCGGCCTCAGGCGAATAGCCGAGGAAATCGGCATGCAGGCCGACGGCACACCGGAGGTCATGTACTGGTACGACGGTCAACCCGAGCTGACCCCCGAGGGGCGGGCGAAGGTCGAGGCGCTGCCCGGCGGACAAGACTGGCTGGATGGAATGGGGGCCTCCCGGCTGGAGACCGCGGCCCACGCAGAGTTCCTCGTCCGTAAGGGTGTCCACTACGAAATGGACACGGGCAAGATCGTCATCATCGATCAGGCCGAACATGGGCTGCAACGCAACCCGAAGACCTCGAGCGAATCACGGTGGAGCGCGGAGCCGGGTAAGGCGAGCCTCGCGCAGGCCATCGAGGCCAAAGAGATCCGCGCGGCCGAGAGCCGCAGGGAGAGCGCCGAGGAGCATCGGATCGTCGTGCGCGCGGATGCCGAGTCCGCCAAGCGTATCGATTCGGTCGAAATCTACCGTGTCGGACGCGAATCCTTCTTCGATGAAGTGACAGGTGCGTCCGGCACTCTCACCGACCTGAACCCGGTGCTGCAGAAGATCTACAACCTGGAGCCGGCGCACGAGGTCGGGCGGTCGCAGACCCATCAGCTGGTGGAGGGCCAGCATGATGTGGTCGAGAGCACACACGCCAAATTGCGCACGATCGCCGAATACGCGAACGAGATGCGGGCCGACGGCAAGGGCCGGTTTCAGGAAATCCTCTGTCACCGCAACGATTTGGTCGCCCGTCAGGTCGAGGCGCTGGTGCGCGCGGGTGTGCCGAGAGATGCGATCGAAGCGGTGGACGCCAAACGGATCATCGGCTGGGGCGCGGACTGGGAAGCCCAGTTGCAGAAGGTGTTCGACGAGGCCGGTGAGCAGGGCAAGATCCTGGTGATCAACCGGCAGGGCCAGCGCGGTGTCGACATCTCGGTATCGGAGGCGGTGAAGGCCAAGGGCGGCATGCATGTGTGGATGACGGAGGCCCCGGAGCA
>NZ_JBIDDG010000159.1:0-1174 GCF_043205005.1 Micromonospora sp. NPDC047620 | reverse complement strand
ATGTGTGGATGACGGAGGCCCCGGAGCAGTCCTACATCCACGAACAGGCCAAGAACCGCACGGCACGTAACGGTCAGCGCGGTAGCGCGCAAGTGGTGATGTCGCCGCAGGACGCCCTGATTCGCAATGCCATGCACCTGCGCGGGGTCCGAGAGGCGGTGATCGTCTACGAACAGGCAGTGGCCGCCCACAAGGCCGATCCCACGCCTCGGACCCACGATGCGGTCGTCGCGGCGAGCCATGCCGTCCGTGAGATGGCACCGGAACTGCAGCAGCGCGCTTTGCGGCATTCCACCGCGGATTTCATCCGCCACCATGTCTTCTCGACCGGCAACCTCACCCTCACCCTTGCCGAAGCCGACACCGGGTTGTACGGCGAACCCGACTTCACTCGCCCGGACGAGCCGGCGGACCAAGCGACACGGCTGGCCGGATTGCTGGGAATCCCGGCTCCGGCCGTCACGAACCAGATCGCCGAACTCGAACGCAACGGTGCCACCGATCCGGTGCGCGAACTGCTGAATCGGGCCGGTATCGCGCCCGCCACGGCCGAGGCGCTGCGGCAACATGTCGAGGCCACCGCCCCCGCGAAGGCGCGCGAGCGTGCAGGACTCAGCGATGTGGACGCGCTGATCGAGATGATGCCGTTACGGAACCGGCTCGCCGCCGAACTCGGTGTGCCGATCGCGGAAATCGAAGGCGCCGAAGGTATGCGCGTGCTCGATCCGCTGCTGACCGAGGCGAGAGACGCTCTCGCGACAGCGCTGGGTTATCCGGCCGCCGGCATCACCCCCGTCATCGCCCGCGACATCCTGGGCGAAGCGGTCGGCGATCACCTGACCGCCACGAACACCGGACAAGTCGCCGGCGGTGACGATACCGATTCGGCTGCAACAGTTTCCGGACCGGTGAGCCAGGACGCTCAGAATCCGGACACCCAAAACGCGGAGTCCCAGAATCCGGCCGTGCAAGCGGCGACCGTCCAGGATGAAGACGTCGAGAACGCCGACATCCGGGATGTCGCTGACGAGGCGGCCGAGAACATCATCGCCGCCGCGTCACAGTATTTGGCCATTTCGGCCCTGCTCGATTCGGTCGTGCAGATCAATCGCCTCAGACCCAACAGTTGTGTCAACAATGCTGTGACCGGTATGCGAGTGTTGTGCCCCGACAA
>NZ_JBIDDG010000158.1:0-1174 GCF_043205005.1 Micromonospora sp. NPDC047620 | reverse complement strand
CACCATTCCCGACGGCACCGCCATCATGTTCAGCCCGTATCTGGTCCAGCACGACCCGCGCCACTTCCCGAATCCCGAGGCCTTCGATCCCGACCGCTGGTCGCCGGACCGCACCGGCGAGATCGACAAGCAGGCGAACCTGTCCTTCGGCGTCGGTCGCCGGCGCTGCCTGGGCGATCATTTCGCGCTGCTGGAGATCACGCTCGCCTCGGCGGCGCTGCTGGCCCGGTGGCGACCCGAGCCGGATCCGGCCTACGTCGTGCGGGCCTCGAACCGCGACTTCGTCCTCTCACCCTCCGCGATTCCGGTGACTCTGCACCGGCGCTAGCGACGGCGCAGCAGCACCCCGCGGATGAACGCCGCCTGCCCGGAATGCTGGATATCGTCGTCGACCACGCTGATCAGCCGCACGCCGAGGGTCACCGGCGGATCCCAGCGGGTGTCGACGATCCGCGGCAGGTCGGCGTCGGTGAGGGTGCGGACGTACTCGACGGTGCGGTCGTGAACGGCGTCGTGATAGCCCAGCAGCGACTCGGCCGGGACACCGTCGAGGGCCGCCACCGCGTCCGGACCATCGCCGTATCCGGTCGCGGATTCGTCGAAGGGCAGATCGAAGCGGCGAGCCCAGCCGGCCGCCGTCCACACCTGTTCGGTGCCGGCCACGTCGGCGACGTGGTCGTCCTGCACGCGGGTCAGATGCCAGATCAGCCAGGCGATGGAATTGGCCCCCGGATCCAGCCGCGCGGCCAGTTCCTCCTGGGTGAGCCCGGCGACCGCGCCGTGCACGTTCTCCTTGATCCGCCCGAAGGCGTCTACCAGCAGATCGGTGCTCGTCATGCTGGTATGCAAGCACATCGCACCGACAGTTCGGTGGAACCGGTGTGAATATGCCCGCTCACAAGGTGTTTCACCGTGGTTCACCGGCCCGGTCCGCCCCGGCGAACCGAGAGTGGAAGACGGACAGAGAGTTCGGCACGTTCCTGCTACCCTGGTCGACAGTCCGGTTACGGATGTCCGGCCGGGCGGCTAACCAAGCCTCTTGTCCTACAACAGATGTGGGGTGACGCTGTAGGACCATACCGACAGGTAGGACCATACCGACAGCGGAATTCTTCGTCGCGCTCGACAGTTCATTCTCTGGAGTCACATCTTTTGACCACACCACGTTCTGCAC
>NZ_JBIDDG010000157.1:0-1175 GCF_043205005.1 Micromonospora sp. NPDC047620 | reverse complement strand
AGTACGCCGCCCAGTAGGCGAGTGCGCTGACCAACTCGTCCAGTCGCGGTTCGGTGGCCCTACTGGACATCGCGGACACGGCGTGCGCCACGCGGATCGGACCGTGACCGCCCACTGCCATGCCGCCGGGCCACAGGCGCGGCAACCATGTCGACAGCAAGTCGCGCCAGCTCATTCGGTCGAGTTCACGCCGGAAGAACAGTTGCCAGTCCGCGAACCGGTGCTTGGCGCCCAGAGCCGTTCGCCAGGTCTCCCCCGAGATCGGCGTCACTGCGGCCGGCGCCGCCGTCAGGCGCTCGGCGTACTCGGTCACCCAGGGGCCGACGGCCTCGGAGAAGCCGAGCTCGACGAGCGCCTGTACTGCCATCGGGCCATGATTGGGGTTGCCGGTGCCGGTCTCGGTGCCGAAGCCGCTCAGCCGTTCGAGCGCGGTGTCAAGGACCTCTGTCATCGGGATTCTCCTGTTCGAGCGTGTTTGCGCTCCCCATGGTGGGACGGTCGCCGTTAAGAAGTCCAATACATGGTTCGCAATAATAGATAAGCAATCTTTATGATTGGAGATCCTTATGTTGCAGCACTTGCGAACATTCATCGTGGTCGCCGAGGAGTGCCACTTCACTCGCGCTGCGGCGCGTCTGCATATCGCGCAGCCCGCGGTAAGTCAGCAGATCCGGGCCCTGGAGCGACAGGTGGGCCAGCAGTTGCTCGAACGCAATGCGCGATCCGTTCGGCTTACTCGGGCCGGTCAGGTGTTTCTACCGCATGCCCGGGCGGCCGTGCATGCGGCGGACAAAGGCTTTGCCGAGGTTGCCTCCAGTACCGGTACGCTGCGGGGCACGTTACGGGTCGGCCTCGTCGAATCGGCGGGACCGACGCACGCGCCCCGGTTGCTCACCGAGTTTCTTGCCCGCCATCCCGGCATCGATCTCCACGTCAGCCAGAACGGCTCCGAACAGATGACTGATCAAGTCCGCACGGCCGAACTGGATGTCGCCTTCATCGCCTTCCCGGACACCCGGTGCCCGGCCGGAGTGACCGCACACTGGCTACAGCCCGCCGAACCCCTCGTGGTCGCGGTCGCCTCCGACCACCCGCTGGCGGGCCGGGGCCGATTACGACTGCTCGACATCACCGACGAACCGCTGATCGCACTGCGTCAGGGAACCGGGAACAGA
>NZ_JBIDDG010000156.1:0-1175 GCF_043205005.1 Micromonospora sp. NPDC047620 | reverse complement strand
ACACCAACCGACCCACCACCCGGATACACCCCAAGACCCACCAACACATCCCGGAAATTCACCCCCGCCGCACGGATCGCGACCCGCACCTCGCCAGCACCTACGACGTCCGGGGTCACGGTTTCGACGACAATGCCGTCCAGCGACCCACTGCCGTCGGCGGTCAGCCGCCACTCACCTGAGACGGGGATCGGCTCGCCGGTAGGGGCGGCCAGGCGCGGGACGAGGCGACCGGCGGCGGTGACAGCCTGTTGGGGCTCGTCGAGGGAGAGGTGACGTGCGGCAGGTTCGTCGACGTCGGCGACGACGACCCGGCCGGGGTGTTCCGCCTGCACCACCCGGAGCAGTCCCCACAGGGCACCCGCTGCGGCGGAGCGGGTCGCGTCGACGCCGGTCGGGGCCGTGGCCGAGGTGGCCCCGGTGGTCAGCACGACCAGCCGGGTGTGGTGAAACTCCGGCGCGGCAAGGAACTCCTGGACCAGGGCGAGGACGTCGACGGTTGTCGTGTGCGCGTCGGCGAGGTCGGGGGTGACGACGGCGGCCGGCACGCCTACGCCCGCGTTGATGGCCTCGCGCAGCGCGGCGAGGTCGGCGACGCGCCGTCCGCCCACGCCGTGCGGGTCGGGTCCGACGACGACGTGATCGGTGAGGCCGCCCGCGCCGCCCGTCGCTGGTCGCCAGTGGAGGTTGAGGAGGGTGGTGTTGGTGGTGGTGGGTAGGGGGCGGAGTTGGAGGTGGTTGATGGTGGCCAGGGGGGTGCCGTCGGTGTGGTGCAGGGTGATGGTGGCGGTGTCGGGGGTGGGTTGGGTGAGGATGGCTCGGGCGTGGGTGGCGCCGGTGGTGTGGATGGTGACGCCGGTCCAGGTGAACGGAACGAGTGGCGTGCCACCTCTGGTGGTGGTGTGGGCGAGCAGGAGGGGGTGCAGGGCGGCGTCGAGCAGGGCGGGGTGGATGGCGTGACCACCGTCATCGGGGTTGTCGTGGTGGGTGTCGCTGATCGTGATGTCGGCGTAGAGAGTGCCGTCGTGCTGCCAGGCTTGGCGCAGTCCCTGGAAGGTGGGTCCGTAGTCGTAGCCGGCGTCGGCGGCAGCGGGGTAGAAGTCATCGACCGGCACGGGCACCGCACCCTCGGGCGGCCAGGGCCCGTGATGAGGCCGGCCGGGCTGGCCGGTGTC
>NZ_JBIDDG010000155.1:0-1176 GCF_043205005.1 Micromonospora sp. NPDC047620 | reverse complement strand
GACGCACCTTGGCGCGAGTCACCTCGACGCCACAGCGCTCACAGATGATGCCCTTGAAGCGCACGCGCTTGTACTTGCCGCAGTAGCACTCCCAGTCCCGGGTGGGACCGAAGATCTTCTCGCAGAACAAGCCGTCCTTCTCCGGCTTGAGCGTGCGGTAGTTGATGGTCTCCGGCTTCTTGACCTCACCGAAAGACCAGTTGCGAATGTCTTCGGCGGTAGCCAGGCCGATCCGGAGTTCATCGAAGAAGTTGACGTCTAGCACGTAACTTCCTTTCCCCTGTTCGGGTTCAGTATCGAGCAAAGTTCGCTAGTTCTTCCGCCGGAGCGGACCGCTGCCACTTCCGCGGAGCGGGAAACTATGCCCCGGCGCCCAATGCGGGCGCCGGGACCGATCGGCTCACTGTGCGAGGTCGTCGACCGTCGCAGCCTCGTTGCGGGACAGGTTGATGCCGAGGTTCGCCGCGGCACGCTCGAGGTCCTCGTCGTCACCGTCGCGCATCTCGATCGCGGCGCCGTCGGAGGACAGCACTTCGACGTTGAGGCACAGCGACTGCAGTTCCTTGAGCAGAACCTTGAACGATTCCGGGATACCCGGCTCGGGAATGTTCTCGCCCTTGACGATCGCCTCGTACACCTTCACACGACCGACCACGTCGTCGGACTTGATCGTCAGCAGCTCCTGCAACGTGTAGGCCGCGCCGTAGGCCTGCATGGCCCAGCACTCCATCTCACCGAAACGCTGACCACCGAACTGCGCCTTACCACCGAGCGGCTGCTGAGTGATCATCGAGTACGGACCCGTCGACCGCGCGTGAATCTTGTCGTCCACCAAGTGATGCAGCTTCAGGATGTACATGTACCCCACCGCCACCGGATACGGGAACGGCTCACCCGAACGACCATCGAACAACACCGACTTACCGTTGGCGTCGACCATGGTCTCGCCGTCACGGTTCGGCAGGGTGGAACCCAGCAGACCCGTCAGCTCGTCTTCCTGCGCACCGTCGAACACCGGGGTCGCGATGTTGGTGTCGGCTTCCTGCCCCAGCATCTCCTCGGGCAGGTTCTTCGCCCAGTCCGGCACATTGCCGGATTCGGCGCCGTCGACCTGCCAGCCGGCTTTGGCGATCCAGCCGAGGTGGGTCTCCAAAATCTGGCCGATGTTCATACGAC
>NZ_JBIDDG010000154.1:0-1178 GCF_043205005.1 Micromonospora sp. NPDC047620 | reverse complement strand
CCGCCCTCCCACGTGTGGTCGGTGATCAGCACGCCCGCAACGACCTTCGTCCCGATCCGGGTGACGCGGCTGGTTTCCCCGCAGCGCAGCCGGGCGTCGTGCAGCGCACCGTTCGCGTCGCCGCCGCTCGTATCGGCCAGCGAGGCGCGCATCGCCGCGTTGAACCGATCGCGCACTGCCTGCTCACCGCCCTCGAGTTGCGGCAGCGTCACGTCGGTCGTCAGCGTCGCGGTCTGTTCCCGCACCGGCACGGTGGTGGCGGTGTACGGCCCTGCCGAGGCCGCGGGCGACTGCGGGCACCCGGCCTGCTGATCCGGCGATCCGGTGACCTGCTGAGCAACCGGTTCGGAGGAGGCCGAGGCCGGTCCGTCAGCGGCATCGTCCGTACCGCACGCCGAAAGCGCCGCCACGCCGAACCAGATTGCCACCCATACTGCTCTTTTCACTGGGTACTCCCCCCCGACTGTCACCGGCGAACGGCAGCATACAACCTGGACCTCACATTTCGGCGTGCTGTTTCGTCCAACAGTGGAAGGACCTGTACCGAACGAGGGAGCGAGATCATGACCGATCCGGAAGCGAGCGTGGTGGTGGGTGAGCGGCGGGCGCTGATCAACCTCGCCTACCGGCTGCTCGGCTCCCTCGCGGAGGCCGAGGACGTGGTGCAGGAGACCTATGCGCGCTGGTACGCCCTGTCCCCGGAACAACAGCAGGCCGTCGAGGCGCCCGGTGGCTGGTTGCGGACCGTGGCCAGCCGCATCTGCCTGGATCTGCTCGGTTCGGCGCGGGCTCGCCGCGAGCGCTACGTCGGTGAGTGGATTCCGGAGCCGGTCCCGGACCGCAGCGAGTGGGGCACGCCCGCACCGGCCGATCCGGCCGACCGGGTGACGCTCGACGAATCGATCAGCATGGCGTTCCTCGTCGTACTCGATTCCATGACGCCGGCCGAGCGTGTGGCCTTCGTCCTGCACGATGTCTTCCGGTATTCCTTCGCCGAGATCGCCGATATCGTCGGCCGCACGCCCGCGGCCTGCCGCCAGCTGGCCTCCTCCGCACGCCGTCGTATCCAGACCTCGGCACGTCCCTCTCGGGACGAGCGTGCCGAGGTCGTCCGAGACTTCAAACGCGCGTGGGAGACGAAGGATATCGAGGCACTGATCGAGATCCTGGATCCACGG
>NZ_JBIDDG010000153.1:0-1179 GCF_043205005.1 Micromonospora sp. NPDC047620 | reverse complement strand
CGCGCGCCGCCAGTTGTGGTGTCCTGCCGAGTTTGTCCCACAACCCCGTGAGCAGCCCGAGCGTGGCCGAAAAGCTGGCCTGGCACCGTTGCTCGTGGGTGCCTTCGCCCGCGTCGAGGCGATGCACCTGCACGGGCTGCTCGGCCGCGACAACCACCTCCTCGCCGCGGCGAATCTCGTCTTCCACGGTTCGCAGCAGATCGGACCCTCCGGCGCGGTTCAGCTGATGACCGATCCCTCGAATCTCGACGAACGGGCGAATCCGCTTCTCGACCGGGCGGTCTCGGGACAAACACATCCAAGTAGTCAACGTTGAGCGCGAGGCGCTGCTCATCTGTGCTCGAGTCCTCGGCGGCCGCGGCGAGTTGGATCAGGCGTCGCGCGACTTCCGCAGTCGTCATATTCGTGATCGCGGGAGACCGCGGCTGGGCTGATTCTCCTCGGTGCCGTTCGCTGGAGGCGTGCCGCGCGCCGGGTGCGCGAGCTCCAGGTTTCAGTTGCAGTTGTTGCGCGGTTTCGATGGGAGCGGTGCGGTTGTCCTTGCGCCCCCAGATGTTCTTGAACACGGTCTGACCCCCATGATCAACAGGACTTTCCTGATCCTCGATTGCTCGGATGTTCCCACGACCACCACCACAAGCACCTCGAATCGGCGGGATCGGAACAATATTCGCCCGCCGCGGTGCCCTACCGACACAGGGCCTTTCGACGATCCCCACCTCGCCGAGCTTGTGCGCCGCACAGCCGCGCCGGTCGCTTCGAACTACGCGGGCCGCGGCATGATCACTGCCCGCCGCGCCGCACGGTGAGCGTCCCAACAAGGATCGACCCACGGGCGAGGCCCCGACGCTACGGGGATTCACCGGTCACCGCGTGCCTGCTCCAGCGAGGCCGCGAGCGCGGCCCGGATATCTCCGCGGATTCCGGCCGCCCGCAATCGGGCGATCCATTCCCGGTCGATATCGGCGACGGCCGCGCGCGCCACGCGAACAGCGCGGCGGCCTTTACCGGTCAACACGATCAGCCGCGCACGCCTGTCTGCCGGATCGGGCCGGCGGGCAAGGTAGCCCAGCTCGATCAGACTCGTGACGAGTTCTCCCATGGATTGGTGTGTGATCCCCGCGCGGGCAGCCAGCGTGGTAAGCCGAGTGCCGTCCGGGTCGAGGTTGTAGAACACCG
>NZ_JBIDDG010000152.1:0-1187 GCF_043205005.1 Micromonospora sp. NPDC047620 | reverse complement strand
TTCTCCCCTGCTATCGCGTCGGTGAGATTGGCGGCAACGTCGGAGGCCACCAGTCCGGCCGGCGTCGCTTGTTCGGCGAAGTGCTCGTCGAGCTCCACCCGGGCGGTGCGGGAGAACAGCTGCGCGATCTGCGGGTTCCCCGCCTCACGAGCCTGGCGGGCATATCGGCTGTATTTCGCGAAGGCGAACGCCTCACCCTGCATGGCCGTGCGCAGGTTGGCCAGGGTCGCACCCGACGACTTCGCCGGTCCCGGCGTGATCGAAGTCGCGGTGACATCGGGCCCCGCCGGAACAACGGCGCCCGCGGGACCGGTGAGGGTCGCCAAGGCGATCGTGAAGTCGCGTGCGTGCGCTGCTTCATCGCCGGCGATCGCGGAGAACAGCTGCGCCGCCGCAACGTCACCCGCCGCTGTCGCCTGCGCGGCGAAGCCCGGGTACATGGTCGTCGATTCAGTGGATTCGCCGGCGATCGCGTCACGCAGATTCGCCGCGGTGTCACCACCCAGACCGACCAGATCAGCCTCGCGAGTGAAATGATCCGACAGCTCGGTCTGTGCCGCGGTGCGGAATTCCTGCGCTACCCGAGGCTCGCCGCTGTGCTGGGCCTGATCCGCATACGCCCGGTATTTCGCATGGGCGAATGCTTCCCCGTGCATCGCCGCCACCGCGTTGGTTCGGGTCGACTCGGCGGGAACGGACTGCGACTGCTGTGGCGACGCGGTTCGCTGTGGCGTACCCGAACACGCCACCACCGGCACCAGAAGCGCGGCACACATCGCTATCGTCAGTCGCGACTTATTGTGCATTTCTGCTCCCTTCGATCCCCCAGGGGTGGAACAAGACCCGGAAGTCCAGCAGCGTCGGATGATCAGCGCTTACGCGCGACCAGCGCACGCGCCGCGAGTCCGAAAAGCGCCCCCATCGCAGTCACCTCTCGCCCAGCAAACGGAGACAATTCCATCGTCGCCGCCACTCTGTTCGACGCCCGCAGGCCGAAGTCACCGATCAACGAGCCTTACGCCACGCCACGCGGTGACCTTGGACCCCGAGCGATGGCTAACCTCACACCCACCACCGCGAGTCTTCGGTACGGGTTTTCGAGGCCGCGCAGCATCACCCGCTCCCAGATCGGACTTTCCGGCGCCAATCCGTCCAGACCCAATTTGCGTCTGGGCGATATCGATCAA
>NZ_JBIDDG010000151.1:0-1200 GCF_043205005.1 Micromonospora sp. NPDC047620 | reverse complement strand
GGATCTGGACGATCTGGCGTATGTGATCTTCACGTCGGGGTCGACGGGTCGGCCGAAGGGTGTGCAGGTCACGCATCGGGGGTTGGCGAATCACGTCCGGTGGGCGGCGTCGGTGTTGGCGGGTCGTGGCGTTGGTGGGTCGTCGGTGTTCTCGTCGGTGGCGTTCGATTTGCAGGTGCCGAACCTGTGGGCGCCGTTGGTGGCGGGGCAGCGGGTGTTCATGGTCGATCAGGATGTTGATCTGGCGGAGTTGGGGGCGACTCTGGCGGCGGCGGGTCCGTTCAGTTTTCTGAAGTTGACGCCGGGTCATCTGGAGATTTTGGGTCGGCAGTTGAGCGATGCGCAGTTGTCGGCGTTGGCGCCGGTGGTGGTGGTCGCGGGTGAGGCGTTGCCGGCGGCGTTGGCGAACCGGTGGCTGGGTCTGCTGGGTCCGGGGAATCTGGTCAACGAGTACGGGCCGACTGAGGCGACGGTGGGTACGTGCGTCTTTCCGGTGCGGGTGGAGCAGGCGTTGCCGGTGGTGCCGATCGGTCGGGCGTTGCCTGGCATGCGGATGTATGTGCTCGACGCGGCGATGCAGCCGGTTCCGGTGGGTGTGACGGGTGAGTTGTATGTCGGTGGGATCGGTGTGGCGCGTGGTTATGTGGGTCAGCCGGAGTTGACGGCGGGGCGGTTCGTGCCGGATCCGTTCGGGCCGGTGGGGTCGCGGCTGTATCGGACTGGGGATCTGACCCGCCGGTTGTCGGACGGGGCGGTGGAGTTCGTCGGTCGTGTCGACGATCAGGTGAAGGTGCGTGGTTACCGGATCGAGTTGGGTGAGATCGAGTCGGTGATCGCCGGGGTGGCCGGTGTGCGGGACGCGGTGGCGATGGTGCACACCAGCGTGGTGGGGGAGGCGCGGTTGTTGGCCTTCTACCTGCCTGAGGGGCCGGATGCCGGTTTGGTCGAGCGGGTGCGGCGGGAGTGTGCCCGGCGGTTGCCGGAGTACATGATTCCGTCGGATTTGACCGCGGTCGAGGTGATCCCGCTCAACGCCAACGGCAAGGTCGATCGTGCGGCTCTGGCCGCGTCGGTGACGGTGGTCGAGCGGGCGCATGTGGCGCCGCGTACCGATCTGGAGGAGCGGCTCGCGGAGATCTGGGCGCGGGTGTTGAGCCTGGACACCGTCAGCGTCGTCGACAGCTTCTTCGACCTCGGCGG
>NZ_JBIDDG010000150.1:0-1206 GCF_043205005.1 Micromonospora sp. NPDC047620 | reverse complement strand
ATGGACGCGCTGTCGCGGGCCGGCAACGACCTGGGGCCGGCGCTGGACGCACTGCACGAGATCCGGCCGAAGGTCGACGCCTCGTTCAAGGGCAACACCCTTGCCGTCGCCGCGACTCTGACCCAGCTCGACATCGGCCTGCTCACCGACCCGCCGCACAGCAAGTTCTGGGATCTGCGCGATCTGCAGGACATGGCGGGCAGTCTGATCCAGGTGCTGCAGATCGTCTACGGCCGAGTGACAGGGGGCCACCGATGAGCTGGCTGCTGCGACACAAACTGCTGCTTTCCACGATCGGACTGGTGATCGCGTTCGTCGTGGGCGCGACGTATCTGGCGGTGAGCGTCATGCGGATCAATCCGCTGCGCAGCACCTATACGGTCACGGTCGCGCTCGACCGCTCCGGCGGTCTGCAGCCGGGCAACGACGTCACGCTGCGCGGATTCCGCATCGGCAAGGTGAATTCGATCAAGCTGGCGAATCGCGGCGCCTCGATCGCGGCCGAGGCCCAGATCGACACCCGGTACAAGATTCCGAAGGCCACGCAGGTCGTCGTGCACGCCCTCTCGGCCGCCGGTGAGCAGTACATCGACTTCCAGCCCGAAAGCGACAAGGGTCCGTACCTCACCGACGGTTCGGTGATCCCGTTCGACCCGCAGAAGGTGCAGACCCCGACGCCGGTGTCGGCGGTGCTGGAGAACGCCAGCGGGTTCTTCGACCAGATCGACCCGGACCGGTTCAGCACCATCCTCACCGAATTCGACACCGCGCTCAGCGGCGGACCGGATCAGCTGCGGGACATGGTCGATGCGCTGAGCCTGGTGACGGCCGGTCTGGACAATCTGCTGCCGCAGACCACCAACCTGCTCACCAACCTGCGCACCATCGCGTCCACGACGTCGAACGCGCAGCCCGATCTGAGCACCCTGACGCAGAACTCGTCGACGCTGTTCACCCAGTTCAACAACGCCAACGACGAACTGCGCAAGGTGCTGGACCAGGCCCCGGCGCAGATGAAGTCGCTGGGCGCCACGCTGGACGAGACCACCGATCCGATCACCAGCCTCGCGACCAACTTCGTGGCCGTCACCAAGGCGGCGCAGCTGCGGCTGCCGGCGCTGCGGGCGCTGTTCCCGTCGCTGGTCGTCGGCAGTTCGGCGATGGGGGTGCCGGCCCACGACGGAGAGTTCTATACGATCCTCGATA
>NZ_JBIDDG010000149.1:0-1207 GCF_043205005.1 Micromonospora sp. NPDC047620 | reverse complement strand
CCGGTCGCCACCGGCGGATTCCCGCCGTCCCAGGACTAGGTTCTGTCTCGAAGTGAGTGATGGGGTGGCACCGCTCAGCGGTGCCTCCCCATCAGCATGTTTGTGGAAGATGTTGCTCGCGTTGGCATATGGGTGAGGTCTCCGGTATTTCGGATTAGCGACCAAGCAAATCTGAATAGCGCCGGAGACCTCGTGGCCAGCCTAGCGGTGGCGGGGCGAGCGGACCTGACCGATGCTCAATGGGCGCGGTTGGAGCCGTTGTTGCCTCGCGGTAAAAGGGCGGGACGCCCGCCGAAGTGGACGAAACGACAGCTCATTGACGGGATCCGGTGGCGATGCCGGGTCGGGTCGCCCTGGCGAGATGTTCCGGCTGAATACGGGTCGTGGCAAGCGGTGTATGGATTGTTCCGTCGTTGGCAGAGAGCCGGGTCGTGGGCCGCGATCGTGACATCGCTTCAGGCCCAGGCCGACGCTGCCGGGGTGATCGACTGGCAGGTCAGCGTGGATTCCACGATCACACGGGCCCATCCGCATGCTGCCGGTGCCCGCCGCGACAGTGGCGGGCAAGCCGAACCACCGACTGGTCCGGGTCAGTTCGAGCCGGCCGATCACGGGTTGGGGCGTTCCCGGGGCGGCTGGACCAGCAAGCTGCATCTGGCGTGCGACCAGGGCTGCCGGGTGCTGTCTGTGCTGATCACCGCAGGTCAAGCAGGTGACAGTCCACAGTTCACGGCGGTGCTGGACAACATCGAGGTCCCGAAACTCGGTGGCGGACGGCGTCGGATGCGGCCCGATCGAGTGTTGGCCGACAAGGCGTATTCCAGTCGCGGTAATCGAGAATGGTTGCGCCGCCACGGAATCAAAGCGACGATCCCGGTCCCTGCCGACCAGGCCGCGCACCGGCGCCACCGCGGCCGTGCCGGTGGCCGGCCCCCGGCGTTCGATCCAGAGCTCTACCGCGACCGCAACGCCGTTGAACGTGGCATCAACCAGCTCAAACAACACCGTGCCGTGGCCACCAGATTCGACAAACTCGCCGTCCGCTACCAGGCCACAATCCACATCGCGGTGATCAACCAATGGCTCAGACACTCGTGAAAAGCGAGCCCGCACCCACCCTCACCACTTCGAGACAGAACCTAGGCATCAGCGAAACAATCGACGTAGTGAACGAGGCCCGCCCGCGTTGGGCGGGAATGAACTTGCT
>NZ_JBIDDG010000148.1:0-1207 GCF_043205005.1 Micromonospora sp. NPDC047620 | reverse complement strand
CGTACCGATCTGGAGGAGCGGCTCGCGGAGATCTGGGCGCGGGTGTTGAGCCTGGACACCGTCAGCGTCGTCGACAGCTTCTTCGACCTCGGCGGCGACTCGCTGCGGGCAGTGGCGCTGGTCGGCGCCCTGCGGGTGGCCGGCTTCCCCGTCGGGGTCCGCGACGTCTTCGTGCACCGCACCGTGGCGACCCTCGCCGCGCACCTCGCGGCCAAGGAGACCGCCGCCGCCGAACCGGAGTTCCAGGCGGTCGCCCCGTTCGCGCTGCTCGACGACGCCGACCGCGCCGCCCTGCCCGCCGGCCTCGCCGACGCGTACCCGATCGCCCAGGCGCAGCTCGGCATGCTGGTGGAGATCCAGAAGGACCCGGACCGGTCGCTCTACCACATCGTCCGCTGCTTCCGGGTGCACAGCCGCCAGCCCTTCTCCGCGGAGGCGCTCACCGGAGCCGTGCGGGACGTCGTCCACCGGCACGAGACCCTGCGCACCTCGTTCGACCTCGGCGGCTACTCCGTGCCGCTGCAACTCGTGCACACCGAGGCGCCCGTCGACGTCCGGATCATGCAGCTCGACGAGGAACAGGCCGACGCGCAGCTGCGCGGCCACGTCGACGCCGAGCGGGCCCGGCCGTTCGACCCGGAGCACCCCGCGCCGCTGCTGCGGGTCAGCGTCCACGTCGCCACCGACGGGAGCTGGTGGCTCACCGTCGCGGTGAGTCATCTGGTGACCGGCGGCTGGGACCTCAACAGCCTCCTGGCCGAGCTGCTCGGCTGCTACGAGCGGCGCTGCGTCGGCATGGCACCGGAGTCGCCGGAGCCGGTCGCGGTCCGGTACGCGGACTTCGTCGCCGCCGAGCGCGCGGCGCTGGCATCCCCGGCCGACGAGGCGTACTGGCGGAAGATCACCTCCGGGTACGCCAAGTTCACCCCGCCCGCCGGCTGGGGCGAACCGGCCGGGGCGACCGGCGCCGCACTGCGGCACCGGATCAGCTACCAGGACCTCGACCAGCGGATCCGCGCGCTCGCCTCGGCGTACGAGGTGTCGCCCAAGGCCGTCCTGCACGCGGCGCACCTGAAGGTGATGAGCCAGCTCACCGACGAGCAGCGGTTCCACACCGGTCTGGTGTGTGACGCGCGGCCGGAGGTGCGGGGTGCGGAGCGGGTGCACGGGATGTACATCAACATCCTGCCGTTCGGGTTCGCGCGGG
>NZ_JBIDDG010000147.1:0-1208 GCF_043205005.1 Micromonospora sp. NPDC047620 | reverse complement strand
CTGTTCGGCAGTGACCAGTCTGCTCGCGATCACTTGCCCCCGGATGACATCCCACGCCTGTTCGTGGGTGCTCACCACCAGCTCGTCACCGAGGTCGAACAATTCCCGCCAGCCGCCGAGCAGATCGGCCATCAGCTCCCCTGGCGCCGGATCGGCCGAGGCGGATGACGGTTGCGGGGGCGCGCCCGCCGCACTGTCGAGCAGGGCCACGACGCCGACTCGAGCGCCGTCGCGTTGCAGCCGAACCGCCATCGCGTGCGCGATCTGACCGCCGAGCGACCACCCTAGCAGGTGGTACGGACCCGTCGGCTGCACTCGGCGAATCTCGGCCACATAGCGTGCGGCCAATTCGTCGACGGAATTCGCGAGGGGTTCGCCGGCCACCACGTGCGGATCCTGCAGGCCGTATACCGGGCGATCCGGATGCAGATGTTCGACGAGTCCGCCGTAGAACCACGCCAGGCCGCCCGCCGGATGGACGGCGAACACGGCCGGCTCGGATCCGTTCGCGCGCAAAGGAAGCAGCACGGTCAGGCCGGATGCGCCGTCGGCGTCGTCGGCTCGGCGGGCCAGCGCCTGCGGTGTCGCGTCCTCGAACATCCACGGCAAGTCGAGCGTCACACCGCGCGTCCGCAATTCGGTCACCGCCATGGTGGCCAGCAGCGAATTGCCGCCCAGATCGAAGAAGCCGTCGGTCGCCCCGCCCCGCGCGGACCCCAGGATCTGCTCGTACACCTCGGCGATGATCTTCTCGGTGCGCGTGCGCGGTGCGACGAACCGTTGCGCGGCCGTGTCGAAATCGGGCGCGGGCAAGGCTTTTCGATCCAGTTTGCCGTTGACCGTCAGCGGCAGATCGGCCAGCACCATCACCATCGAGGGCACCATGTAACTCGTCAGCACCTCGGCGGCGGCCGCCCGGACCTCCCCCGGATCGATGTGCTGCCCGTCGGCGGCGACGACATATCCGATCAGCTGGTCGACCTCGCGTTCGTGGCGATGCACGGCCGCGGCGGCCCGCGCGACCGACGGATGCCGCAGCAACGCCGACTCGACCTCCCCCAGCTCGATCCGGTACCCGCGCAACTGCACCTGCGCGTCACCGCGACCGGCGTAGCTCAGTTCCAGGCCGTCACCGGTTTCCCGCCAGCTGCCGAGGTCGCCGGTGCGATACAACCGGCCGCCGGCCGGGTCGAACGGATCCGCCACGA
>NZ_JBIDDG010000146.1:0-1212 GCF_043205005.1 Micromonospora sp. NPDC047620 | reverse complement strand
CGGGTGGTTGCTGCGGTACACACCCGGCCGGATCCGTGCACATTCCCGCCGGAACCGGAGCCGTCGCCGGGGGCGGCGAGGTCATGGGAGACACCGGTCCCGGCACCACCGAGGCAGCCGGCGGGCTCTGGACGGGGACCGAGGGGCTCGTGGTCACCGGCGACGAAGGTGAAGGGACGGGCGGGGCCGCCCACACCGGCCCGGCAGCGAAACCGATCACGATGCTGATGCTCAGCGCCAGCAGGCTTGCGCGCCGCAGCCATCGCGGTGGGCCGTTGCGCGAGGGGTGCGTGGGGAGGTCGATGGTCATGTCAGCCACCCACCAGCGACTTGAGAACATTCACCACGACCGGGGCGAGGATGGCCAAGGCGTAGCCGATCATCGCCGAGCGCACGGCGGACTTGGCTCGCTCGACCTCGCCGGCGTCGCCGCCCGAGAGCACGTACCGGACTCCGCCGACGGTGAGATAGGTGGTCGCGATCGTGGCCAGAATCGCGACCAGCCAATTGCGGAGGCGGTCGCACACCTCGTTGAGCGACCCGGCCATCGCCAACACGACCGGCGTGGCCCCGGCCGGGGCCGCCGTTGCGCACACCACGATGATCACGGCACTGGCCGTGAGGGCAACGGTCACCGCCAGACGACGAGAGCTGCGGGGCTGCCGCGATGTAGTGCTCGGTGGCGCGGTGATGAGGGGTGGGGTGATCATGCGCATCGGCGTTGCTCCTCGTGCGATGGGTGCGCCGCGGTAGGGGCGGACTTCGGCAGTGGGAGGACTCGTGCCGTCGACCCGGTTTTGGACATTCGGGCCGGTGCCGGTCGTCGCGTGGCGGTGTGGGTGAGGGTGTCGAGGGCGGCGGTCTCGACCCGGGTGGAGACCTGGGTGTCGGCGATGCGTTCGCGCAGCCATGCCGCGAGCCGGTGCTCGGCACGGCGGCGGCGTTTGGCCAGTCCGTCGTAATTGATTCCGCTCTGGGCGGCGATGGTCTTGAGTCGCCGCGGATGCAGGCGGGTGTCGATGATCAATCCCGCGTCGGCGGCGGTGAGCACGCCCTCCTCGACGGCCAGCGCCAGCAACAGCTCCGGGTGCCCCTGCGGCGAACTCACCGCCTTTCCGTCGCGGGAGTGACCGCTGTCGGGCAGCCAGTCGATCGGGGTCGGCGCGGCCATACGTTCACGCACCGGTGGGCAGGCGCGGTGGAAGGTGGCCC
>NZ_JBIDDG010000145.1:0-1213 GCF_043205005.1 Micromonospora sp. NPDC047620 | reverse complement strand
CCCCGACCGCGCGGCCCTGAGACTGCAACTGGCCGGTCAGGCGTCGGAACGTCTCCTGTTCCTGCCGCTCGGCATACGACGACAACGCGGCTGCCTCGTCGATGATGAGCAGGATCAGCGGTTCGTCCTGCGTCGGCACGATCTTGCGTAGACCGGCAGCACGCATCCGGGCCTGCCGTTCCTGCATCTCATGGACTGCCTTTTGCAGCAGGGCGAGGATGGTGGTTGCGTCGGTGGCGAATTCGACGAACAGCTTGTTTTCGCCCACGCCGAACTCGACACCACCTTTCGGATCGGCCAGCCACACGTCCACGAACCCCGCCTTGATCGCGGGTCCCAGGCCAGCCAGGATCGACCACAGCACCGAGCCCTTGCCGGAACCGGTTGCACCGGCGATCAGGATGTGCGAGTACAGGATTCGCAGCAGCCACGGCGTACCGTCCTCACGCACACCCGCCGGGACCGCTTCCAGATCCACACCCGCAGCCGTCACCGTGCCCTGATCGATATCCGTCACCACCGCCTCAGCGAGGGTGTCGTGAACTCGCAGTTCGAGCCGCACCCAGCCCGGAGCCGGAGACTCTGCGGTCACCTGATCGGCGCCGACGTGATCGGCGATGCGGGACCGGACATCCTCACTCGACCAGTCCGACAGGGTTTGGCCGGCACCCATCAGCAGGTCCACCGTCAGCCCATGACGCGAGTAGTCCCACCACTCGACACTCGGGAATCCCGTTTCCGGCGAGCCGAGCTTGAGCAATGCGAACATCAGCTGTGAATGCGCGGGCGAGGCGAACGACAGCACCGCCGGGCGCAACACCGCCGGAGCCTCTTCCAGTTCCCGTGCGAAGCCCTCCGCAGTAGTCGTGGCCGGACGACGCCCCCAGGGCAAGAGATACGTCATGAACGCGAGCGCTCCCACCGCTGAAGCGGCTAGGGGAACCATGTTCACCACAGTCATTGCGGGCCCTCCGGGGAGTCCTCCAGCTCGCAAAACAACTGGCAGCCGCGGTCATTGACCGGAGGCAATTCCGGTTCGGAACAGAACAGAGTGCAGCCGGAAGAGCCCGAGGCGGACGGAGCGGGTTCGTCGCACAACATGACGCAGCCCGGTTTGCCGGTGCTGTGTTCGACAGCGGCCGGTGCCACGTCGTGACGTGGGCCGAAGGCCAGCAAGCCAGCCACACCGAGCGCGGCAGCGGTAGCGCCGAGG
>NZ_JBIDDG010000144.1:0-1227 GCF_043205005.1 Micromonospora sp. NPDC047620 | reverse complement strand
ACCAGCCTGCAAGTGAACGCACTGTGCGACAGCTATGGGGCGACCGATGAGGAGCGGCGCATCTGCCTGGATCTGGTGAAGGAGATTCGCGCATCGCGAGAGGGGAAGGTGACGGCCAGTTGGTGGAGAGCGTATGCGGACCAGATTTCGACGGGTTTCAACCACTACTTGGCGCTGGAGGATGCGGCGGACGGGCTGACGGTATGGAAGACAACGATTGTCCCCGGATTGCTGCAGACGTCGAACTACAGACGTGCGCTTGCTTGGGCTGAGCACCCGGGTATCGATAGTGAGCAGTTGGAGCGTCGGATCGAGTGGCAGGCGCACCGCCAGGAGCGCCTAAAGGATCCAAACCTGCGAATTACCGCACTACTGCACGAGGCGGTCCTGAGTGATCAAGTCGGCGGCGCCGCCGTGATCGGTGAGCAGCTGGCGCACCTGGTTTCCCTTTCGGACCTCCCGAACATCTCCATTCGTGTGGTTCCGTTCACGGCTCCGAGTCAACTCGGGTCCTACGTCGGCTCTTTCATGCTCTTGGAATTTCCCGACCTGGTGTCGGGGCTGGCACAACCTTCTATCGTGTATGTGGAGGGCTGGACGGGCGACCTCTACCTCGAGCGAGAGGCCGAGCTGCAACGATATATGCAGGCACTTCGGGAGATTCGTCGTGTAGCGTTGCCTGAAGTTGATTCGGAGCTTTGATCAAGGAGCACATGCCGTGAGCAACGATCTGTCCGGTGCGAAGTGGTTCAAGTCAAGCCGTTCGGGCTCAACCAAGGAGTGTGTCGAGGTAGCGTTCCTCGATGATGCTGTGGGCGTTCGGGATTCGAAGAATCCCACCGGCCCCGCGCTGTTGTTCACTCCCTCGGAGTGGTCCTCCTTCACCACCAGCGTCCAGCGCGGCCGGTTCGATCGGGCGTAGCCCTCTCCGCTCATTACGGTTCGAGATGCCCCGAAGTCCTTATCTCCCTTGAGCTTCGGGGGTTCTTGCGTATCTGTCGTCGCTGGCGGTGAGGGCGCACCTGGCGGGTGCCGCTCGATTGGGGCCCGGACGGTGATCTGTCTGAACTTTTCGTGCAAACCCCGCCCACATTGACGGAAACCCGCACATTTCCCCGAGGTTTGCACGGAAAGTTCAGCCCTCTGGCACAACGCAATTCGAATCGTGTCCGGTGTTCTCAGGTGAGATGCCGGTCGGCGAGGGCCCCAGCCGCAGCATCGGGCACG
>NZ_JBIDDG010000143.1:0-1231 GCF_043205005.1 Micromonospora sp. NPDC047620 | reverse complement strand
CGCGCCCTGGGCGCTGGCGTAGTTGTTCTGGGCCGCCGCGACCACCGCACCCGTGGAGGGCTGTATCGCCACGATCGAGGCCGCCGTACCGACACTGACCACGGCGTCCTCGGCCGCACGCTGCAACTTCTGGTCCATCGTGGAGGCGATGTCCGGTCCCGGCGGACCCTGATATCCGGCCAGTTGGGTGACCATGCGGCCGTCGGGCTCGAACAGCTGCACACCCCAGCCGGCGTGCTGATCCCGGTTCTCCTGCCACACCTTCTGCAGCGCATCGGTCATGGGCGACCACACCCGGCGGTCGGCGACGATCAGCCTCGGCTGCTTCTCCATCACCACGCCCGGAATCGAGGCCATCCGAGGCTCGAGGATCGCGAAATCGTCCTCGCGCAGGCTCACCGCGGTGATCGGCTTGCCCTGCGCGCCAGCCAGCTGCTGCATCAGCGAGGCACCGGTGATCAGCGGCGCGACCGGCGCGATGGCATCGGCCAGGGCATTGGTGGTGCCGACCGGATCACCCGTCTTGGTGGGATCCACCTTGATGACGTTGATGGTCTGCTGGGTGAGCAACGGCCGGCCGTCGTTGTCGTTGACCTTCGGCGCCGGCGTCGCCTCGGTGCGGACGAGCTTCACCGACCGCTTGTAATCCAGTTGCGGCATGACGACGGTGGGGTCCCAGGAAATCCGCCAGCCGATAGCCAGCTTGCGGATATTGCCCTGCAGATCGTAGCTCCAGTCCTTACCCGGCCCGAAGTTCCAGGCGGCCTTCAGGTTGAACATCGCCGAATCGCCGTCGAGGCTGATGAACTGAACCAGCCTGTAATCGGGCTTACCGGGCTGGAGTCCGTCGAACATCGACTTCAGAGTGCTCTCGGCACCGGAGGGGTACGAGGTCAGTGCGGCGGCGCCGGCTGCATCGCGATCGTCCATTAGCTGGGTGAAATGCTCGACGACCGCTTCGGGTCCACTCGGCGTGCTGTGAAAATCGCACGACCCCATCACGATCGCTACGGCAGCAATTGCGGCCAGTGCCACTGCGCCCCGAACGCGAAAGCGGCGGGATCCCCACACATCCATGTCGCCCACTCTTCACTCTTGTCACTCCAGCAACAAGACCAACGGTACCCGAAGGAGTTGCCCGCGGTCCCACCTAGGCACCGACCGCATCTTCCATGCTCAGCGACCACAATAGTGCCCGATCACCGACATCCGTTGCAGCCGGTCGGCGAAA
>NZ_JBIDDG010000142.1:0-1239 GCF_043205005.1 Micromonospora sp. NPDC047620 | reverse complement strand
GTCGTGGTCACGGTGATGAGCCTGGATCCCAACGATCTCTACGACGTGGTCGCCATCAACGCGGCCTCCGCCTCGACTCAGATTGCGGGACTGCCGTTCTCGGGTCCGGTCGGCGGTGTGCGGGTGGCCCTGATCCAGGGCCAGTGGGTCGCATTCCCGACCGTCGAGCAGCTCGAAGAGGCCGTGTTCGACATGGTCGTCGCCGGCCGCGTGGTCGAATCCGGTGACGTCGCGATCATGATGGTCGAGGCCGAGGCGACCGAGAAGGTCATCGCCCTGGTCGAGGACGGTGCTCAGGCGCCGACGGAAACCGTTGTGGCCGAAGGTCTCGAGGCCGCCAAGCCGTTCATCGCGCGGCTGTGCAAGGCGCAGGCCGACCTGGCGGCGCTTGCCTCCAAGCCCACAGAGGAGTTCCCGCTCTTCCCGCCGTACGAGGCCGACGTCTACACCGCTGTCGAGGGCACCGCGAAGAACCCGCTGGGCGAGGCGCTGTCGATCGCCGGCAAGCAGGAGCGCGAGGAGCGCATCGACGAGATCAAGCTCGAGGTGCTCTCGGCGCTGACCGAGGACTTCGAGGGCCGCGAGAAGGAGATCGGCGCGGCGTTCCGCTCGGTCACCAAGAAGCTTGTGCGCCAGCGCATCCTGTCCGACGGCTTCCGCATCGACGGTCGTGGCCTGGCCGACATCCGGGCACTGTCCGCCGAGGTCGCCGTGGTGCCGCGGGCGCACGGTTCGGCGCTGTTCGAGCGCGGTGAGACCCAGATCCTGGGCGTCACCACCCTCGACATGGTGAAGATGGCCCAGCAGGTCGACTCGCTCGGCCCGGAGACCAGCAAGCGCTACATGCACCACTACAACTTCCCGCCGTTCTCCACCGGTGAGACCGGCCGCGTCGGCTCGCCCAAGCGGCGCGAGATCGGCCACGGCGCGCTCGCCGAGCGGGCGCTGGTGCCGGTGCTGCCGAGCCAGGAGGAGTTCCCCTACGCCATCCGCCAGGTGTCGGAAGCGCTGAGCTCCAACGGATCCACCTCGATGGGTTCGGTGTGTGCCTCCACGCTGTCGCTGCTGAACGCGGGTGTGCCGCTGAAGTCCCCGGTCGCCGGTATCGCCATGGGTCTGGTGTCCGACGAGGTCACCGGCGACAACGGTGAGTCGGAGACCCGCTACGTCGCGCTGACCGACATCCTCGGCGCCGAGGACGCCTTCGGCGACATGGACTTCAAGGTCGCCGGTACCCGC
>NZ_JBIDDG010000141.1:0-1241 GCF_043205005.1 Micromonospora sp. NPDC047620 | reverse complement strand
ATTCGGCCTGCAGAATCGCGGTCTGGCGTTGATATTCCGCCTGTTTGCGCAGCGATTCCTGTTCGGCTTGGGCGGCGAGCTGGGCGGCGGCGGCCTGAGCGATCTGGGCGTCGCGCTGGACGGCGGCGTTGTGCGGTGCGGCGAGGGCGGCGATGTAGCCGAGGCCGCCGTCGTCGATGGACTGGATCTGGAACGAGTCGACCCACAGTCCGATATTGCTCATCTCCACCTTGGAGGCGACCAGGACCTCGTCGGCGAGTTTCTGGCGTTCGCGGATGATCTCCTCGACGGTCATGGAACCGACGATGGAGCGCAGATGGCCGGAGAAGATGCGCCCGGTCAGCACCGACATCTCGCGTTCCTGTTCGGACAGGAATCGTTGTGCGGCGTTGACCACGGACTGGGTGTCGTTGGCGACCTTGAAGGCGATGACCGCGCGCACGTCGAGCTGGATGGCCTGACGGGTGACGCAGCGTTCCTGGATCTCGGATTCGAACATCGCCAGCGATAGGTAGCTGACCTTGCGGAAGAACGGCATCACCCAGGCGCCGTGGCCGGTGATGACGCGGAAGGGGGCGTTGTCCTTGGCGCGGCCGCCGCTGATCAGCATGGCCTCGTCGGGATCGGGCACATGATAGCCCAGCACTGGTGTCTCCCTTGTTATTTCGTTGTATCCCCACCCGGTCCGACATCCAGCGGGATCCACTCGACGACATCGACGATCCGGCCGGGATGCACCTCGACCACGAGTACGGTGGTGCCGGCATCCAAGGGTTCGGTGGATCGCGCGATGTACAGCTCGGTGCCCCCTCTGATCGCGACCAGGACCTCCCCGAGCATGCCTGCGCCCCGGATCGGCGATGTGAGCCTACCGGTCGAACCGAGTACCGGGTCTTCTATCGCGGGGAACTCCTTGCCGGACAACGAATGAACGGTTGGAGACCAATGTAGTGCGCGCGCCGGGAGCGCGCCCGCGGGCGGAAAGATAACGGTGGGAACGGACGAATCGGGCGCGAAAAGTTGGAGGTTTCGATATGGCCTCCCCTGGGAACGGGGGCTGGTCAAGCGATCGGTCACCTGGCAGGCTGAAGCGGTGACCTCTCCTCCGGATATTCCTGCGGCGACGTCGGATCCCGCTTCCGACACACTCGATGCCGCGGTGTTCAAGGTAGCCGGTGTGGTCGTGCTCGGCGCGATCATGTCGATCCTGGACGTGACCGTCGTAACCGTCGCACTGCCGA
>NZ_JBIDDG010000140.1:0-1241 GCF_043205005.1 Micromonospora sp. NPDC047620 | reverse complement strand
CAGAGCGAACGCTCCGGACATGAAGGTCAGCGGGAACATGATCATCATCGAGATGCCCTGGACCGAGGCGGCGCTCTTACCGGTGACACCGACCAGCGCCCAGATCCAGCTGACCGCGAACGAGCAGAACACCACGACCAGACCGGCGACGACCACGCCGACGACGCCACCCTCGGGCCGGTAGCCCAGGATCAGGCCGACCACGATGGTGAGGACGGTGGCGATGCCGTAGCGCACCATATCGGCGATCAGCGCGCCCGCCAGTGCCGAAACGCGGGCGATTGGAAGGGATTTGAAGCGGTCGAAGACGCCCTTGTCCATATCCTCACGCAGCTGGGTGCCGGTGACGACCGAGGTGAGTACGACCGTCTGGACCAGGATGCCCGGAATCAGCACCGGTAGGTAGGCCTGCACGCTGCCGCCGATGGCGCCGCCGAAGATGTAGGCGAACAGGGCGGTGAACAGGATCGGCTGCACGGTGACGTCGAACAGCTGTTCCGGATTGTGCTTGATCTTGAGGATGCCGCGATACGCCATGGTGAGCGAGTTCTCGACGGTCTGGCGCAGTGAAATGCGGTTGCTGGCAACGGGAATCGCGGCGCCCGCGGCGTGCCGGCCGGTTGCGGGGGCGGGAAGTGTGGTGGTCACGATATGTCCTTCGGGGGAGTCGGGAACGTGGCGGGGGCCGGTCTCATGCCGCGGTGCCCTCGGAATCGGTATCGGCGTCGTCGGATTCGGCGGCGTGGCCGGTGAGGGCGAAGAACACCTCGTCCAGGCTGGGCTTGCTGACGGTGATCTCGTCGACGCGGATATCGTTGTCGCGCAACCGGATCAACAGATCCGCGGTCACGCTCGGATCGCTGAGCGGGGCGGTGACGCGACCGGCCTCGGGCGAGATGCTCGCCTCGACGAGCTTGCCGTCGGCGCGGGAGAGGAATTCGCCGATCAAGGTGCGGGCCCGTTCGATGGCATCGCGGTCGGCCACGGTGATCTGCAGCGCGGACTGCCCGACCGAACCCTTGAGTTCGTCGGAGGTGCCATCGGCGATCACCCTGCCGTGGTCGATCACCGCGATGCGGTCGGCGAGCTGGTCGGCCTCGTCCAGATACTGCGTGGTGAGCAGCACTGTGGCGCCCTCGCGCACGAGCCGCCGGATGGTCTCCCACATCTGCGCGCGAGTGCGCGGATCCAGGCCGGTGGTCGGCTCGTCGAGGAACAGCAGCGGCGGCGTCGCGATCAGG
>NZ_JBIDDG010000139.1:0-1241 GCF_043205005.1 Micromonospora sp. NPDC047620 | reverse complement strand
AACAGGGGCAAATCGGCGTGAACTTGACATTTCAGATTCCACAGAAGGATTAAGGCATACAAGAGGGCCATGTACGGACGCGCCAACTTCGACCTTCTCCGCACCCGCGTCCTCGCCCAATAAGCCTGGCCCATCATCAAATTCCGGCCAGACCCACTTTCTCATGGCCACGGACACCTTGCCGACACGATTCCTCGGAGGAGTTTGCCGAACCCGGCGTCTCCAATATCGCGGACGAGCATGAGAAGTCAAGAGACTTGACAGCTGGATAAATTCGACTTCCAATAGAAGCAACCGCGAGGGACGAACACATACCGATCGCTACCGAAGGATGTGTCGTGCCCAACAGAAGAACAGCTGATTCAGCTTGCAATGGCCGATTCGGGCTGCTGACCGCCTACACCGTGAATAGAACTCGCCCGGTTAGAGCGTTGTACCAGTTCGTAGAACCCGACCAGTCGCTACCTGGGATCAGTCGTCGGCCAGCGTGCGTGGTGGGCGAGCCATGATGTCGACTGATGAGCCGACCACACGACCGCGCCGCTGGGCAAACACGAACGAGGCGGCCCAGCACATCCAAATTCATCCAGAAGTACTCCGGCGATGGAATAGGAACAGAGAAAAATATCCATGGCTACCGAAGCCAGCGCGGGTCGGGAGTGACTTTCGCTGGGATCTGGATGCGCTGGATGCTGCGCTCGACTCTCAGCAGGACTGCAGAAAACGGCGCTCTAATCGGGACGCGCCGAAGCCCCCGATGCTCTCGGAACACCGGTGACCTGTTGTCCCGACAGCTCCGGGTCCTATGGCCAATCTTTTCGCGCTGCGGTCGAACACGAAAAACCAGGGGTTCTCGGCCAGTCGGTACTTGCACCGGAAGCGGCGTGCAGTTATGTCCAGCAACGTGCTGCGTTCTACCGGCGGAGACGAACGGCCTCGGACAACCCATTTTGCCGGAGTCATCGATGTTACGCGGCAGCTTCCACATACTTTTCGAGGTGTCGTCCTACGGCAGACACCTCGATCTCTGCGCGCAATCAGTTTCAACAGGGGCTAAGGAGGTGAGATGGTGAGAACCGGTAGACCGCCTCGGCCGGTCGGTGTTCCGGGCGAGGCGAAACTGACACAGTTGCGCCCTGGACATTGGCAAGCTGTGGTCTGGGTACGCGACCGGAGTGGCAAGGGACGCAGGGTTTCTCGTGTCTCTCCTCCTCGCTTCGACAGTCGAGGTCGGCGGGTGC
>NZ_JBIDDG010000138.1:0-1242 GCF_043205005.1 Micromonospora sp. NPDC047620 | reverse complement strand
GAACGCCAACGCATTCGACGTCTCACGGTCGACCTCGTTCTTGGTGCCGTCTGTGTTATACGTTTCCTTGGTGTCGTTGGCGGCAACCGCCAGCGCGAGCTCCTTTGCTATCTGGCGCTGTGTCGTATCAGGTTCAGAAGCATGCTGCTCGCAGAACCTTGCGACAAACTCCGCGACACGTATTCCAGACATGCGCCGAGCTGCGCTGACTAGCGAACGAGGTCGCGCTCGCGTGTTGTCGGTAACCGATGGCGAGCTCAATCGGGTGCGCCACCACTGTTCACGTGGTCAGCGTAGACCTCTGCGGGGTTGCGGTAGCCGTGGATCTTGCGGGGACGGTGGTTGAGTTCGTTCGCGATGGCGTCAAGGTCGTCTTGGCTGAAGCGGCGCAGGTCGGCGTTCTTCGGAAGGTATTGGCGCAGGAGCGGATTGATGTTCTCGCTTGTACCGCGCTGCCAGGGACTGCGGTGCTTGCAGAGGTAGACCGGCATGCTCGTGGGCGCGGTGATGGCCTTCCAGCCGGCGATCTCGCGGTTCTGGTCCCAGGTCAGCGTGCGGTGTGCATCGTCGCGAGAAGGCCGAGCACGCACTTGGTCAGGTGCGGGGTGACCTGGTCAGCTCTGAGTCCATCGGGCTCGAACGCACCGAGGCCGAGGTGTGGCGGCTGCGCTGGGAGCAGAGCCGAGTAGACGAGAACGGAGGCCAGCGCCGATCGCCAGGTTGATCGCATGCCGCTGGGCCCCTCCCCCTGCCTGACGCCGCCCGGAGCACAGCTATCTCATAGCAACTTTCGTGTGCTTGCAGAGCGCCGAGGCTGTCGGCAGGCTCCTGCCGATGAATTCGGCGCAAAGCTTTCCACGTTGAGGAGCTAAGGACGCCGATTGTCGCCCCTTCGGGCCGACGTTTCGAAAATTTGCCGACTGATCGGTCAGCTATGCGCGCCGATCCTAATTTGAGGAGGTGAAAGTGGGAGGCCGGTTACCGAAGCCGGTAGGCACGTTCGGTGTTCCGACCAAGCCGAAAAGGCAGCGAACGGTCGCTGGCGCACGACGGTTCGCTTCTACGGCGCGAGCGGCTCGACCCAGATCGAAAGGATCGGGCGAAGCTCCGACGACGCGAGCAACCGACTCGCCGAGGCGATGCGCGACTATAGAGAGCAACTGGGGTACCGCCGAATCACTCGCAGTACGAAGCTGATCGAGCTTGCAGCCGAGCTCCTTTCGGACCTCGAAGCCGACGAGG
>NZ_JBIDDG010000137.1:0-1244 GCF_043205005.1 Micromonospora sp. NPDC047620 | reverse complement strand
GAGCCACTGGGAAACTCGTAGCTCGCGCTCTGCTGTTGTGTTGCTGCCGGGCTTCCCGATCCTGGCTACGATTCCACCAGGCAGTTCGTAAATGGCATTCGAGCCGTTCCTGATCAAAACAGCGTCTGTGGCATCGACACCACTGAGTGCGGCTGCTCTGGCGAGCACATCTGCTGATTGACGAGCCTGGTTCATGACTTCGTGCCGCTGGTGATGACGTGGCGCAGTTCGGCAACATCGTCGATTCGGCGATGCGCAGAGGCGGCTCCGGCAAGCCCATTCAGCTCGTCACGAATGCGCTGTGAACTGAACAACTTTGCGTTCTGGGCCGCTTGAAGCCCGAGCTTTGCTGCTTCGCTGGGATCACCGAGCCGCATCTTGAGTGTGGCGAGTCTGGTCAGCGAGAAGGTACGAGAGCGCGGATAGTCCTCGCTTTGGAGCTGGACCGCTCGCTGAATGCGCGGTGCGGCCAGTTCTATTCTGCGCCTGGCCTCTGCAACGGGGATCAATGCCTTGCCTGTGCTTCCCATGTGTTCGGCCTCGTCGTAGTAGCACAGCCACGGCGCGTCGGTCTCGGGTGTACGTTCCGCGAAATGTTCATCAGCTCGGGCTACTTCGGTCAGTGCCGCGTCAGTCCGGCCTACCGCGGAAAGAAACTGAGCTCGCAGCGCACCGAGCATGGCGCGGGCAGTGGCGGACAACCGATCTGATCGGACCTGCGCCAGTTCGATCAGCGACAACGCATCGTCGGCGCTTCCCACGTACGCCACCTTGCGCGCCATGTCCGCCAGGGTGCTGGCTCTCAGCTCCCAGGAGCCGGCGGTATCGGCACACCAGAGCGCAAACCGAAAGCGTTGTTCAGCTTTCCGGTAGTCGGCAATATCGAAGGCGGAGAAGGCCGCAACGCCGCTCAGATTGCCGATCGCCTCGAATAAGGCGCGACGAGCTGTCGGTGATGCTTGCCCCGTGAGCAGGGGCACATAGCGACGCAGTTCCTCCTCGGCTGTGCTGCTTGCTGATCCTCCGCCGTGGAGGTTTTCCGAAGAGGCTGCCTCGCGCGTGGCCGTCTTCACTCTGTCGACATCCGACCAGCCGACCCGCCCGATCGACCGGACACCACGCAGGTAATCGGCCGGGATGGTTTCGGGATTGAACGGGCTGAACAGATTGACATCGAGTGTCTGTTCAGTGCCCTGGCTGCGCCTCTTGCGGACCGGCATGAATCCCAGCTCAGCATCCGTCGC
>NZ_JBIDDG010000136.1:0-1257 GCF_043205005.1 Micromonospora sp. NPDC047620 | reverse complement strand
CCGTCGTGACCGGCATCGACGCGAGCGCCGGGATGCTGGAGCAGGCCCGGCAGCACCTCGGCGCCGACGCGGATGTGCGAGTCGCCGACCTGGCCGATCCGCTGCCCTTTCCTGACGCCGCGTTCGACGATGTCGTCGCGTCTCTGGTCTTGCACTATCTGCGAGATTGGGGACCGACTCTCGCCGAGTTGCGACGAGTGCTGGTCCCCGGCGGCAGACTCATAGTCTCGGTCGAGCATCCTTTCGCCAACTTCCTCGGGCAGCGCCTGGCCGGTGACCCGACCAACTACTTCGAGGTCCGCAACCGGATCGAGGAATGGACCATGGGCGGCCGGACCGCCCGGCTGAGCTTCTGGGACCGGCCATTACACGCGATGACCGACGCCTTCACCGCAGCGGGATTCCGCATCGGCGTCATCAGCGAACCCCCGGCCCTGCCCGCCGCCCGCGACCTGATCCCCGAGGTGCTCGGCGAGAGCACCGACAACAGATTCCTGTGCTTCCTGTTCTTCGTCCTGCACGCCGACTGACAACCGCAGCCTCGGGCGCGGCCAGTCCTGGATGTCCGGACGACGCCCCGGATTCCCGACCAGGATCCCCCGGCGCAGGGACTGGCACCCGCTCCAGCGTGCCTCTAAAATAGAGGCATGACCGAAAGTCTCATCCTGCCGGTGTGGCAATCGAAAGACACCACGCAACTGCCGGCCTTGCTCGCCGAAGGCGTGACCTTCTCGAGCCCGGTCGCCGACTACCACGGGCGGGCCCGCGCGGCACATCTGCTGGCCACGATCGCGACGGTGCTCGACTCGGTGCAGCAGACGCGGCAGTGGACCGACGGGCAGCAACGGATGTTCGCCTTCACCGCCCGATTCGCCGACCAAGAACTCCAGGGTGTGCTGCGGGAAGAACTCTCCGAGACCGGCAGCTTGACCCATGTGACACTGTTCCTGCGGCCGTATCGGGCATTGCGCGCGGCCATCGCGGAAATGGCACGGCGACTGGAAGATTCACCCCCACCGCAGGCGGCATGACCGTGGCGGCCGAAACGCCACGTCCGGGGCATCCGGTGCGCGGATCGACCACCGGGCGTCCGATCATGGCGCTGTTCGATCTGCTCGGGCGGCGCTGGGTGCTGCGGGTGATCTGGGAACTCGATCAGGCCTCGGGTCCGCTCACCTTCCGCGAACTGCGCACCGCATGCGGCGACCTCTCCTCGAGCGTGCTGACCCGCCGGCTGTCCGAACTCACCGAGGCGCG
>NZ_JBIDDG010000135.1:0-1263 GCF_043205005.1 Micromonospora sp. NPDC047620 | reverse complement strand
ACCGTTATCATATGGGCGTCCGGCAGCGGGGGGGCGTGTTCCCGCGATTTGCGTAAGGGGATGATCTGGTCGTGGTCGCCGCCGACGACCAGCGCCGGCCGCGGCGCGAGCACCGGCAGCGCCGCCGATTCGTCGTGCACGTGCAGGGCTTCGAGAAATTTCACGATGGTCTCGACCGGCGTGCGATCGATCATCGAGGTGGTGAATCGCGACAGCGTGGGACTGACGTCGCCGTGGAACGAACTGACGTGCAGCACCGGGGTGATCAGCTGACGGGCCGTGACCCGCCCCGCCTGCACCAGCGCCGGCGAGGTGTGGGCGAGCACCCGGAACCCGTCGATTGCCGGACTGCGCAACAACTGTGCCGCACCGGCGCGGGTCACCCCGGCCGCGGTGGTGGACAGCAGTGCGGAGGCCAGCACGCGGCGCTCGAACAATTGCGGATCCCGTGCGGCCGCCGCGAGAATCGCCATCCCACCCATGGAATGCCCCACCAGCACCAGCGGGCCGTCGGGCGCACAATCCTCGATCACCCGCAGCAGGTCGCGTCCCAGCTGTGGAACCGTGCAATTCGCAGTGCTCGGCGTGCCGGAACTGCCGTGCCCGCGCAGATCGAAGAACACCATGCGGACCTCCGCGCCCCACTGCCGCGCCAGATCGCGGCGCTGAAAGTGGAACGAGTGCATGCTGTTACAGAATCCGTGCACGAAAACGACGGTGGCAGCGGGGTTCTCGGCGCCGACGACCCGCGCGGCCAGCGGTACGCCGTCGTCGGCCACCACCCGGCGGGCGGGATCGCGGTCCAGCAGCGTGAAATCCTCGTCGCGCAGGTCGTCACCGCGAGCCGGCCAGGCGACGGCCGCACCCATTCGCCGCAGGGCCTGCGCACCGGCCAGCGCGCCCAGCACACTCGCCGACGCCACCCCGCCACGCAGCAGTGTGGACCGCAACCGGCGCGCGCTCCGAAACTGATGTGCCCGTTCGGGTTCCATCACACCACCCCTGCCTGTCCGGTATAGCCTCGCACGACACGGCCGCGCGGGGAACACACGATCTCGTAATGGATGGTGTTCATCAGTTCCGCCCACCGCTGGGCGTGCGGATCACCCGGGGCCCCGCCGAACAGCACCGCGCGATCCCCCTCCTGCACTCCCTGCCGGTTCTCGCCCAGATCCACGACCAGCTGATCCATGCACACTCGGCCGATGTTCGGATACTCCGCATCCCCGATCCGCAGCGCGATCCGACCGCCCAGGCCGCGCG
>NZ_JBIDDG010000134.1:0-1263 GCF_043205005.1 Micromonospora sp. NPDC047620 | reverse complement strand
TGGGCTGTGTCAAGGATCTTGGACAGGTCTTCGTGGATTTGCTGGTCAGGCTGCTATCAGGGTCTGGTGTTCGGTGAGGGCTTCGGCGGGGGTGCGGTAGTCGAGGGCTGAGTGCAGTCGTTGCCGGTTGTAGAATACTTCGATGTACTCGGCGACGGCGAATCGGGCGCGGGCGCGGGTGTCGAAGCGCTGCCGGTGATACATCTCGTTCTTGAGGGTGGCGAAGAACGATTCGGCGGCGGCGTTGTCCCAGCACACACCGGTACGGCCCACGCTCGCGCGTATCCCGGTTCGCACGCAGTAACGGGCGAACTCGGCGGAGGTGTACTGGGCGCCGCGGTCGGAATGGAACACCGCGCCGGGGCGGACATGCCCGTGGTGTTGGGCCATGGCCAGGGCGTCAACGATGAGGCTGGTCCGCATGTGCTCGGCGGTCTGCCACCCGACGACCATCCGGGTGGCCAGGTCGATGACCGTGGCCAGATACAGCCAGCCCTCACCCGTCTTCAGGTAGGTGATATCACCGACCAGACGGATGCCCGGCGCGTCGGCGGTGAAGTCCCTGCCGATCAGGTCAGCGGAAACCACCAGATCCTGACCGGGCAGCGTGGTCCGCTTGTACGCCCGTGGTTGGCAGGCACGCAGGCCGAGCTCACGCATCAGATCCGCGACCAGGCCGACGCTGCACGCGATGCCCTCCCGGTTCAGCGCTGCCGCCACCCGCCGGCAGCCGTAGGTGCCCCGGGAGGCGTCGAAGACCCGCCGCACCCGTGCGGCCAGGTCCCGACGTCGGACGGCGGTGGCGGTCTCGGCCCGGTCGCGCCAGGCGTAGTACGTGGAGCGGGAGACACCCAGCAGTCGGCACATCCACGCGATCGGGTAGGTGGCCTTCTCCGCGTCGATCAACGCGCACCGCAGGGCTACGGGTGCATCCGGGCGAAGAAGGCCGCGGCTTTTTTCAGGAACTCGTTCTCCATCCGCAACCGGCGGATCTCGTCTTCCATCTCTTTCACACGAGCGGCCTCCACCGGAGTGCTGTTCTGGTCGGCCACCGCATGCTCACGCCGCCACGCGTTGACCCAGTTACCCAACGTCGCGTCATGGATCCCCAGATCACGGGCGACGACCGCAATCGGCTTACCAGTCTCGATCACCATCTGCACAGCCTCGGCCTTGAACTGCGGGCTGAACCGACGACGCTGCTCGGGCATGGACTCATCCTCTCAACTCGGAGGACATGTCCAGGATCCTTGGTACACCTCA
>NZ_JBIDDG010000133.1:0-1264 GCF_043205005.1 Micromonospora sp. NPDC047620 | reverse complement strand
AAAGCGTTGAGCTGCGGAAAGGGTCGTCGTCCCGGTCGTAGGCGGATGACTTCCTGGGAGGATCTACCGTCGGCGGCGTAGGCGGACGCTCATGTCGCGGTGCCCATCCATGCGCCGCCCGGGGGTCGAAAGGTGTGCCTTCTGGTCCCCGGAGGACGTGCAGGTCGAAACGGGTGACTACGCTTCCGCTGAGCGGGAAATTCGCTCAGCGCCTTCGTATTACGCCGGTAACGTCCGCCGGGCGAACAGATTCGGGAGGTCGCGAAACGCCGCACCCTGTCCGGGAGAAGCGCAGTGGAGCCGGCCGATGCGCAGCGACAGATGGAAGGAACTCCGATGGGCACGTCGACACAGCAGCACCCCCTGGAGACCGTTTTCGACATGCTGCTTGCCGATCTGCGTACCCGTGGGATCGCCTGCAGCGAACCGACGGGCCCGATCACCGACCCGGCATTCATCGCGCTGCTCACCGAAACCTATGCGATGGCGCCGCACGAGTATCCGGCCGATGCGCCGCTCGACGTTCCCGCCTCCCAGCCGTGACCGCATTACCGCCGGATGCCGGCGAAACTGCGCTGCTGGCGACCTTCCGGATGGGCGTTGCCGAGAGTCCGCTCTTCTCGCCTGACACTCACACCGGACGGAGTCGGACTCCGCTCGCGCCACTGCTGCGCCAGCCGAGAGACTAGCGGGCTGGATCTGGCTGCGCCTGAACGTGTTATGGGAGTAGCCGTCCGCAACCCCGAGCTATGACGGGTTGCTCGATCAGCGCCCGCCGACCACCTCCCGGTCGAATGACGGACAACGAAGGAGATTGCCGATGAGTATCGTTCAGAAGATTTCCGCCCCCGCAATGGCACCGGAAAATCCAGATGCGGAACCGTTGGTGGTCGACGGCCTGGAAGGTCTGCGTGGTGCAGTGGGCGCTGTGCTCGGGCCTACGAATTGGGTCCTGATCGACCAGCAACGGATCGACGACTTCGCCGAAGTGACGGGCGATCACCAATGGATTCATGTCGACGTCGAACGCGCGAAGAGTTCACCGTTCGGGTCGACGATCGCGCATGGATATCTCACGCTGGCGCTGTGCAATCTCTTTCTGCCGCAACTGATCAATGTTCGGAACGTCTCCATGGGGGTGAACTACGGTGCCGACCGCGTCCGGTTCCCGGCTCCGGTGCCGGCGGGATCGCGCGTGCGTGGTAGCGGCGAAATCCTGGCGTGCACCGACGTGCCAGGAGGGGTGCAGGCCACTATCCGAGTG
>NZ_JBIDDG010000132.1:0-1267 GCF_043205005.1 Micromonospora sp. NPDC047620 | reverse complement strand
TGCTGCCAGCGTTCGGCATTGGCCCGGCGCTCGGCGTGGTAGCGGTTGAGCGCCCATTGCACGTGCTTACCGCCGCCGTCGGTCATCGCCAGCCACATCTGATGCAGATCGGCATCGGGGACCGGGCGCCCCAGGATCCTGCGCAGGGTCATCCGGAAGGTCGTCTCCGACATGAGCGGATTCAGTATCTTGCCGATCGGGGTGGTCATCAGATGCTGAATCGGCAAGGGCCGGTACAGGTCCGGGTACAGGCCGCCGTTGAGCCAGGCCATCCGCTGTACCCGCGTACTGTCACGGGCCAGCAACTCCTGTGCCACGCTGACCCCGTAATCGTGTGCCACGAGCGCGGTGCCGGTGATTCCGAGCCGCTGCCAGAGCTGTTCGACCAGCGTGGCCTGTTCGGTCATCCGGTAGTCGTGCCCGCGCGGTTTGTCGCTGGCACCGAAACCGAGGAAATCCAGAGTCGTTACCCGGCAGCCGGATTCGGTGAGGGCGGGCAGGATCGAGACCCAGTCGTGCGAGGACGTCGGATATCCGTGCAGCAGCGTCACCGGCCGCCCGTCGATCGGGCCGTCCTGCCGGTGGAAGATCCGGTGGCCACTCAGCTCCAGGTGCGAACCCCCGGCGATCCAGGTGCGGTAATCCGGCTCCACGCGCATCTCCTTCCCCGTACCGCACCCCCTGATGCGGATTACCGCCAACCCTACTGGCCGCCCCGGACGCGGCCACCGGATCCGGCGTCACCGCGACGGCCCCTGTGGACAACCGCCGGCCTGTGCACAACCTCGCGCGGACGGGAGCGGGCAGGCACGGGCGACCGCCGCCGGTCGGGTCGATTGTCGGCAGGGGGCGCTAGTCTTCCTGGGTGCCCGAACTCCCGCCCGTACCGACCCTGCTGGCGACCGCCGTGGAAGCACTCGGCGGTACGGCGCGTACCGGTCAGCAGACGATGTCGGCCGCGGTCGCGCACTCCATCGACACCAAGGAGCACCTGGCCGTCCAGGCCGGAACCGGCACCGGTAAGTCGCTGGCGTATCTGGTGCCGAGCCTGCGGCACGCGGTGCAGAGCGGACGGACGGTCGTGGTGTCGACCGCCACAATCGCGCTGCAGCGGCAGCTGGTCGACCGCGATCTGCCGCGGTTGGCGCAGGCGCTGGAGAAACCACTGGGCCGGCGCGCCCGGTTCGCGATCCTCAAGGGCCGCAACAACTATCTGTGCCTGCACAAGATCAACAGCGCGATCCCGGACGAACCACCGGAGACCGAA
>NZ_JBIDDG010000131.1:0-1278 GCF_043205005.1 Micromonospora sp. NPDC047620 | reverse complement strand
CGACCTACTACGAGGTGGGATGGCGGCGATGGTGGTGTCGCAGTGAGTATCGACAAACTCCGGCTGCGCCGTGCGAGCTACATGGTAGCCGCATTCGGTGTGCTGGCTTTGGTGGTGACCGGTCCACTGGATCGGTTGATGCTGGGTGTTTTCATCTGTATCGGGCTGGGTTTGGGTTGGCTGAACGCGCAACTGACATTGCGGTCGGTCACCGGCATCACCCGCTCGGAATCGCCGAATAAGCAGGCGCTGGCCTTGTCGACGGCCGCGCGGCTGATCATCGTCACCGTACTGGCGATCATCGTGGCGTTCCTGACGCGTCCGAACGGTGTGGGCATCTTCTTCGGACTCGCGTTGTTCCAGGTGATCCTCGTCTTGCATACCGTTGTGCCCGAGTGGAGAGGGCTCCGTCAGCAGTCATGAGCAGCACTATCGCGACGATGATCCTGGCCGATGAAGAGCCGAAGATCGAAGTAGGTCACCACGCCACCACCGAGCTCTGGGGATTGACGTTCAACGTCGACACCATCCTCTCGACGGCGGTCGCCGCGGTGATAGTCATCGCCCTGGCGCTCTTCCTTCGCATGAAGATCACCTCGGGCGTCCCGAACGGCGTGCAGTTGTTCTTCGAGACCATCACCGTGCAGATGCGCGGGCAGGTGGAGTCCGCGATCGGAATGCGTATCGCGCCGTTCGTATTGCCGCTGGCGGTAACGCTTTTCACCTTCATCCTGCTGTCGAACTGGATATCGGTGCTGCCTATGCAGTACGGCCGCGGCGAATTCATCTTCCCGCCGGCCTCCGATGTCAATTTCGTCTATGCCCTGGCATTGTTCGTCTTCGTCTTCTACCACGCGGCGGGTGTCCGGCGCCGCGGTCCGGTGACGCATGTGAAACAGTTGCTGAAGGGCCACACGGGGTGGGGGCCGATGGTGTTGATCAACATCATCGAAGAGATCGCCAAGCCGTTGTCGCTGTCGCTGCGATTGTTCGGAAATATGTTCGCCGGCGGCGTCATGGTCGCGGTGATCGCGCTGTTCCCGTACTGGATCGCGTGGGGCCCCAACGCCATCTGGAAGCTGTTCGACTTGTTCGTCGGCGCCATTCAGGCGTTCATCTTCTCGCTTTTGACCGTCCTCTACTTCAGCCAGTCCATGACGCTGGAGCACGAAAACCACTGAACGGCAGTCCCGGTCGGCTCACCGATCGGTCAACGTTGGAGAACAGGAAGAGAAAATGGCAGCAGATCCAGCAATCGTCCAGGGTGCCCTCATCGGC
>NZ_JBIDDG010000130.1:0-1292 GCF_043205005.1 Micromonospora sp. NPDC047620 | reverse complement strand
ACGTGTTCGGCGGCGGCCAGATCGCCCAGTCGCATCGGACCGCTGCGCACCAGGGTGCCCAGTGCCGCCGCCGAACCGGGGCTCAGCGAACCCAGATCGCCGGAGCGCCGCAGGAGCCGGGTGATCCTGCCGAGCGCGAAATACAGATCCGCCGCCTCGGCAAGTTCCTCCGCGCTGCGTGCGCGCTCCTGCTGGATCATGGGCGTTGTCGCTCCTACGCGTGTGCTGGGACCGTCGGCAGCCGCACCGTCGGCGATATCCGATTCAGTAAGTATGCCCTCCCGCTCGATCCCGACGCGTTCGGCCTGCTCATCGGCGGCGCCGAGGGTTTCCTCGGCCGACCCGGCCTCGTTCCGCGTGGCGGTTGCACACCGTTCCCGCACGACAGGCTGCCCGGCCGGATCGACGGCGGATGTTCCGGGCCCGGTGTCCCAGGCCTGGAGAGTCGAAAATGCCTCGGGCACAGGGTATCTTGGACTTGAATAATGGGTTAACGGACTCAGGACGGCGATGAACACAGCGGCAAACGAACTCCGCGCGCAACACAGCGCTTCGACCACTCGAACCCCCGAGTGGGACGCCCGCGCTCGAGCTGAGCTCGCGATGTAACGTCGATCGCCGTTTCACCGCCTGGAGACGCGATCGCCGTCGCTTGCGATGACGACGCGACTCGGGTGATCACGCCTTTCCGACTGCTTTGCACTGGTTGTCGGCATCGCAGTCTGCAACAGCACTGATATCGAAGCCGGAACGCTGGGCTCCGTAGCCGAATTCTGTCTGCGGCGGTTCAGGTTCCGGCCGCGCGTCACCTGTGTGAACCCCCTCGACAATGCGAGCGGCGGGTAGTCCGAGCATGTAAAAAACGCCCCTGGGTCGAAGGGCGGCTTTCGGCACGGCTACAACGCTGCTCTCTTACCGGAAGTTGGCACGACCGATGAGAATCGATCGCATTACCGCAGCTTCACAGCCGATGGCGAGTCCGTCGAAGCCCGGCATTTCGCCGATACGACGTCGGCTCTTTCTTTTCTTGTTTCTCTCGGTGCTGGCCGTCCTCGCACCGCCTGGCATGATCGGAATGGCGCGGGCGCAACCCGGTACCGATACCGGAGACGACAGTTCGTCCGTGGATGCCGTCAGTTGGATGCAGATACACGATTCCACCGGGGCCCCGCTGGCGAACTATCAATTCGCCGCGAAAGACCCCGGAATACTGCATCCCGGCCCCACCGTGTTGTGGTCGGCTGTCGGGTTCGAACTGATCCTGTACGTCGTCATCTTGACGACCGCCATAT
>NZ_JBIDDG010000129.1:0-1294 GCF_043205005.1 Micromonospora sp. NPDC047620 | reverse complement strand
CCAGCACAGGTGCGCCACCGTAGCGAAGGTCCACCTGGTCGAGTCGCAAACCCATTGCGGTCGAGCTCATTTCGTCACCTCTCCGGCACGTGGCAGCCAGCGGGTGGCGCGCCGTCCCAGCAATTCGATGGCCGCCGAGGTGGCGAAGCCCAGCACGCCGATGGTGATGATGCCGACGAACACACCGGGATAGTCGACGATCGTGTATGCCTGCCAGGTGCGGTAGCCGACGCCGAGGCGCCCGGAGATCATTTCGGCCGAAACCACACAGATCCACGCGACGCCGATCCCGACCGACAGCCCGCTGAACACGCCCGGCAGGCTGCCCGGCAACACCACCCGCACCAGCACGTCCCAGCGGTTGCCGCCCAGCGTGCGCACCGATTCCTCCCAGATGGTCGGCAGTGCCCGCACCGCGTGCCGGGTGCTCACCATGATCGGGAAGTAGGCGGCGAGGAAGGTGATGAACACGATGCCGGCCTCGTCGGTGGGAAACAGCAGGATGGCCACCGGCACGATCGCGACCGCCGGAATGGGGCGGGCCAACTCGGTCAGCGGTCCGAAGATGTCGGCGAACCAGCGTGAACGCCCAAGCGCCACCCCGGTCGCGACACCGATCACCGCGGCCAACCCGAAGCCGCTGAGAATGCGGATCAATGATTGGCCGAGGTCCAGCCAGAAGGTGTCGGTATGCACCTGCACCCGCAGCCGGTGCAGGATCTGGGTGACCGTCGGCAGCGTATCGAAGCGGACCCACAGCCGAATATGGTTGGCGGTCAGCACTTGCCAGGCGATCAGCGCGACGACGATGGAGGCCACCCGAACCAGCCGCGAGCCCCACAACCCTGCGGTGCCGTGGTGTCCCGCGGGCGTAGTGGTTTCCCGTGCCGTGGTGATGTCCGGAGCGCCGGCGTCGACCGGGATGGTGGTGGCGCTCACGACCGCACCTCACCGATGGCCTGGTCGTAACTCGCCGCGACCGCACCGGGGTGGCGGGCCTGGTATCGCTGCACCGCGCCGGGGGTGATGAAGGGCAGGTAGGTATCGCCCTCGCGCACCCACTGCGCCTTGTCCGCGAACCAGCGAGTCCCGAGTTCCGCATCCGGTACGTAGGCGGCGCGGATCTTCTTCCCCTGCGCCCGTGCGGCTTTCACTGCGCGCAGCAGATCGGTGGGGTTGCCCGCGGACTGTGCGGCAGCCTGGCCGTCGAACCAGATCTCGCCGGCGAGGGCCGCATCGGAGACCGGTTTACCGGCGCTCGGATCGGTGCCCGTGATCGGCGCGGGATTGGCGA
>NZ_JBIDDG010000128.1:0-1302 GCF_043205005.1 Micromonospora sp. NPDC047620 | reverse complement strand
CGATCACCACGCGCTGGCGCATACCGCCGGAGAATTCGTGCGGAAAAGCCTTGGCGCGCACGGCCGGTTCGGGAATACCGACCAGATCGAGCAGCTCCACGGCCCGGGCCGCGGCCTGCGACTTGCTCATCTTCTTGTGGGCGACCAGAGCCTCGGCGATCTGATCACCGACCCGGTAGACGGGCGTGAGCGCCGAGAGCGGGTCCTGGAAGACCATGCTGATCCGCGTCCCGCGCAGCGCCGAAAGCTGCTTGTCGCCCATGCCGAGCAACTCCCGGCCCCGCAGGCGGATCGAGCCGCGGATGCGGGCCTGATCGGGCAGCAACCCCATCACGGCCAGCGAGGACACCGATTTACCGGAACCCGACTCGCCGACGATGGCCAGCACCTCACCGTCGGCGACGGTGTAGTTCACTCCGCGCACCGCGTCGATGCGGCCCTCCTCGCTGGGGAAGGACACATGCAGGTCCGACACCTCCAGCAGGGGTGCGGTCGTGCTGCGCCGCGCGTCCGCCCGGTCGGCGGATTCGGTGGTGCGATCGGTCATGCCGCTTCAATCCTCTTGTCCGCCTGCTCATCCGGACCGGCACCGGAGGTTCGCGCCGACTTCCCGCGCTGCGCCTTGTCCCGCTTCGCCGCCCGGTCGGCCTTCCGGCCCGCACGCGCGCCCTTGGAACTCGGGTCGAAGGCGTCGCGCAGGCCGTCGCCGACGAGGTTGGCGCACAGCACGATCGCGATCAGGAAACCACCCGGGAACAGGAACAACCACGGGAAGGTCAAGGCCGATTTGGTGCCGAAGGCGATCAGCGAGCCCAGTGACACGTCCGGCGGTTGCACACCGAATCCGAGGAAGCTCAAACCCGTTTCGGACATGATCGCCGCGCCGACGGCAAGAGTGGTGTCGATGATCAGGATCGAGGCGATATTCGGCACGATGTGGGTGACGATCACCGAACGCGTCGAAGCGCCCATATACCGTGCCGCACGGACGAATTCGCGTTCGCGCAGGCTCAGCGTCAATCCGCGCACGATGCGGGCGCTGATCATCCAGCTGAACCCGGCCAGCAACACGATCAGCAGCAGAATCGAACTGCTGCCCTTGGTGCGCGGGGCGAAGATCGCGATGATGATGAAGCTGGGAACCACCAGCAGCAGGTCGACCAGCCACATGATCGCGCGGTCGGTCCAGCCGCCGAGCAGACCCGCGATCGACCCCGCGGTGACCGCGACCAGCGAGGTCAGCACGGCCACGCAGATGCCGATGATCAGCGATTTCTGCAAACCGTGCAGAGTCTGGGCCAG
>NZ_JBIDDG010000127.1:0-1303 GCF_043205005.1 Micromonospora sp. NPDC047620 | reverse complement strand
GAAGGTGTTGTCGCCGAGGCGGGCGGGGAAGGCCGTCCCGAGTCGGCTGGCTTGTTTTGACGCGTGCACAGCGTCTTTGGGTTTGGCGCTTTTCGCGATCGCTTCGGTGACGATCTCGTATTCGATGGCGGTGGCGTTGGGATGTCGGCCGAGGCCGAACAGGCACCGCATCTGGTCCTCGGTGACGTGGTCGCCGACTGAAATACCCAGGGAGGCAAGGCCGGTGCCGTGCCAGGTTCCGGGTGCTTCGCCGCGGGTGGAGTAGTAGTCGGCCAGGCTGGATGTGCCGAGGTCGGTGGCATCGGCGGCGGCTACCTGGCGTTGGTAGTACAGGTAGCTGGTGCCGGCGAGAATTTTGTGCAGCGTCGCTGTCACGTATCCATCAGACACCCAACGACATTCGGATCACGAGGGCTGGAAGGGACTGAGTTTGTATCAATTCTTGCCGTTTCCCCAGGTCGTAAGGAAACTCTCAGCCAGAGTGCAGGAGGTCTGCGTGTGGTGTGTGGATATGGGGTTGAGGGGTTATGGGGGAGAGGGGAGTTGGGGTTATGTGTATGAGTGGGATGTGGGTGTGAATGTGTGGGGGTGTGATGATGTGGTGAGTGGGTGGTGTTGAGGGTGATGGTGGGGTTGCGGGGTGATTGCCGCGGGTCTCTCGCTGCCGCAAGCGGCCCGGGGTCAAGTCCAATTGCGTGGTGTATCGGGGTGATTGCCGCGTGATCCTGTTCGGTCAGGCGGTCAGTGCTGGAGTGGTGGTGTCCTCCTGTTCGTCGGTGGGGTCGGTGAGGCCGCGGGATCGGGCCAGGACGTCGAGGCCGAGGTAGCGGCGGCCTTCGATCCATTCATCGTGCTGCTCGGCGAGCACGGCGCCGACGAGGCGGATGATGGCTTGGCGGTCCGGGAATATCCCGACGACGTCGGTGCGCCTGCGGATTTCCTTGTTCAACCGCTCTTGAGGATTGTTCGACCAGATTTGGCGCCAGATCTGTTTCGGAAACGCGGTGAACGACAGCAGATCCGCGCGTGCAGCGTCGAGGTGAGCGGCGACCTTCGGCAGCTTCTCGCCGAGCGCGTCGAGCATCCGATCATATTGCGCGGTAACCGATTCGGCGTCGGCCTGGTCGAACACCGAGTGCAACAACGTGCGCACCCACGGCCACGACGATTTCGGAGTGATCGACATCAAATTCACCGTGTAATGCGTCCTGCATCGTTGCCAGGCCGCGCCCGGCAGCGTGGCGCCGATCGCGGCGACCAGCCCGGCGTGCGCGTCGGAGGTCACCAGGCTGACTCCGGACAG
>NZ_JBIDDG010000126.1:296-1308 GCF_043205005.1 Micromonospora sp. NPDC047620 | reverse complement strand
CGGCGTCTGCAACCCGGAGGACCCGAACAGCCCCGCCGTCGATATCGACACCGCCGACCCGGCGATGCTGGCCGAGGCAGCGCGAGCCGATCACCGCAGCGCCGCCCAACGCAACCACGACGCACTCACCGCGGTCTTGCGCTCCGGCCTGATCGCCGAAGACCTCGGCCGCCACCGCGGCATGCCGGTGACCACCGTGCTGACGATGAAACTCGAGGACCTGGAGAAGGATTCGGGTGCCGCGACCACAGCCACCGGCGGCGTCGTGCCGATCCGCGAGGCGCTGCGACTGGCCGAACGATCCCGCCCCTACCTGGCGATCTTCGACCACGCCGGACTCCCCCTGTACCTCGGCCGCATGAAACGACTCGCCTCCCCGACCCAACGCCTGGCGCTGATCGCCGCCCTGCGCGGCTGCTCCCGCCCCGGCTGCGACGCCCCCGCAAGCCTCTGCGCCGCCCACCACATCCGCGACTACGCCAAAGGCGGCCCCACCGACATCACCAACCTCGTCCTCGCCTGCGACGCCTGCCACGCCCTGATCCACGACGGACCCGGCGGCTGGAAAACCGTTGCACAGAACGAGCTTTCCCCGTTCCCGGGCCGCACCGCCTGGATCGCACCCGAACACATCGACCCCAGTCGGACACCCCGCATCAACCACCGCCATCACCCCGACGAACTCCTGGCAGCGATACTCACGCGCGTCCACCTACGTGACGAACGGGAACGACTGCAACGCCGACAACGCGAACGCGAACAGCACGAGCGTTGGTTGCAGTCGCGTTCGCGCCCACCCGACACCAGCGCGGCCTGACACCCGACCACCGGCCGGGCACACCGCGGTGCGCGAAGCAGGACGCCGACTCTCACAGCCGCCGGGATCGGTCCGGCCTCACCCGCCCGGCGGCCACGAGAGTCCTCATCGCTACCGCCTTCGCAGCGCACAAGCCGGGATCACATTCCAAGTGCAGCTGCATATCCTCGTGCGCCTCCACCACTGTCGGCACCG
>NZ_JBIDDG010000126.1:0-286 GCF_043205005.1 Micromonospora sp. NPDC047620 | reverse complement strand
AATGTCTGGACGCACAACGGCTTTCACAGCAGGAAGTGTGGCTTCGCCGAACCTCTGATCGCCCCCGACATCCGGCCAAGCACAGGAGACACCTGCCACCGCCAACGCCGCCACACCGACAACCGTCACCACCGATGCGACCAAACCCCAGCCAGACATCTCAATCACCCGACTCGCCCCTCGGATCACGCGGAGCCGAGGCCGGATCCGAAGGAATAGTGGGTCGCGCCCGCGCATAGGTAACCTCCGGCTCGACCACCTCCACATCGCATGCCGCGCACACAAT
>NZ_JBIDDG010000125.1:0-1308 GCF_043205005.1 Micromonospora sp. NPDC047620 | reverse complement strand
ATCCCGTCGATATGGACTCTTGGGGAAGATCAGCCTGTTATCCCCGGGGTACCTTTTATCCGTTGAGCGACACCGCTTCCACATGCCGGTGCCGGATCACTAGTCCCGACTTTCGTCCCTGCTCGACCTGTCAGTCTCACAGTCAAGCTCCCTTGTGCACTTACACTCAACACCTGATTGCCAACCAGGCTGAGGGAACCTTTGGGCGCCTCCGTTACATTTTGGGAGGCAACCGCCCCAGTTAAACTACCCACCAGGCACTGTCCCTGAACCAGATCATGGCCCGAGGTTAGAGGTCCAATACGACCAGAGTGGTATTTCAACGACGACTCCACGAACACTGGCGTGCCCGCTTCACAGTCTCCCACCTATCCTACACAAACCGTACCGAACACCAATACCAAGCTATAGTGAAGGTCCCGGGGTCTTTTCGTCCTGCCGCGCGTAACGAGCATCTTTACTCGTAATGCAATTTCGCCGAGTCTGTGGTGGAGACAGCAGAGAAGTCGTTACGCCATTCGTGCAGGTCGGAACTTACCCGACAAGGAATTTCGCTACCTTAGGATGGTTATAGTTACCACCGCCGTTTACCGGGGCTTAAATTCTCAGCTTCGCGAATTGCTCCGCTAACCGGTCCTCTTAACCTTCCGGCACCGGGCAGGCGTCAGTCCGTATACATCGTCTTACGACTTCGCACGGACCTGTGTTTTTAGTAAACAGTCGCTTCTCTCTGGTCTCTGCGACCCAACCCAGCTCCGAGTGCAAGACTCATCACCAGATCGGGCCCTCCTTCTCCCGAAGTTACGGAGGTATTTTGCCGAGTTCCTTCACCACAGTTATCTCGATCGCCTTAGTATTCTCTACCTGACCACCTGTGTCGGTTTGGGGTACGGGCCGTGTACCAACTCACTAGAGGCTTTTCTCGGCAGCATAGGATCACTGAATTCACCTCAACCGGCTACGCATCACCTCTCAGGCACATGTTGTGCGGATTTGCCTACACAACGCCCTACAGGCTTACACCCGGTAATCCACCACCGGGCCCAGCTACCTTCCTGCGTCACCCCATCGCTTGACTACTACACCCAGGGTCCCATGCAGCCGCTTCAGGCCTCCCGAAGGAGATCCGTCCACATTTGGATGGTTAGCACAGATGATTCGCCATTGGGCGCGGATACACGGGTACGGGAATATCAACCCGTTGTCCATCGACTACGCCTGTCGGCCTCGCCTTAGGTCCCGACTCACCCTGGGCGGATTAACCTGGCCCAGGAACCCTTGGTCATTCGGCGGACGAGTTTCTCACTC
>NZ_JBIDDG010000124.1:0-1312 GCF_043205005.1 Micromonospora sp. NPDC047620 | reverse complement strand
GACTGCCGGGGTCAACTCGGAGGAAGGTGGGGACGACGTCAAGTCATCATGCCCCTTATGTCCAGGGCTTCACACATGCTACAATGGCCGGTACAGAGGGCTGCGATACCGTGAGGTGGAGCGAATCCCTTAAAGCCGGTCTCAGTTCGGATCGGGGTCTGCAACTCGACCCCGTGAAGTTGGAGTCGCTAGTAATCGCAGATCAGCAACGCTGCGGTGAATACGTTCCCGGGCCTTGTACACACCGCCCGTCACGTCATGAAAGTCGGTAACACCCGAAGCCGGTGGCCTAACCCTTGTGGAGGGAGCCGTCGAAGGTGGGATTGGCGATTGGGACGAAGTCGTAACAAGGTAGCCGTACCGGAAGGTGCGGCTGGATCACCTCCTTTCTAAGGAGCACTTCTGCACGACGCTTCACACAGGTGAAAGTGGTTGTGCCAGAGACCGTTTGTGTCCCCGTCAGTGGGACCGCGGAAGCTCATGGGTGGAACGCTGACAAGCTTCATCGCACCAAGGTGCCGGCTCTGTCCGGGACCGCGGTGAATATATCGACACACTGTTGGGTCCTGAAAGAACAGACGTTCTTTCCAGGCAAAAAATACGATCCGCTCAGATCTTCTGAGATACCGGCCTTCTTCGAGGGTGCTGGTCCTGAAATTCCGGTTTGGGTGGGTGTGTTGTTTGAGAACTGCACAGTGGACGCGAGCATCTTTGTTAGTAAGTGTGTAAGAGCGTACGGTGGATGCCTTGGCACCAGGAGCCGATGAAGGACGTAGGAGGCTGCGATAAGCCTCGGGGAGCTGTCAACCGAGCTGAGATCCGAGGATTTCCGAATGGGGAAACCCAGCACGAGTGATGTCGTGTTACCCGCCGTTGAATATATAGACGGTGTGGAGGGAACGTGGGGAAGTGAAACATCTCAGTACCCACAGGAAGAGAAAACAATAGTGATTCCGTGAGTAGTGGCGAGCGAAAGCGGAAGAGGCTAAACCGTGTAGATGTGATAGACGGCAGTCGTTGTCTATGCGGGGTTGTGGGGTCTTTCTTCTTCTCACTGCCGTGAGGAGCGCAAGTCAGAAACCGTTGTGTTAGCTGAATTGGTCTGGGACGGCCAACCGTAGACGGTGAGAGTCCGGTAAGCGAAAACGCGACGGCTTGTGTGATTGATACCCGAGTAGCAGCGGGCCCGTGAAATCTGCTGTGAATCTGCCGGGACCACCCGGTAAGCCTGAATACTCCCTGGTGACCGATAGCGGACTAGTACCGTGAGGGAAAGGTGAAAAGTACCCCGGGAGGGGAGTGAAATAGTACC
>NZ_JBIDDG010000123.1:0-1317 GCF_043205005.1 Micromonospora sp. NPDC047620 | reverse complement strand
GGGATAGATGATCAGCACGCCGCCGTGCCGCAGAATCTGTTCCGCCTGCGCCATCGCCGACTGCCCGGACACACTGTCGCGCCGCACCACCGGAATATGCCCCAGGCGCCGCACCAGCCACCCGACCACCGGCCACGACCACAGCTCGGCCATCGCGATGGCAATTGCCCTGCGCCGCAACGCTCCCCACAGGAATACCGCGTCCAGCATCGAGATGTGATTGCTCGCCACGATCACCGGCCCCGACTTCGGCACCAGCTCTCGCCCCGTCACGGTGACGCGCACGACATTCGACCACGCCAGCGTGCGCAGAATTCGCCGCACGAACTGCGTGGTGAGCCATGCCCGCTTCCCCAGCCCCTTGGGCCGACGCCCGGATTGCTCGCGCCGACGCCCGGATTGCTCGTTCATTTCCACCCCCCGATTCCAACGAACGGAGTCGATTCTCCCACGCGACACCGACATGTTCGGGCCCCGCTGTCGTGCGCCGGCGGGGACCGGCTACCGGTGGCGTGTGCGCGATCAATCCGCATCTCAACCAGAATAGGGGTAGCGGCGCATCCACTTGGTCATGATCCATTTTTCGCCGGCGAGGACCGGCGCTCCGGCGTGCTTTGTGACCGGGTCGAGCTGTCCGATGTTATTGAAGTATCGGAAATAAACGGCATTGCCTTTGCGTGGGGAAATCGAAATGTCTGCCTCGGGAAAGACAGTTTCCCCGCCGCGTTCGACGTCGTTGAGATATACCAGGAGTGTTGCCGTGCGCTGTCCGCCGCGAACGAGATGAGCGGCGTGCCCCGGTTGGTCCGGTGGAAAGTAGTCAAAATGGGGACGGTACTCGCCCCCGACCCCGTACCGCAGAATTTGCAGTCCCTCGCCGTTTTCCAATGGCCAGTTCATCAGGGCGGAGATTCGCCGATCGAGTCGGTCGATCAATGGGTTCTCGGACAACGTGAAATATGTGCCTTCGCTGGAGCGATTCTGAATCGTCTCCGTATGCCCGGTTTCGGGGTCGACGATCGTGGACCGTTGCAATTTGCCTTGGGACAGCTCGATCACCTGATCGCATTCGTCGGCGGAGAGCACATTGCCGAACAGAATCAGCTGCGGCCGCTCCACCCGCAATAAGGAGTAGATCTCGCGGTCGTGCGCGTGAACAATTGGATCCGGCGAAACGGGACACGTGTCGTACTCGTAGGACGAAGAGCCTGGGGCCTCTCCCGCCAGCACGGCACGCACCGCCGCCGAGGCCACATCCTTGTCGAATCCACCCCTGACCATCGATTCGACTACCGATTCGACAGAACAACCCCGTGC
>NZ_JBIDDG010000122.1:0-1343 GCF_043205005.1 Micromonospora sp. NPDC047620 | reverse complement strand
CGGAACGCCTGGAAGCGGCTCGCGCCGTCGATCCGGGCCGCTTCCTCGAGCTCCCAGGGCAGCTCGGCGAAGAACGAGGCAAGGACGTAGACCGTCATCGGCAGCACGAACGAGATGTTCGGGATGATCATCGCCTGGTAGTGCCCGATCCAGCCGATGTTGGTGAACAGCTGGAACAGCGGCGTCACCAGGACGACCACCGGGAACATCGAGGCGCTCAGGATCAAGCCGGCGACGAGGGTCTTACCGCGAAAGGCCATGCGCGCCAGGGCGTAGGCGGCCATCATGCCGATCAGCAGTGCGATCACGGTGGTGGTCGCGCCGATGACGACGCTGTTGGTCAGCGCCCGCCCGAAGTCGTTGCCGCGGCTGGTGTCGAACGCGTTGCGGAAGTTCTCGAAGGTGAGGTGGGTGGGCCACGGGGTGTTGTCGAAGGTGTAGCCCGGATCGCGGAAGGCGGTCACCGCCATCCAGTAGAACGGGGCCAGACCCCAGATCAGCACGATCAGCGCACCGACGTACACCCGCGCGGACCGCCACGGTTTGCGCCCAGAGGTAGCAGTGGTCATCAGTGTGCCTTCCGCTGTTCTTCCTGCGTCGCCACCGCATTGGCGCCCAGTATCTTCACCAGCACGAATGCCACCGCGAAAATCATCAGGAAGGTGAGCACCGACAGTGCGGCCGCGCTGTTGGAGCCCTGCCGCACCTGATCGACCACGAGGATCGAAATGGTCCGGGTCGCCGGGTTGCCCTGCATCATGATGGCCGGCAGGTCGTAGAGGCGCAGCGCGTCCATGGTCCGGAACAGCACCGCGACCAGCAGTGCGGGCTTCAGCAGCGGCAGCGTGATGTGGGTGAAGCGCTGCCATGCGGAGGCGCCGTCGACCTTGGCCGCCTCGTACACGTCGTTCGGGATCACCTGCAGTCCGGCGAGAATCAGCAACGCCATGAACGGGGTGGTCTTCCAGACGTCGGCGATGATCACCGCGAATCGCGACCACCACGGATCGGTCTGCCACAGGATGTGCGTGTGCAGCACCCGGTTGACCACGCCGTTGTACTGGAACATGAACTCCCACAACCGGGCGGTCACCGCGGTCGGGATGGCCCAGGGGATCAGCACCGCGGCACGCAGCAGCGCGCGGCCGCGGAAGGTCTTGCCCATCACGGTCGCCATGCCGAGGCCGATGGTCGCCTCGAGCGTCACGGTGATCACCGTGAACAGCAGGGTGATCCCGATGGCCGCCCAGAACTGCGAACCCAGGTTGCCGGTGGGGCACGGCTCGGTTCCGCCGCCGGGCAGGGTGCACTGCTGCAGCAGCCAGTGCGTGTAGTTGCTGAAC
>NZ_JBIDDG010000121.1:0-1355 GCF_043205005.1 Micromonospora sp. NPDC047620 | reverse complement strand
AGTGCTGCTGGCCTGGCAGAACTTCACCGGAAACAACGACCCCGCAGCCGGTTTGGTATTGGACGACCTCCAGATCACCTCGCTTCCGGTGGATACCCACACCGCCCGCATGGACCTAGCGTTTTCCCTCGGCGAACGCTTCACCGACACCGGCGAACCCGCCGGACTCGGCGGAGCAGTGGAATTCCGCACCGACATCTTCGACGCCACCACCATCGAGACACTCATCCAACGGCTCGAACGAACACTGAACGCCGTCACCACCAACCCGGAACAACCACTGTCATCGATAGATCTGCTCGACGAGACCGAACACACCCGGCTGGACGAGATCGGCAACCGTGCCGTATTGCGTACGCGCCCACCGTCGATGAAGTCGGTGCCGAAACTGTTCGCCGAACAGGTCGCCCGCACTCCCAACGCGACAGCGTTGAGCTGCGGCGATCGTTCATACAGTTACCGGCAACTGGACGAGACCTCGAATCGGCTGGCGCACCTGCTCAGCGGCCACGGTGTGGGTCCCGGATGCGTGGTCGGGCTACTGATGCAACGCTCGGCACAAGCCATCACCGCCATCACCGCGGTACTCGAGACGGGGGCGGCCTACCTGCCCATCGATCCCGAACACCCAAGAGCACGAATCGAATTCATGATTGCCGACGCCACACCGGCGGCCGTGATCACCACCGCCGATCTGGCCGGACGACTCGACGGAATCGACATACCGATCATCGATGTCGACGACCCCGCAATCCACAGCCAACCCAGCACCGCGCTCCCGGCGCCACGCCCGGACACCATCGCCTACCTCATCTACACCTCCGGCACCACCGGGATCCCCAAAGGCGTAGCCACCACTCACCGCAACGTCACCCAACTACTGACAACCTTGAACACCGGCCCCACACCCGCGTCGGAACAGGTGTGGGCACAGTGTCATTCACTCGCCTTCGACGTCTCCGTATGGGAAATCTGGAGCCCGCTACTCCACGGCGGCCGACTGGTCGTCATACCCGACTCGATCACCCTCTCCCCCAGCGACTTCCACGACGTCCTCGCCGCCCAACACGTCACCGTATTGACCCAAACCCCCACCGCTGCAGCAATGCTCACGCCACACGACCTGGAACCGCTGACACTGATACTCGGCGGTGAAACCTGCCCCGCCCAGGTAGTAGACCGCTGGGCACCCGAACACACAGTCATCAACGGCTACGGACCCACCGAAACCACCATGTGCGTCACCCTAACCCCACCCTTGGCACCTGAATCCGGAACACCACCGATCGGCTCACCGGTACCCCCAGCAGCACTCTTCGTGCTGGATGAACGGCTACGGCCGGTACCGGTGGGTG
>NZ_JBIDDG010000119.1:0-1379 GCF_043205005.1 Micromonospora sp. NPDC047620 | reverse complement strand
CGGCCTTGAACTGCGGGCTGAACCGACGACGCTGCTCGGGCATGGACTCATCCTCTCAACTCGGAGGACATGTCCAGGATCCTTGGTACACCTCAGACTTCACTTGAAGGATGACAGTTGGCCGGCTCTCTCCGGGGCTCGGCTGTCACGGCGCGTAACTGGCGTGCCGCCTATCGCTGGGGCATGCGATCCTCGACACCGGTCGAGACGCGCCATCAGCGGCAAATGAGGACACGTTCAGGAGCAGGTCGAGGTTGAGGCTATATCTACCGGCGATCATCGCTGTCGACCCGCCATCACCCGACCAGCGCTGTCACGATTGGCTGCGGGCCGGGTGCTGGGGCTATCTGCTACGGTCGCCGCCATGGCTGCCGTATGGCGGATCGCGAACTATCACCAAGCCAAGGCACCGGTGACCGAGCCGGTCACCAAGTTCGGCGGTCAGCCCGTCTGGCTTACCGGACCGCAGTGGCCGGTCAGCCAAGGCTGGGACACCCCGATGCGGTTCGTCTGCCAGATCGCATTGGAGCCCGAACTCGCCGGTGCCGGCCCGGGGCGGCTGGCCTACGTGTTCGTCACCCATGGCGACCACGGCAGCGACGTGGAGCACTTCGACCCGGACGTCATCTTCCCCGAAAGCGGCGAGAACGCCGTCATTATCCAGCCCGGCGGCGTCTTCGACGGGGCGACCAGCCCACTGACCAGCGGCCCAACCATCTACCACGGCGACGGGTCGCCGGCGGAGTACACCGTCGAGCTGATCCGCGGCGAGGACCCCGAGCACCTGCCGTACGACGCCTACATGGCGCTGCCGCCAGACGAACGGGACCGCTACTTCCAGGCACTGGACCAGGACAAGATCGGCGGGACGGCGCTGATGCTCAACGAGCACGACTGGCCCAAGAGCGGGCCGTGGCGGCCCCTACTGCGCCTCGATGCGAACTGGAAACCGTTCTACCTCAACCTCGGCGCCGCACCGGTGGCGTTCGCGTTCATCTCCACCGACGGCCGGCACGGGTGTTTCCTCGTCCAAGACTCGTAGTCAATCCTGCCCGTACGCCAGTCGCCAGCGGCGAGCACGCGCCCTGTCGGCGCGCGACTCGCGGCAGATCCGGATGTTCAGTCGCGAGGGCCGCCCGGCGTGTACTGCTGTTGGCCCAAAGATTACGAGGGCAACTCGTACTCCTCCGCGAGCCGCTCGGCGTAGCCACGTACTAGGTGTACTGCCCAGGGACGTTGGTCGAGATTGTGTGACGACACGATCTGATGTCGTAGGCAGGTGAGGGCCTCCGGTTGTGGAGTGGAGCTGTCTAGGAACCGCTCCGGCAACAGGAGGCCTTCGTGTCCCACGCTAACGCCGCTTTGACCCCTCGTGCGCG
>NZ_JBIDDG010000118.1:0-1396 GCF_043205005.1 Micromonospora sp. NPDC047620 | reverse complement strand
CCGATCGTCACCGCCGTGGTCAACTTCATTCTCATCGCGGCGATTTTGTACTTCATCCTGATCCTGCCGGCGGGCCGCCTGATGAAGCGATTCGGCACCGAGAAGGAAGCGGTGATGACCGAGGTCGCACTGCTCGTCGAGATCCGCGATCTGCTCTCGGAAGGCAGCAAGAGCGCCGGCGGCCGGCACGAGTTCTGAGATCGAATCCGCAGGCCGCCAGGTGTATCCGGCTCGAGCTCAGCCCAGGCTGAACGGCTCGCCCCACAGCGTCACCCATGAGATGACGTTGTCGGTCTCGACCTCGACGCTGACGAATGCGCGCGCCTGCGCGTCACCGCCACATCCGGTCAGGCCGATGGTTTCGTCGGACCAGGCCACCGAACCGCTGTCACCCCGGAACTTGTTGCGGGGCTTGTGCACATCCTGGGCGACGTCGTCCTTCTCCTCGATGTCGAGGACATAGAACGACTTCGCCTGGCCCGGCGCGAGAATCAGGTTGCCGCCGATATTTCCGCCGGCGTCGGGCTTGGCGTTCTCGCCGTCGCTCCAATCCATGCTCGCGCCGGGACCGCCGTCGACGCCGACACCGGAGATGTCGACCTGGCAGCCCACGGTGTACCCGGGGTAGATGCTGCCGCCCACGACGGTGGTGTCGCCGGACAGTTCGACATGGGCGTTACCCGAGACCCGGGCAGTGCGGTGCACCGCCGGGACAACGATCGCCGGATCGATGGTCGCGGATTCGCCGTCCAGCCGGACATGCACGACGGTGCCGTCGGACAGCGTCTTGGACAGGTCGCCGCCGGGCAGCGGGACGAAGGTGCCGGCATTGGCGGCGCCGGTGGAGAACAGGCCGAGCGCGGCGGTCGCCACGGCACCGATGCCGGCGATGCGCGCACCCCAGACCCGACCGTTCGTATTCATATTTCTCTCATCAGGTTCTTGCGGTCGGCCGCGATGAACGTCGAGATTCACGGCTGCCGACAGGGGACAGTGACATGCCTCGACATCCGAGACACCGCAGAGTCCGACTATCCGTGATGTGGCGGGACCTGCGCGCGCAGCCAGTCGTCCCCGGAGCGGGGCAACTCACCGTCGGGGGCGCGCTCGTCGCTGCTGGTGCGCGGCAGCGCCTCGCCGAAGATCCGCGCCAGGCGCGCGGACTCGGCGGCCGAACGGGTGCGCCCCATCGCCGGGCGTTCCGCGGAATGCGAATCGTCCGGGCGCTGCGCCCCCGCCGGCCGGTCGGTCATACCGCGATTATTCCGCCAATCCGGACAGTTCGTCGACGACCCGGCTCACCAGCGGACCGAGCGTGGCCATGCCGTCGCGAACGGCGTCGCGCGTGCCGGGCAGGTTGACGACCAGGGTGCTGCCCGAGACGCCGGCCAGTCCA
>NZ_JBIDDG010000117.1:0-1398 GCF_043205005.1 Micromonospora sp. NPDC047620 | reverse complement strand
CACAACGCCGTTCAGTTAGGCGGTGTGGTGGGCTGTCAAGCGTGTCGTAGAGACGAAGCAGCGGAGCTCCGGTATAGAGGGTGGTCACTCTAAGACGCCCTGAAAACTGGAGCTCCGCTGGCTGACCAGATTGCCATAACTCGGACGGTGAAGGTAGCCGCGGGGGTGTTCGCGCCGGGACATCTCGGTGAGCTGACCCGCCTGATGCCGTTCGAGATGGTTGATGATGTCCTGGCCGCGACCGGCGGCATGCAGTCGCGGGTGCGGCTGCTACCCGCCCGCGTCGTGGTGTATCTACTGCTCGCGGGCTGTCTGTTCGCTGATCTGGGCTACCGGCAGGTGTGGCAGCGGCTGACCGCGGGGCTCGCCGGCCTGAGCTTGAGTACCCCGTCCGGCAGTGCTCTGCGTCAGGCCCGGCAGCGTCTGGGAACAGCGCCGTTACGAGCCTTGTTCGACCTGCTGCGCGGGCCGGCCGCCACAACAGCCACTCACGCCGTCTATTGGCACGGTTTGCTGACCTGCGTGATCGACGGAACCCAGCTGACAGCCGCGGACAGCGCCGCCAACACCGGCCGCTACGGCAAGAAGCGCGGTAACCATGGCGGATCGGGCTACCCGGCGCTGCGGCTGAGTGCCTTGCTGACCTGCGGCACCCGCTCGGTGCTCGACGCCGTGTTCGACCCGTTGAGCATCGGTGAACTCGACCAGGCCCGCTGCCTGGCGCGCAGCCTGCGGCCCGGCATGCTGCTTTTGGCCGATCGTAACTACGCCGCCGCCGAACTCATGAAAACCCTCGCCGCGACAGGCGCGCACCTGCTGATCCGCTGCAAGAACGGCCGCAAACTCCCGCCGGCACGCCGCCACCACGACGGATCCTGGCTGTCAGTCATCGCCGGGCAGCCCATCCGCGTGCTGGAAGCCCGGATCACGATCACCACCAGCGACGGCACCCGCACCAGTGACTACCGGCTCCTGACCACGCTGCTCGACCCGGACCTCCACCCCGCCGCGCAGCTGATCACGCTCTACCACCAGCGCTGGGAGATCGAAACCGCCTACCTCGAACTGAAATCCAGCATCCTCGGCGGACGAGTCCTGCGAGCACGCACCCCTGACGGCGTCGATCAGGAAATCCACGCTCTGCTGATCACCTACCAGCTCCTGCGCACCGCGATGGTCGACGCCACCGACAGCCGTCCCGGTCTCGACCCGGACCGGGCCAGCTTCACCACCGCGCTGAACGCCGCCCGCGATCAGGTCGTCCACGCCGCTGGTGTCATCACCGACACCATCATCGATCTTGTCGGCGTCATCGGAGCCCAGGTCCTGGCCCATCTGCTGCCCGAACGCCGCCTACGCATCAAGGCCCGCATGATCAAACGCTCGAACAGCAAATAC
>NZ_JBIDDG010000116.1:0-1399 GCF_043205005.1 Micromonospora sp. NPDC047620 | reverse complement strand
GGGCGCGGTCGCGGTGTTGTAGGTGGGCGGTCATGCCGGTGGTGTGTTCCCACAGTCCCCAGGCGATGGACGTGGCCGGCAGACCGGCCCGCTGCCGGATCGCGGCGAGAGCGTCCAGACCAGCATTCGCGGCGGCATAGTTACCCTGCCCCGGATTGCCGATCACCCCGGCAACCGAGGAGAACAACACGAACAAGGCCAGATCACGATCACGGGTCAACTCGTCCAACCACAACGCGGCCTGGAGCTTCGGCGCCAGAACAGCGTCCAGACGCTGCGGAGTCAGAGTCTCGATGATGCCGTCGTCGATGACACCAGCAGCATGCACCACCCCCGTCAACCGGTCGATGCCCCCGACCAACTCCGCCAACGCCGCCCGATCAGTGACGTCACACGCCACGACACGCACCTCGGCGCCCAAACCAGCAAGCCGGTCAGTCACACCAGAACGACTGGCCAAAACCAGTTTCCGCACACCATGCCGACGCACCAAATGCTCAGCCACCAACACACCAAGCCCACCCGTACCACCGGTGATCAGCACCGTGCCATCCGGATCCAGACGCCGCGGAATCGTCAACACCCGCTTACCAGTCGTGCGACCCGCACCCAGATCCCGCAACACCTCCCGAACCCGCTGCACCGGCACCGCAGTCACCGGCACCGGCGTCAGCGTGCCGTCATCGAAGAGTTCCATGAGCCGGCGAAGCATCCCACCCAGCCGCTCCGGCCCCGCCTCGATCATGTCGAACGGAACATAACGAACCCCCGGGAAATCACCCACACCACGAACATCGGTCTTACCCATCTCCAACAACACACCACCCGGACGCAACAACCCCACCGACGCGTCCACAAACTCACCCGCCAGGCTGTTGAGCACCACATCAAACCCACCCGCAAACACATCCACAAACCCCGTCGACCGCGACGACGCCAACCGCTCCCGCGGCACATCCACCAAATCCCACTTCGACTCACTCGCCGTCGCCCACACCTCAGCACCCAACCACCGCGCCAACTGCACCGCAGCCATACCCACCCCACCCGCAGCAGCATGAACCAACACACGCTGACCCGCCCGAAGCCCCGCAAGCTCCACCAACCCCAACCACGCCGTCAACCACACCACCGGCACACCCGCGGCCTGCTCCATCGACCAACCATCCGGAACCCCCACCACCAACCGACCATCAACCACCGTCGACGAACCAAACCCACCCGACCACAACCCCAACACCCGATCACCAACCGCCACATGCCCCACACCCTCACCAACCTCAACCACCACCCCCGCACCCTCCACACCAACCGACCCACCACCCGGATACACCCCAAGACCCACCAACACATCCCGGAAATTCACCCCCGCCGCACGGATCGCGACCCGCACCTCGCC
>NZ_JBIDDG010000115.1:0-1410 GCF_043205005.1 Micromonospora sp. NPDC047620 | reverse complement strand
AGCGCATCCTGCCGAGAATGGCTCGCGCCGACGACATCTGGGCGCAGGCATGGTCGGAGCCGGAGGCCGGGAGCGACCTCGCGGGCATTCGCTCCAGCGCGAAGCGGGTCGAGGGCGGCTGGGTGCTCAACGGGCAGAAGACCTGGAGTTCGCGAGCCTCGTTCGCGGACTGGGCTTTCGGCCTGTTCCGCAGCGAAACAGAGGAGGAGCGGCGCAGTAAGGGTTTGGCCGCTTCGCGGCATTCAGGCCTCACCTATGTGATGTTCCCGCTGTCCGCGGACGGTGTGACCGTGCGGCCCATCCCGCAGCTCGACGGCGAGCCCGGTTTCGCGGAGATCTTCCTGGACAACGTCTTCGTCCCCGATCGCGATGTGATCGGCGAACCGGGCGCGGGCTGGCGGGTGGCGATGAGCACCTCCAGCAACGAGCGCGGCCTGTCGCTGCGCAGCCCGGGCCGGTTCAACGCCACGGCCGCGCGCTTGATCGAGCTGTGGCGCGAGACCGCCGATCCGGCCGACACCGCGGCCCGCAACCGCGTGGTCGACGCGTGGATCGGCGCGGAGGCCTACCGGCTCAACACCCTCGGCACCGTGACCCGACTGTCGGAGGGCGGCAAACTCGGCGCGGAATCGTCGATCAACAAGGTCTTCTGGTCCGAGCTCGATATCGCGATGCACGAGACCGCCCTGGATCTGCTCGGCGCCTCGGCCGAGCAGAGCAGCGCCTGGACCGACGGCTACCTGTTCTCGCTAGCGGGCCCGATCTATGCCGGTACCAACGAGATTCAGCGCAATATCGTCGCCGAGCGCCTGCTCGGGCTACCGCGTTGAGATCCGCCATGTGCCACCCCGCCTCCCCGCGCCGCACCCCCGAATGGACCCATCGATGAGATTTGCACTGTCCCCCGAACAACGCGACTTCGCCGACAGCCTGCGCAAGATGTGCGATGCCGCGGGCACGCCCGCCGTCATCCGCAACTGGAACGGCGGCGGCGCCCGTGGCGGCCGGGCACTGATCCGGCAACTGGCCGGCGCCGGCGCTCTGGGCCTGGCCGTGGCCGAGGAATACGACGGGATGGGCGCCGAGACCATCGACCTGGTGGTGGCGTGCCGGGAATTCGGCCGGGCCGCGGTGCCGGGCCCGGTGATCGAGACCGCCGCGGTGATTCCGGCACTGTTGCAGGCGCTCGACGATTCGGGTCCGGCGCGGCGATGGCTGCCGAGCTTCGCCGAGGGTGAGGCGCTCGGCACCATCGCGCTCTCGCCGCAGACACCGGCCCTCGACGCCGATTCCGCCGATGTGGTGCTGGTCGTGGACGGAGACAAGCTCTGCACGGCTCGCCGAGGCGACCGGATCGAATCGGTGGACGCGGCGCGGCGGCTGTATACGGCGAGCCCGGACGAGGTTGTG
>NZ_JBIDDG010000114.1:0-1438 GCF_043205005.1 Micromonospora sp. NPDC047620 | reverse complement strand
CGAGCCCCGCTGACGTGGGATCGGTTCAAGCACAATGTCATCCAGTCGCTGAATTTCGCGAAGTACCGAATCGACCGGGTGCCGAAATACGAGATCCAGCGTTGCCATCTGGTGGACCCGACGACACCGCCCCCGGTGCCGAACTAGACCGCCGACGACAACGAAGAAGTCGTGTATTAGTCTCGGTTTGATAACGCCGATGTATCGATTTCACGATACGCTCGGTGACGAACGTCCGTCGGGGGCGCATCTCAGTGTGCGCACGGGTGATCATTCGCAGAGAAGAACAGCGGTCGGACGGGCCGCGCTACGGGAAAGGCCGGACAGGATATGCGAGGCGTGACTGTGCGATGGGTGCAGCAGAGACGTCGGAGACGGTCGCAGCAGCCGTCGGCGCCTCATCGAGCCGGGTGGCTCAAGCGGTCCGCGGTGGGCGTGGCTTTGGCGACGTTGCTGCCGTTCGGGGTGTCGGTGGCAGAGGCCGGACATGCGGCCGCCGCCTTCAATCCGACGGGTATCGACTTCTGGGTCGATTCGTCGATGGGCCCGATCAAGTCGCGCATCTTCCGTGCGGCCGACGGCAACACCGGACGGGTGGTGTACGCCCTCGACGGTATGCGCGCCCAGGGCGACATCAGCGGCTGGGAGAAGGAAACCAACATCATCCCGGCGTTGGTCAACGCCAATATCAACGTGGTGATGCCGGTCGGCGGTCCGTCGAGCTTCTACGCCGACTGGAACGCGCCGAGCAACTTCTTCGGCATCGACACCGGTTCGGCCGGCTCGTCCGGCTCGGCCTCGACCGGCTCGGCGATGACCGGTTCCTCGAACTACAACGAGACGCTGGGCAAGGTCAACACCTACAAGTGGGAAAGCTTCCTCACCCAGGATCTGCCCAATGCCCTCAGTTCGCGGTTGGGCTTCAGCTCGCACCGCAACGGCGTCTTCGGCCTGTCGATGGGCGGTAGCGCCGCCCTGACCCTGGCCGCGTACCACCCGGACCAGTTCAGCTACGCGGGCTCGTTCTCGGGCTATCTGAACATTTCCGCGCCGGGTATGCGGGAGGCGATTCGGATGGCGATGATCGACGCGGGCGGTTACAACGTCGATTCGATGGCTCCGCCGTGGGGCCCGCAGTGGTTGCGAATGGACCCGTTCGTATTCGCGCCGCGCCTGATCGCGAACAACACCCGGCTCTGGATCGCCGCCGGCAGCGGTGTGCCGTCGCAGGAGGACCTGGGCCTGCCACTGCCGGCGGCCGCCGACCACATCATGCGCGGTGCGCCGCTGGAGGTGCTGGCATTGGCGAATACCCGGGCGTTCCAGGTGCGGATGGCGACGCTGGGCGCGACCAACGCGGTGTATTCGTTCCCGAATGTCGGTGTGCACGACTGGTTCAACTGGCAAGCCGAGGCATACCGGATGATTCCGGACCTTT
>NZ_JBIDDG010000113.1:0-1438 GCF_043205005.1 Micromonospora sp. NPDC047620 | reverse complement strand
GGTGACTCGATGCTGGCGGTGACGCTGGTCGGGACGTTGCGTGCGGCCGGCTATCCGACGAGTGTGCGGGACGTGTTCGCGCACCGTACGGTCCGTGGCCTGGCCGCGGCTCTCGGCGGCGCCGACGCGGTCGAGGCGTTCACCCCGGTGGCTCCGTTCGCCCTGATCAGCGAGGCCGACCGGGCCGCCCTGCCTGCGGGCCTCACCGACGCCTACCCGGCCACGCAGGCCCAGGTCGGCATGGCGGTGGAGATCGCCAAGGACGAGGCCACCGCGCCATACCACATCGTGCACGCGATGCGGGTCCAGGACGATCTGCCCTTCGACGTCGCGCCGCTGCGCGCGACCCTCGCGGAACTGGTCGCCCGGCACGAGACGCTGCGCACCTCGTTCGACCTGACCGGCTACTCCATGCCGATGCAGCTGGTGCACGCCGACGCGCAGGTGCCGGTTGCGGTGCACCCCGACGCGGCCGACCACCCGGCGTACGTCGCCGCGGAGCGGGAGCGGCCGTTCGACCCGGCGCAGCCGCCGCCGCTGCTGCGGGTCGCCGTGCACCGCGAGGACGAGCGGGCCTGGTGGCTCACCGTCTCCGTCAGCCACCTGGTCACCGGGGGCTGGGACCTCAACCTCCTGCTGGCCGACCTGCTCGGCGGGTACCACCGGCGGCGGCGCGGCGAGCAGCCCGACCCGGTCGAGCCGGCGGCCGTCCGGTACGCGGACTTCGTCGCCGCCGAGCTGACGGCCCTGCGATCCGAGGCGGACGCCGACTACTGGCGGACGGTGGTGACCGGCCGGCCGAAGCTCACCCTGCCCGGTGCACCCACCGCGGACACCGGCCCCCGGCGGGTGCACCGCGCCACGCTGGACATCGCCGACCTGGACGGCGCGTTGCGCCGGCTCGCCAGCACCGTCGGCGTACCGGTCAAGGCGGTCCTGCACGCGGCGCACCTGAAGGTGATGAGCCAGCTCACCAACGAACCCGCCTTCCACTCCGGTCTGGTGTGTGACGCGCGGCCGGAGGTGCGGGGTGCGGAGCGGGTGCACGGGATGTACATCAACATCCTGCCGTTCGGGTTCGCGCGGGGTGCGCGGACGTGGCGGGACCTGGTGCGGTCGGTGTTCGACCGTGAGGTGGAGTTGTGGCCGCACCGGCGGTATCCGTTGCCGGCGGTGCGGCGGCTGACCGGTGTGGACGCCCACCCGATCGACGTGGTCTTCGACTACACCGAGTTCCGCCGCGCGAACGCCGACAGCGAGGAGCAGGTCGGCTTCGAGGCCGTCGCCGGCGAGGGCGGCACCGAGTTCGCCCTCCAGGTCACCGCGGCCAGCGGCTTCCTCGACCTCGTCGGTGACGCGCGGGTGTTCGACGGTGCGGGGTTGGCGCGGTTGGCGGGGATGTTCCGGTCGGTGGTGGAGGCGATGGTCGCGGATCCGG
>NZ_JBIDDG010000112.1:0-1462 GCF_043205005.1 Micromonospora sp. NPDC047620 | reverse complement strand
AGCCGCCGGTTGCGCAGCATGCCGGCCACGTTGAGGTCTTCGACCACGATCGTGCCGTACGTGCGGGCCAGCCGGGTGGTGTGCTTGTGCAGGCCGTCACGGCGCAGGTTCGCCACCCGCGCATGCGCTCGAGCGACCTGCTGGCGGGCGCGTTCCCACCGATTCGAGGGCCGCTGACCGGTGCGCCGGTCCGGCCCGACGCGCCGGGACATCTGCCGGGAGAGACGCCGCATCCGCTGGGCCGCCTCGTCCAGGTGCCGGGGGTTGGGCACCATCTCGCCGGTGGACAACACCGCCAGGTGGGTGATCCCCACATCGACGCCGACCACCGCCTGCGGGCGCGTCGGGGTGCGCTCGGCCCGCTCGACCTCGACGCAGAACGCGACATGCCATCGCCCGCCGTCACGGCGCACGGTCGCGGACAGGATCCGGGCCGTGCCCGCCTCGATACGGCGGGCGAGCTTGCGGGTCGACTCGTGGGTCTTCAGCCGGCCCAGCCGGGGCAGCACGACATGCTTGTGGTCCGGCTGCACCCGGATCGCGCCGGTGGTGAACCGGACGCTGGGGGTGGTGCGACGGCGGGACTTGAACCGCGGGAATCCCACGCGCCGACCGTCGCGCTTGCCTGCCCGGGAGTCGGACCAGTTCTTCAAGCCGCGCGCCAGGTTGTCCAGGCCGGTGTTGTACGCCTCCTTGGAGCACTCAGCCCACCACGGCGCCACATCCGACTTGGCCGCGTTCCACGCCTTGCGCAACGCGGCGAGACTCCACTCGACGGCCGGAGTCAGCAGTTCGTCGGGCGTGCCGTAGGAGCGTTCGGCGGCGCGCTGGCCCATGACCGCCTTCACCCTGGCGAGGCCCCAGTTGTACGCCACCCTGGCCGCGCCCGCATGCGCCAGCACCGCCCGCTCCTGACACGGCGTCAGGTCCAGAGCGAACCGGTACGCCTGTATCGCCTTCACGACGGCGGGTCCTGTGTGGTGGCGGCCTCGACCGCCCGGCGCGCCCGATTCTCAGCAGCCCGACGGCCGTAGAGACGTGCGCACAACGAGGTCAAGATCTCCGTGACGTCCCGGACCAGGTCGTCGTCGACCTCCGCCGGGTCGACCACCAACAGCTTGCGACCCTGCGCGGTCAGCGCCGCCTCGACGTACGCGGCACCGAAGCGGGCGAACCTGTCGCGGTGTTCCACGACGATGGTCGTGACCGTCGGGTCACGCAGTAGGGCGAGGAACTTCTTGCGGTGCCCGTTCAGTGTGGATCCGACCTCGGTCACCACCTGCGACACCGGCAGGTTCTGCCCGGTCGCCCACGTGACGACCCGAGCGACCTGCCGGTCAAGGTCGGCGCGCTGGTCGGCGGACGAGACCCGGGCGTACACCACCACCCGCTCGACGCCAGCCGAGGCAGCAGGTAACGGCTCGCCCACCATGATGAGTCGACCCAGCCGGTAAGTAGGAAC
>NZ_JBIDDG010000111.1:0-1469 GCF_043205005.1 Micromonospora sp. NPDC047620 | reverse complement strand
CCCGTTACCTTTTTGATCGTCCCCAGCCGGGGACTGCTCGGTCGCCCGGCCCGGTATGACTTACTGCCCCTGTCGTACGGATGATCCGGGGGGTGTTGTCGCCGGGTCGGGTGGCGTCGATGGACCGCTGATAGGGACACGGCCACCTGCGGTGTTGGGGTAGGTCTCTTCGTAACGTGGCTGCCGGCAGTCGACGCCAGATCGGCGACCGGGTCAGTGGATGTGTCGGGGAGGCGATGCGGTGCACGGCGACGACTATCAGGTGTTTCTCGGTCTCGATGTCGGCAAGGACGGCCATCACGCTGTCGCGTTGAACCGGGACGGCAAGCGGCTGCACGACGCGGCGTTGGTCAACACTGAGGCCAAGTTGCGGCAGGTGTTCGACAAACTCGCTCGTCACGGCCGGGTTCTCGTGGTGGTGGACCAGCCGGCTTCCATCGGTGCGCTGCCGGTCGCGGTCGCCCGTGCCTGCGGTCATCAGGTGGCCTACCTGCCCGGTCTGGCGATGCGGCGGATCGCTGACCTGCACCCGGGCGCCGCCAAAACCGACGCCCGCGACGCCTACGTGATCGCCGACGCTGCTCGCACGCTGCCGCACACGCTGCGCCGCGTCGATGTTGGCGACGAGGCCCTGGCCGAGCTGGAAGTCCTCGTCGGCTTCGACGACGACCTGGCCGGCGAGGCCACCCGGCTGACCAACCGGATTCGCGGTCTGCTCACCCAGATCCACCCCGCACTGGAACGAGCGTTCGGCAAGAACATCCAGCACAAGGCCGTCCTCGAACTGCTGTCGCGGTGCGGCGGCCCAGCCGGGCTACGCAAGGCCGGCCGCCGCAAACTGGTGTCGATCGCCGGCAAGAACGCACCCCGCATGGGCGAACGCCTGGTCGAGCGGATCATGGCCGCCCTCGACGAGCAGACCGTCGTTGTTCCCGGCACCGCCGCAGCCGAGACGATCCTGCCCCGGCTGGCCGACAGCCTGCGCGACGTCCTGCAACAACGTGACCAGGTCGCCGCTGAGGTGGACAGGATGCTCGATGCGCACCCTCTTGCCCCGGTCCTGACCTCGATGCCCGGCATCGGCGTCAGGACCGCAGCCCGGATCCTGCTCGAAGTCGGCGACGGCACCGCCTTCGCCACCCCAGGGCACCTGGCCGCCTACGCCGGGCTGGCCCCGGTCACCCGCCGCTCCGGCAGCAGCATCCGCGGCGAACACCCACCAAGGGGCGGCAACAAACAACTCAAACGCGCCTTCTTCCTCGCCGCGTTCGCCGCCCTGTCCGACCCCGTCAGCCGCGCCTACTACGACCGCAAACGCGCCCAAGGCAAACGCCACAACGCCGCCCTCATCTGCCTCGCCCGACGCCGCTGCGACGTCCTGTTCGCCATGCTCCGCGACAAGATCCCCTATCAACCCCGCCCCACACCGCCGATCACCGCTTGACGAAACCCATAGGGACACCCCCCCT
>NZ_JBIDDG010000110.1:0-1470 GCF_043205005.1 Micromonospora sp. NPDC047620 | reverse complement strand
ATGGCAGCCCGAGGACGTGACGGCGCGATGGCGAGCGATCACGGCGTCTTTCGATCATCTGTGTCCATGGTGGGGCGACAGTCTGATCGAACTGACAACGCTCGCCGGTCAGCGCGCTCATATCGAGCAGATCGCACGCTGGCCCGACAATGGCGGATCTTTCCGCTACGGCGTCTTCGACGGCGACAACACCGTGCTCGGGGGTGTCGACTTGCACGACAGGGTCGGTTGCCGGGCAATCGAACTCGGCTACTGGTGCCATATCGCCCACACCGGTCGCGGTGTGATCACCCGCGCCTCGGCAGCCCTGACCGAGACCGCGCTCCGCCTTCCCGGCATCGATCGGGTCGAAATCCACTGCGACGCAGCCAACACTCGCAGCGCCGCCGTCGCCCGTAGGCTCGGATTTCACCTCGACCGGACCGAACGGCGCGATAAGGCCGCCCCCAACGACTCCGGCCACATGATGTTTTGGATCCGGCACTCGTCGGGGCTCACGTCGTCCGCATGTCCAGCATCTTCGCCCGGACCTCGTTCTTGAGGATCTTGCCCACCTTCGAGCGAGGCAGCTCATTCCAGATCTCGATGTCCTTGGGCGCCTTCACACTTCCGATCCGTTGCTTGACGAAGGCTATGATGTCGTCGCCTGCGGTGTCGTGGCCGGCGCGGAGTTCGATTGCGGCGGTGACGCGTTCGCCCCACTTGGCATCGGGGAGGCCGACCACCGCCGAATCCTTGACCGCCGGATGTGCCGACAGGGCCTGCTCCACTTCCGCCGAATAGACGTTGAACCCGCCGGTGATGATCATGTCCTTCGCGCGGTCGACCACGAACAGGAAGCCGGCGTCGTCCAGATAACCGATATCACCCGTGTGATGCCATCCGAAGGCGCTGACCTCCGCTGTCGCCGTGGGGTTTTCGTGATAGCCGTCCATCACCAGCGGTCCGCGGACGACGATCTCGCCGCGCTCTCCGCGCGGAAGCAGTGTGCCCGCCGCGTCCATGATGGCGACGGTGGTCAATGGCGTCGGCCGGCCCGCCGACGTGAGACGCTCGGTCGCCACCGATCCGTCCGGGCGGAAGTGGTCGGCCGGTGCCAGCGTGGCGATCATGTTCGGGGCCTCGGTCTGCCCAAACAGCTGACCGAGAACGGGTCCGATCCGATGCAGGGCCTCTTCGAGCCGGGTCGGCGACATGGGAGCCGCGCCGTACCACAGACAGCGCAGTGATCCGAGGTCGCGGCTGTCGAGGTCGGGATGGTCGAGGACGCCGTAGACAACGGTCGGCGGGAGGAAGGCGTGGGTTATGCGGTGCCGCTCGATCGACGCGAGGAATTCGCCGATGTCGGGCGCCGGCATGATCACGACTTCGCCGCCGAGGCTCAGGATCGGAAAGGTCAGCACACCGGCGGAATGCGTCAACGGCGCGAGCGCGAGGTAGCGCGGCCGGTCGCCGAACGGGTAGCTCATC
>NZ_JBIDDG010000109.1:0-1486 GCF_043205005.1 Micromonospora sp. NPDC047620 | reverse complement strand
ACCAGCCGTAGAGATCGTGAAAGACCTTGTCGCACTCGTCGACAGCATCGCGATAGGCCGACGAGTGCTCGTAGAGCATCGCGCCCATACCGGGGTGCTGGCTGCCCTGGCCGGGAAAGACGTAGGCCACGCGCTGCGCGGTCGCGGCGCGCTCCGATCGCACCACCGCCGGATGCGGGCGGCCGTCGGCGACGGCACGCAGCGCGGCGATCACATCGGTCTGCGCATCCGCAATCACCACAGCGCGATGGCGGCGCGGTGAGCGGGTGCGAAACAGCATGTCGGCCAGGCGGTCCGGAGTCACCTCGGAATGGTCGGCGAGGTAGTCCGCGACGGCGGCCGCCTCCCGTCCCAGCAGATCCGGGTTGTCGCTGGACAGCAGGATCGGGACGCTGCCGTCGGGCAGGCGGTAGCTAGACATGACTCTCCCCTTCGGCCGGAATGGCCAGCAGCGCATGGGCATTCGTGCCCGACACCCCGAACGACGACACCGCCCCGTAGCGCACGCCGTCGTGCGGCTGCCAGTCCTCGAGTTTCGCCGCCAGCCGCAAGCCGGTCGCGTCCCAATCCACCTTGCCGGTCGGATTGTCGGCGAAGCGGGTCGGCGCGATCTGTCCGTGCAGACCACTGAGCAGCACCTTGATCAACCCGAGCATGCCCGCCGCCGCCTGTGCGTGGCCCAGATTCGATTTCACCGAGCCCAGGCGCGCGGAGCCCGATCCGTAGACGCGGTCCAGCGCCTCGAGTTCCAGCGGATCGCCGACCGCCGTCGCGGTGCCGTGGCCTTCGATCATGCCGACGACCTCGGGTGAAATATCCGCTGCCGCAACCGTCGCGCGGATCAGTCGCTCCTGCGCGCGGCTGCTAGGCACGGCGATCGGCGCTCCGGCGCCGTTGTGGTTGACCCGGGTGGCGAGCAATCGGCCGTAGATCCGGCGACCGGCCGCGCGGGCCCGCGATTCGCGTTCCAGCACGACCACCCCCGCGCCCTCACCCCAGAGCGTGCCGTCGGCGGCATCGGAATACGGTTTGCACTGCCCGTCCGCGGCCAGCGCGTTGTTCTTGGAGAATTCGAAGAACGCGGCGGGCGAACCCATTACACAGACCGCACCGGCCAGCGCCCAGTCACATTCCCCGGCGCGGATCGCCGCCGCCGCCATATGCAGCGCAGACAGCGACGAGGCACAGGCGGTGTCGACCACGATCGACGGGCCGCCGAGGCCGAGGCAGTTGGAGATCCGCCCGGCCACCGCTCCCAGCGCCGCACCGGCCGCACGATAGCCGGAATAGTCGTTGACCTCGGCACTGTGCGGACCGTATTCGGTCGGCGAGGCGCCCATATAGCAGCCCACCTCGTCACCGTCGATGGCCGCGGGATTGATGCCGGCGTTCTCCAGCGCCCGCCAGGCCACCCGCAGCGCCACCCGCTGCTGCGGATCCATCGCGACCGCCTCGCGCGGTGTGATGCCGAAGAACATCGGATCGA
>NZ_JBIDDG010000108.1:0-1491 GCF_043205005.1 Micromonospora sp. NPDC047620 | reverse complement strand
TCGGCGGCAGCGGGGTAGAAGTCATCGACCGGCACGGGCACCGCACCCTCGGGCGGCCAGGGCCCGTGATGAGGCCGGCCGGGCTGGCCGGTGTCTCCGGTGAGAGTGGCCTCAGCGTGCAGAATCCAGTCGGAATCCTCACCGTGGCGGCTGTGCACCCGGGCAGTGTGGACGGCGTCGGTGCCCGTAGGTGTGATCACGATCTGCAGATCGCGGTCGTGATCAGCGGGCAGCGGAGCGAGGATGGTCAGGTCAGCGATGTGGTCGCAGCCGACCTCGTCCCCGGCACTGGTCAGCCAGTCGATGAACGCAGTCGCCGGCGCGATCACAGTGCCCCCGACGACGTGGTCACGCAACCACGGCACACGGTCGGGCGACAACCGGGCCGACACGACGGTCGGGCCGTCAACGACCCTCGCCACATCCCACCGCAAACCCGTGGCGCCGGTCGTGAGCCAGAAACGACGGTGCTGGAACGCATACGTCGGCAGATCAACCACCCGCGTCGGCCGCCCCAAACACGCAGGCCAGTCGACCGGCACCCCACGGCTCCACAACCCGCCGACACCCGACAACAACGTCCGCACCTCACCACGGCCACGACGCATCACCGGCACCGCCGTAACCGCCTCACCCACCATCGCCGTCAAAACAGCATCAGGGCCCACCTCCACCACCGTCGACACACCGTTGTCCCGCAACCAGCCCACACAGTCGCCGAACCGCACCGCCTGCCGGGCATGCCGCACCCAATAATCCGCACAACCCAACACATCACCAGGCTCAGGCCTACCCGTCAGACCCGACACCACCGTCAACTGCGGCTCACGCCACCGCACCGACTCCGCAACCTCAGCAAACCCCGCCAACATCGGCTCCATCAACCGCGAATGAAACGCGTGACTCACCGCCAGACGCCGGAACCGCCAGCCCCGCACCCCACACTCGACCACCACCCGATCCACCGCCACCAAAGGACCAGACAACACCACCGACCCAGGCCCATTGACCGCAGCCACATCAAGACCCAACTGATCCGCGATCTCGACCACGTCGGCTTCCGCAGCCTCGACAGCGACCATCCCACCACCGGCATCCAACGCCTGCATCAAAACGCCCCGAGCAGCAACCAGACGACACGCATCCCTCAGATCGAGCAAACCCGCGACGTGAACAGCCGCCAACTCACCCACCGAATGACCCGCCACCACATCAACCCGCACACCAAAAGACTCCAACAACCGGAACAACGCCACCTCAACAGCGAACAACGCCGGCTGCGTGAACACCGTGTCACCCAAACCCAACCCACCCACCACACCACCGGCCACAACCTCACCCAAACCCGCCGGCAACAAACCATCAAACCCCGCACACACCCGCCCGAACACGTCAGCAAAAACCGGAAACTCCCGCGCCAACTCCCGACCCATACCCACCCACTGAGCACCCTGCCCAGTAAAAACAGCCCCCACACCACCCGAAGACACC
>NZ_JBIDDG010000107.1:0-1505 GCF_043205005.1 Micromonospora sp. NPDC047620 | reverse complement strand
CGGTTCCCGAGTAGAAGGCGCCCCAGTCGACGTCGGCGCCGGTGACGAACAGCGTCGCCAGTCCGGCCGTCAGGGTCGACGCATCCGCTCGGTGCCGGCGGGCGGGCGCCACCACCACCGGGGACGCGGCGTCGAGGGTCTGGGTGACCATCGGGGCCAGCACGGCATCCGGTCCGACCTCGGCGAAACGAGACACCCCCGACTCCGCCATCGCCGCCACCGCATCGGCGAATCGCACCGAATCCCGAACCTGGCGCACCCAATACGACGGGACCGACATCTCGTCGGTCACCTTCGCGCCGGTCACCGTCGACACCAACGGCACAGTCGGCCGACCGAACGCCAAACCAGCTATCGCCGCCGCGAATTCGTCCAGCATCGGCTCCATCAACGCCGAATGGAAGGCATGCGACACCCGCAAACGATGTGTGCGCCAGCCCTTTTCCGCACAGCGCCCCGCGACCGCCACCACAGCGGCTTCCACGCCGGACAGCACCACCGAGGACGGGCCGTTCACCGCCGCGATCGACACGTCACCGGCCGCCACCGCACCGGAATCCACCAGCGCCAGCACGTCGGCTTCGGACGCGCCCACCGCGACCATCGCCCCACCCGCCGGCAACGCCTGCATCAAACGACCACGCGCCGCGACCAACACGCACGCATCCTGGAGCGACAACACACCCGCGATATGCGCAGCAGCGACCTCACCGATCGAATGACCCGCCACCACATCCGCCCGCACACCCCACGACTCCAGCAGCCTGAAGAGCGCCACCTCGAACGCGAACAAACCCGCCTGCGCGAACACTGTCCGATCGACCAGATCCCCGTCGGCCAACGCATCCGACAGCGAAACAGACTGCCCCAGAGCAGATTCCAGCCCATCCACGATCGCGTCGAAATGCTCGGCGAACACCGGGTATACACCGTGCAACTCGGACGCCATACCGGCCCACTGCGCACCCTGCCCCGAGAACACCACACCCGTCGAACCCGGCACCACCCGACCGGACACCACACCGGGCGCCGGCTCGCCGCGGCCCAGCGCTCGGATTCCGGCCCGCAGGCCCTCGCGCTCGGACGACAACACCACCGCACGGTGGTCGAACGCCATCCTCGTCGCGAGGGAGAAGCCGATATCGGCCGACTCGTATTCACGGTCGGCGAGATGGGATGCCAGCCGCCGGGCCTGGTCGGCGAGCGCCGCACCCGTGCGCGCCGATACCACCCACGGCAGCACGCCACCGGCCGGCGCCGTCGTGGTTGCCGGTCGCGAGTCGGTCTCCGGGGCCTGCTCGACGATGACGTGCGCGTTGGTGCCGCTGATACCGAACGAGGACACACCCGCACGACGCGGCCGACCCGCGTCCGGCCACGCCACCGGCTCGGTGAGCAACCGCACCTGACCTTCGGACCAATCGACCTTGATACTGGGCGCATCGACGTGCAGTGTCCGCGGCAGTTCCCCGCGCCGCATGGCCATGACCATCTTGATCACACCA
>NZ_JBIDDG010000106.1:0-1533 GCF_043205005.1 Micromonospora sp. NPDC047620 | reverse complement strand
ATGGGTCAATCGGGTTGTCCTCCGCAAGTCGCCCGATCACCTGGAGTTGGACTGACGCTCCCTGCTGAGCGTCGAATACCACATCGCACTCCGTCTCGCCGCCCGCCCGAAACTCGGTACCTGCGCGGCCCGACATAGTGACCGGACGCTGTCCCGTATTGCCGGCCTTGTTCGCTATCTCCGTCGGGGAATGCGCGGCGGTTGAATACACCGAGATCGAGTACTTCGCGCCCTTCCATTTGCAGATCTTCCACCCGTGCTGTTCGACTCCGCCGATTCCGGACTGCTTCGTGCTGGGGTCCACCTGAGCCGCGGTCAAAGCGCCATCCGGAATCCCAGTGCACGGATCCCACAGCGCCGCAGCAGCATCGCTCGTGGTCGAGGTAGCCGCACCGTCCGTAGTCGAGCTACACCCCGCTGTCATCACCGCCAGCACCGCCCCGATAGCGACCGCCACCCCTGCCACTCGTCGCTGCACCCGACGTCCTCCCGCTCGACAGACAACTTCGCTACGGACTATAGGACGCGGCAACGCACGACGGGGTTCCATATCCGGCCGCAGGGCCCTGACCAGGGCGCCGCCTGGGTCCACCGGCCACCTTCTCGGTGCCCCGGTCGGACTCGAACCGACACTGTGCGGATTTTAAGTACCTCCGGCCCGATGTTGCAGCACCGCGCCTACCAGCGGCAGTCGTCGGCGCGCCGCCCCAATCACAGCAGGTGAGAGGCACTAAGTCGCCGCCTGTTGCGCACCGCGGCGCGCCTATTGCACACCGCTGACACGCCGCCCGTGGATGGCATGGAGGTGGCACTGCGGCACACCGCCCTCCGGCTACTTCGGGGCGGGGTTTTGGTCGACGATGCTCTTGAGCGTGCTGGCGTTGGTGTAGTCCTGGCCGGTGAGCCGAGCCAGCGAAATCGCCATGACCTCTTGCATGTTTCTCACCGTCTCCAGGTGGTCTTTGATGACTTCAGCGATCGAGTTGTCGGTACCGCTGGCCTGCGTTTTGAACTTGTCCTCAAGCTGGCGGGCCATATCGAAATCCCCGAAACCCGAGACATTTTCAACCTGCTGGACCAATTTGGCGGTTTGCTCCAAGTCGTCTATGCGCTTGTTACAGGCAGCCAAACACTCGCGCGCTACAGCCTCGTCATCGAGATAGAGTTCTCCGGCGCGAGCGGCAGCCGCTTGCTGTTGCCATGCCGCAAGGTCCTCGCTTGTCATCTTGTCCCCCTTGTTATTTCGGCAGTACCGGAACGATCGCGTCCCCTACACGCGCGAGCATGACGCACGGATCCTCTGGATTGTCCTCCGACAGCCGTCCCAGCATCTGAAGCTGCACCGCTCCCTGAGCGGCAGGAAACACCACATTGCATTGCGTGTCCCAACCAGAGGACCTAAATTCCGTTCCGGTGCGCCCGACGATCGTTACGTCCTTCTGACCGATGTTGCCGGATTTGCCCGCGATCTCAGCAGGTGCCTTGGCGGTGGAGTAGACACTGATCGCGTACTTCTTCGGGCTGCTGTCCCAG
>NZ_JBIDDG010000105.1:0-1558 GCF_043205005.1 Micromonospora sp. NPDC047620 | reverse complement strand
AAGTCTGTTCGCGGCCGGAGGAGTAGAACTCGTAGCGGGACAACCAGATTCCGGAGTACGTGCCGGAATTGGGTTGCGGTGCGGCCTGGCCGGGATGGCGCTCCCGGGGGACGTCGCCGATGGCCGAGTGGACTTCGTGTCCGGCCGTGTCGTCGCCGGACAGGCTGCGTCCGGCCATCACCGCGCCGAATCCGAGGCTTTCGATGGGCAGGCGCATCACCTGCTCCAAGGCGCGCGCATGCGACGGACGAGGATTGGCGGTCGCGCCGGATTCCCATCGCTGGACGAGTCGTTTCGTCGCGCTGACGCATCCGGACTCGCGCAACATGCGGGCGAGATCGTCCTGGCTCAGCAGCCGTGCCGTGCGGGCGGCGCGCAAGGCGACGTTCGGCGTTCCCATGCGCTCACCGTAAAGCAATGACGCCTGAATGTCGCCCCGTTTGTGTGTCGATTGACGCCGTTTTCGTCGTCGCCGGAAGGCGGTGGTCCGCGCGAATCTGGACGCGGTCGCGGCGGCGAGGGCTTCGGTTCCCGGCACCGCGGCGTTCCGAACCGGACAGCGAGGGGTGTGTGCGATGTGGATCTTGTTCCTGCTCACCGTGGGATTGCTCGTGCTAACTGTCGCGCTGGTACGCGTTCTGCTGCGTGGCGAGGTGCGTCGCCGGGATCGGCGGTCGTGAGGAATGGGCTCCCGGTCGCGCTGGGCTGGCTGCATCCGGAGTCGCCATGTCTCGACTGGGATATCGCTCAGGTGCGGCGGCTCGCGGAGCGGCTGGGCTATCGGCTGGTGTGGGTGCCGGAAGCGAGTCGGATACCGCTCGCCGACCAGGTTCGAGCGGCCGGTGCCGACGTCGTAATCGCCCCGTCGACAGAGCATTTCGACTTCCTTGCCCTGAATTCGGTGATGGCGGTCGCCGACGTCGAGACGGTGAACCCTCGGCTCTCCTTTTCCCGTTGGGCTACTGGAGGGCAACCCGGTCGGTAGCGGAAGCAGGGGCGGGGTGACGATAGGGGTGGTGGCGCGTTCGATCGGGGCACTCCGGTGCGGCGTAACCGGTGATTTCCGGGCGTTCGCTCGCCGCGGGCGAACAGAACTTTTCGGGCGAAAACGGCGAGTTCGGACAAGCTCGGACAAGTCGGGCGCATGGTGGCGCGCGCGAGACTCCTTGTGTTACAACGGTTTTACGGATAGTTCCCTACGCTAATTAATTATTGAGAGTCGGCGGAATGTGCGGAATCGCGGGCTGGGTGGCGTTCTCGGACGACCTCACCCGGCAGCAGGGGGTTGTCGATGCGATGACCGAAACCATGGCCTGTCGCGGGCCGGACGGGCGGGGCACCTTCGTTCGTACACACGCGGCACTGGGGCATCGGCGACTGGCCATCATCGACCTGCCGGGCGGGACGCAGCCGATGACCGTGCCGACACCGGGCGGCGACGTCGCGATGGTGTACTCGGGGGAGGCCTACAACTTCCGTGAACTGCGCGGGGAGCTGCGCGGACTCGGGCACCGCTTCGACACCGACAGCGACACCGAGGTGGTGTTGCACGGCTATC
>NZ_JBIDDG010000104.1:0-1564 GCF_043205005.1 Micromonospora sp. NPDC047620 | reverse complement strand
AACGTAAATTGTCGACAAGCTAAGGAACTCACCGCAACCGGGCACACCTTGCGTAACCACGTCGACAAGAGCATTCGTGAACGATGTGCGTACCATCGGATCCGCCACGCTAGGAACGTGTGCCGATTGATCTGCCGCAGTAAGAGTATAGGCCCCGGAAACCTCCGCAACATCAGCTATATCAGCGTCCCCTGCGAGGGCCTCAATCGCTTTCCCTGAATAACAGCAATCGAGGATTACTATCTTGGTTCTTGCAATACTTTTCTTCAGAATCCGCCGCAATTGCTTATATTCAACCCCGGAAAATTCCATTTCCGACCGAACTGATTCTCCTACCGCGAGACACAGTTCGCCCTCCTCATTCAAGGTGCCGTGGCCGACGAAATACATTAGCAATATCTCACTCGACTCCAGCGCAGCACATCTCAACGCATGTCCCACCTCGACCGGCCTCCGAGGATTCTCTAGGACCGAAACAGATCCTGCATCCCAGCCGCAAAGCGCCGGATCGGTCAACACCGACTGCATCGCCCGGACACTGTTTATAGCGGCAGGAACGTCACGGAAACGCACATCATCGTATTCCGCCACACCGATCAACAGTGCCCGTATCCCAGATTCTTCGGTCACGACTGAGGCCCTAGCTCATCCTGCATGAGGATTTTCAAGAGTTCAGGCACCTCGTCTGCTCTACCGCTATCCAACTCGACGGTATTTTTGCCGCACTTAATCGTTACCTTTGTACGAGGTCGGTTCCCCAACCAAGCCTGGAGACTAGAAGCAACGACGGTAAACAGGCCGCCGGAACCGACTGCTACCGCGAGCGTGTCCCACGCACCCCCCAACTCCTCCTCGCCGGGGTCGCTGCCGACAAGTGTGACGCAACCTACCAGATCACGCTCGTTCCCCAGCCAACGATTCAGCGACACAAGGTCTTCCTCTGGCTGAGCCGAGGCAACACTGATATCAAACTGCATACTCTTCTCCGGTGTGTAAGACCTAGTGGGTCACGGCGAAGCGGGGCCAGCGTGGGTGCCTTTGCACCCGCCCGTGTCCAACCTTGTTGTCTACCACGCGCCAACCGCTCTCATGCGGGCCTTCGTTGCCACAATGCCTGCTCCGCTCCACAAGAGATTACCTATCCGCCGGAGACACATCAGTCTCCGCCACTCGCCTGCTCAACAGTCACGTGCCACGAAAGCCCCTGTAAGGAAGAACAATAGACCGGAGATGGAGGCGCTGTGACGGTTGTCAATCGTCGCAATGCTGACCGGCGGGTTCCAGTAAGGTATGGAACCGCCTCACAGCCCGGCGCCGTGTTCATAACGTGAACATCCACACATGACGAGCGGCCTGAGTAGCCGTGCGGACCGGCCATTGAGACGTCGAATCGAACTCTGGCGCAAACACCACAGTGGTTGCGAACGTGAGGGTTATGCGGTTCGCGGTTGTAAGACGACGATGCCCGGAACGGTCTGCAGGTACTCACTCAGCGGTGTGTCCACCACCTTGTTGTTGACCGCGAGGGAGGACGCGTTTCGGAAGACCGGGCCGGTCGGTGTGT
>NZ_JBIDDG010000103.1:0-1570 GCF_043205005.1 Micromonospora sp. NPDC047620 | reverse complement strand
AGAATTACCCCCGATGCCCTGCTCTGGCAAGGGAACTCGATCATTCCACAGCCGCTTTCGGCAGCGTTCTTTCACCTGTGTTTTCAGGTGCCGTTTTCATGCGGTGGTGTAGGTGCGGGCGACGAGTGCGGAGCGGAGGTACCAGAGTCCGCTGGCTTGGGTGGGGTCGAAGCCGGTGAGTTGGGCGATGCGTTTGAGGCGGTAGTCGACGGTGTTGGTGTGGACGTGGAGGAGTCGGGCGGTGCGTTGGCGGTTGAGGTTGTTGGCGATGTGGGTTTGGAGGGTGGTGAGGAGTTCGGGGTGGTGGTCGAGGGGGTTGAGGAGGGTGCCGAGGTGGTCGCGGCCGGGGCCGGGGCGGGTGAGTTGGTATTCGAGGGCGAGGTCGTCGAAGCGGTAGAGGCCGGGGATGGATCCGAGGCGGGTGACCATGTCGAGGAGTTGGTGGGTTTGGTCGGTGGCGGTGGGGATGTCGGTGGTGGGTGTGGTTGTGGTGGTGGCGGTGATGGGGACGCGGGCGGCGTGGGAGAGGTGGGTGATGAGGGTGTCGAGGTCGGTGGGTGTGGTGGTGGGGATGAGCAGGGTGCCGCCGTCGGTGGAGAGGAGGGAGAGGGTGGTGGTGTGGGTGGTGGTGGCGAGGGCGGCTTGGATGCGGCGGAGTTTGCGGCGGGCGATGATGGTGGGGTCGAGGTGGGGGTTGGCTTGGTCGGGGTGTGGGGGGATGTGGAGGGCGAGGATGTGGTAGTTGTCGGCGATTTCGATGCCGCATTCGCGGGCCATGGTGCTGGTGGGGTGGCCGCCGAGGAGGGCTGAGGTGAGGGTGTGGACGGCGTTGTGGTGTTCGGAGACGACGGCGCGGAGTTCGCGGACGTAGGCGTGGGAGACGGCGGTGGTCATGGTGTCGAGGATTTCGACGAGGAGTTTGGCGCCTTGGAGGAGGTTGGTGTAGTCGGTGTGGGTGAGGGTGAGTGTCGGCTCACCGTCACCGCCGTTGCCGGCACTGCCGTTGCCGTCGCTGCCGTTGGTGGTGGTGCGGGTTTTGGTGGTGGCGTTGGTGACGACGAGGTCGAAGCCGATTTTGAAGCCTTCGTGGATGGCGTGGTGGATGGTGTCGATGGGGACGCCTTCGCGGGCCCAGGCGGCGGCGGCGTCTTTGAGGCGTTCGGTTTTTTCGGGGATGTCGCGGCCGTCGAGGAGGCTGATGGCGAGTTCGAGGCAGGTGCGGGTGATGGTGGTGATGTCGCCGTGGATGGCGTCGCCGGGCAGGGTGCCGCAGGGGGCGACGTTTTCGACGAAGTGGCCGACCATGTGCCGCGACAGCGACCACACATCCTTCAACGGCGACGACAGCAATTGACCGGACATGGTCAAACTGGGGCGCGTCGAGCCGGCGGTGGCCTCGCCGGAAGCGCCCGGTGCGGCGACGGGCCCCCGGGACGCGGTAGACCCTGGCGAGGCGGCAGAACCCGGCGTGGCAACAGACATTGGCGAAAACTTCCTTCCCCGCCCGTTTACTGCGCTGCCTTTATAACGTAACCGTAACGAGACCCCGATGGATGTATTTCGCTCATCC
>NZ_JBIDDG010000102.1:0-1578 GCF_043205005.1 Micromonospora sp. NPDC047620 | reverse complement strand
AGCGCCGATCCCCACACCGCGCAACCGGGTCCCGGCCCACCGTCACGCCCGCGAGCCGCCGGGCACAACCATCGCCTGACATTCCGGACGGCTGCGTCGTCGAAAGGACGTACCAGTTTTCAGCCATCCAGGAGCTCCGGACATGACCAGAATCGGCATCATCCTCGGCAGTACCCGCCCCAACCGCAACGGTGCCCAGATCGCGCAGTGGGTTCTGGACTCGGCATCGCGTCGCGGCGATGCCGAGTTCGAACTGATCGATCTGCGCGATCACCCGCTGCCGCATCTGGACGAGCCGGTGCCGCCGATGTTCGGCCCCTCGGTGCACGCGCACACCCGGGCCTGGGCCGAGCGGATCGCACCGTTGGACGGTTTCGTGCTGGTGACCCCCGAATACAACGGCGGGATGCCGGGGGTGCTGAAGAACGCCCTCGATCACGTCTTCGCCGAGTGGGTCGACAAGGCGGTCGGATTCGTCTCCTACGGCGCGAACGGCGGCGCCCGCGCGGTCGTGCAGCTGCGGGCGGTCTGCAGCTCGCTGGGGATGGCCGATGTGGGCTACCAGGTCTCGATCTCGGTGCTCACCGATTTCGAGAACCACACCACGTTCACCCCGCGTGACCATCACGCCGCCGCGCTGGACAAAACACTGGACCAAGTCGTCGCGTGGAGCACCGCACTGGCCCCGCTGCGGGCCGGCGCCGAAACCACTCTCGCCAATTCCTGAGGAGCCGAACATGACCGTATCCAACGACTTTCAGTCCCGCGCCGACCGGCTCGCGGCCGACGAAGCCGAGATCCGCCGCCAAATCGACCGGGTGGCCGACGGACTGCGCGCCAAGGATCTCGACGCCGTGCGGCAGGCGTACGCGACCGACGTCGTGTCCTTCGATGTCGAACCGCCACTCCAGCACGTCGGGATCGCCGCGAAACTCGACAACTGGGCCAAGGTTTTCCTGTTCTTCGAGAACGTGGACTACGAGATTCGCGATCTGACGTTCACCGTGGGCGAGGACGTGGCATTCGGGCACGCCTTCGCCCGGCTGCACGGCACGATGAAGAACGGGGTGGCCAACAGCGGTATGTGGGTCCGGGTCACCTACGGAATGCGCAAGATCGACGGCACCTGGCTGATCGTGCACGACCAGGTGTCGGTGCCGTTCGACATCGCGAGCGGCACCGGGGTCGTCGATCTCGAGCCCTGACAGGCCCTTTCGACGTCAGCCGGCGGAGACCGCTTCCTCGTAGGCGCGCAGTGTCGCGATGACCAGGGCCCGCTGCTCCGCAGTCAGCGGGCCCAGCGCGGCGCGCCACCCCCGATCCGCGCCACCGAGCCAGTCCGCCACCGCCTTTCGGTGCGCGTCGGCGATCGCGACGAGGGTGCGCCGCCGGTCGTTGTCGTCGGTGCGGCGTTCCAGGACGCCCTGGCGGCTGAGGTCGCCGATCATCAGGCTCACGGTGGTCGGCGCCACCTCCAGTCGCCTCGCCAGCTCGTTGACCGTGAGCGGCCCGTCGAACAGCACGTACGTCAACAACGACAGATGGCGCGGCGCCAGATCGAACGATCGCAGGGCGTCG
>NZ_JBIDDG010000101.1:0-1581 GCF_043205005.1 Micromonospora sp. NPDC047620 | reverse complement strand
GATCAACTTCCTTCCCGAGGTTGAAGAGCTTGCTTCCCAAGAATTACACCATTGTGCCGGGACGTGCAACCTCCAGAAGGTGATAGCGTTTCCTTTCATGGGAAGCAGCGGTGTAGAGGATACGTTCGGCCGGCGCGTCCGCCAGGAGAGGGAGGCGCGCGGTTGGACCCAAGCCGACCTCGCTGAACGCGTCGCAGCGCTGGGCTTGCACCTTCACCCCTCGGCTATCGCGAAGATCGAACTGCGAGACGTCGACCGACCGCGCGCAATCCGCCTTGACGAAGCGGACGTGATAGCGATGGCGTTCGGGTTGAGCACCTTCGAGATGACTGAGACCCGCGATCACCGCATCCGCTGGGTCGGAAACCGAATGCGCGTTTGGCTTGGGAGGCTGATTGACTTCCTCGGCGAGGATGGCCGCTACATTGCAGGCGATCTCGAAGCCCTAATAGTAGGTGCAGATAGCAAAGAAGCAAAACGCCTCACTGAATTGCTTATGCCAAGTGAATTTAATTCGTTAGTGGAGGACACAATTGACAAGGCGATCGAGCTGCGAGACGGGTTACATCATCCATCGCGAAAGCCGAGCCTAGACTGGGACAAGTCACCTCAGTAGCCAACTCTTTGATAATTCTGAAGTTAAGTCGTGACCAATAGCGCTGCTACGTTCTGCGCTTGGATCATTGACCGAAACATCGCGATTCGCTATGGCATTAGGGTGATCACCATTACAGGATATGCGTAGGGTTTCGACCGATAGCCGATGCAGTTTTCTTTATTTATAGGAATTCAAAAGATATCCAGTGCGCGTCATGCCACTGTCCGGTTTTCCGGATTCCCGTCAGAAGAATCCTGATCGGAGTTCGTGCCACTGGCAGTACCTCGCCTGGCGGGTCGATCGGGAATCACCTTACCCAGCCATCTCACGAGATCCGCGCCATCTGGATTGTCCTTCAGCGCATCGCGCAACCGCACGAACAGGCCAGACCTCTGGTATGACGTGAAGTTCTGACGCAGAACTGCCTGGCTGCCGTAGCGCGCCGGGAGCTGAGACCACGAGAGACGGTGGGTCATCTTGAAGTGAATAGCGTTGAAGGTACGGCGCTTGCCAGCAAGTTCATGAGGTGAGCGGTCCACTTCGTCATGCGCCCCGTTGCGCTGGTCGAAGAGAGAGACCGACGCTCCAGCCGTGGTGGTCGGCTCGCTCCCAGGCGAGGAGTTCGTCTTTGTCGGTGGCGAGGAAACGGGCCTCGTTATCGAAGGCGATTTCGATAGCTTTGCAGTCGCCGCCGATATCGGTGATCCCAGCGATCGAGGGCACCGCGAGGCCATCACAAAATTCAGTGCGCCGGTGGAGCTCGTGGAGATCGAGGGCTCGCAGCATGGCTTCGCCGTGCATGACGATCCGCAATACTTGAATCCGAAGAGCCAACGGTACCAGGCTGAGGTTATTGACCTTGTGGCTTAATGGCTTATGACCGAGTCGTTGCCACGCCCGCAATAGGCATGTTTTGCCAAGGGTCGGTCGTTCGGCCAGACCCTTGTCAGACAATCGATCTATTCCGAGCTTCGCTCCAGTTC
>NZ_JBIDDG010000100.1:0-1581 GCF_043205005.1 Micromonospora sp. NPDC047620 | reverse complement strand
GTTTTGCGGGCCGGATCGCCCTTTCGGTGACGGCTGTGTATCGCTTGCGGTAACCCGCGTAACGTCTGCGTTGCCGGTATTTCTGTCGAGTGACAGATATTTCACAACCGCAGGTGGGACGTGGTGCGCGGCGTAGAGCCGGTCCGCGCGGCCGTGGCGATGGCAGGATGAGACGGTGACACACCTGGGTCCGGGCCGTCCTCGCGTCGATCAGCGCAGCCGTCGTGGGCGGACACCGCGCGCCGAGATCCTCGACGCCGCAGCGGAATTGTTCACGGCCAACGGGTACGGCAGCACGTCCACGCGCGGCATCGCCGACGCGGTCGGTATCCGGCAGGCGTCGCTCTATCACCACTTCGCCGCCAAGGACGACATCCTGGACGCGCTGCTCGCGGAAACCATTACCGGCCCTTTGGAATTGGCCGAGCGGTTGCGTGCCGAACCCGATCCCGCCGCGGTGCGGCTGTACGCGCTGGCCCGGGCCGACGTGCGCCAGCTGTGCGCGGCCAAATGGAATCTCGGCGCGCTGTATCTGCTGCCCGAACTGCGCAGCGACCGATTCGCCGACTTCCGCAGTCGCCGGGCCCGGTTGCGCCGCCACTACGAGGAACTGGCGGCGGCGGCGATCGAGGCCGCATCCGCCGGCGTCCCCGGCGCGCATGTCCTGCCCTTCCGGATGGTGGAAACGGTCATCAACATTCGCTCCGACGAGGGCACCGCCCCCGACTACGCGGAAACCACCATCCCCGACGCCGCGCTGCGGGTACTCGGTGTCACCGACGATCCGGCCGCGCTGCGCGCCGCCGCCCAGCGGCTGCTCCGGCGACTGGATGCGGGCGAATAGTTCGACCGGTCCGGCAAACGGTTCGCGAGTAGCGGCCGAGCCGGTCCTCGCATCAGGGGCATTGCCGGGCGATGCGGGCGAGCGCGGCGTGGTCGGCCGCGGTGATCGGCAATCGGTACTGCGCCGCGGTGGTGAGGTATTTGCCGGCGTAGAAGCAGTGATAGGCGCCGGCGGGGGGAAGCCAGTCGGCGGGTGTGCGGTCGCCCTTGTCCATATTGGCAGGGCCGTCGACGGCCAGCAGATTGAATTCGATGTCGTTGGCGAAGCGCATCCGCTGTTCGGGCGACCAGGCCGCCGCACCCAGATCCCAGGCGGCGGCCAGCGGGTAGACGTGGTCGATCTGCACCTCCCGGGCCCGCGCCTTGTCGAAGGTGATCGCGCGGCCGGTGTACGGATCCCGCAGCGTGCCCGCGAGCACCACACAATCGTCCGTACCCGGCCGGAATCGCACCTCGCGCAGCTGCCGTGCCAGCACTCCGTTGCGCGAATCGCACCCGTCGTGCCCGCCCGGCCCGTCCTGATCGTCCGACCATGCCGGTCCGAACACGCATCCGTGCCCCGCCCCGCAGTCCCGGTCGTACCCGCCCGGGTGCGGCCGCCGGGCCACCACGGCCACCGCACCCAGCAACTGCTCGATCCGGGCCCGGCTCGGACTCCCCGGCGCGGGTTCGGGCCCACCGATCACTCCACACCCCGCCACCGTCACCAGCACGACGATCCCCGCCGCCCACCCGAAA
>NZ_JBIDDG010000099.1:0-1582 GCF_043205005.1 Micromonospora sp. NPDC047620 | reverse complement strand
TGCTGAGGCGAAGGCCGACGAGGCTGCCGAGGCGGAGTCCACCGAGGCTCCCGCCGAGGACAAGGCGGAATGAGTTGGTCCCCGCCACGTGCGGGGACCTCTCGATCTGCGTCGGGAATTCACGAGTGAGCCCGCCGTCCCCTCCGGGTCGGCGGGCTTCGCTCATGTTAACCAGGAAATGGCTGTGACCATGCAGGATCCGGCGGCAACCTCGGTTGCGGTTCGAGTACGGCTCGATATCGCCTACGACGGCACCGATTTCACCGGCTGGGCCCGCCAGCCCGGTCTGCGGACCGTGCAGGGTGTGCTGGAGGAGTCGCTGAGCAAGGTCCTGCGCGAACCGCTTCAGCTGACGGTGGCCGGCCGCACCGATGCCGGAGTTCATGCCGAGGGGCAGGTCGCACATTTCGACGCGACCACGCCGCCCGATCACGACAAGCTGCTGCACCGGCTGGCACGGTTCCTGCCGAAGGATGTGCGGGTCACCGGAATCCGCCCGGCGCCACCGGAATTCGACGCCCGCTTCTCCGCGATCCGCCGTCACTACGCGTATCGGCTCACCACGGCTCCCTACGGAGCCCCGCCCCTGCTGGCTCGCAGTGTGGTGGCATGCCGCCCCGGTGTCGATCTCGACGCCATGCGGGAAGCATCGCGAAAGCTGTTGGGACTGCACGATTTCGCCGCATTCTGCCGTCGGCGCGAAGGGGCGACGACGGTCCGGGAATTGCAGCGGTTCGATTGGGCCGTGACGCCGATCGATGGTCCCGGCGTGGCCCCGGACGGTGCCGGCGGAGCCGCCATGCTCACCGCTTACGTCAGCGCCGACGCCTTCTGCTGGTCGATGGTCCGCAGTTTGGTCGGCGCGGTGCTCGCGGTGGGGGAGGGGCGCCGCACTCCCGAATGGGTGGAAGGTCTTCTCGCGGAACGGGAACGGTCCAGTTCCATCACCGTGGCACCCGCGCACGGCCTGAGCCTGATCGCCGTCGACTATCCGGCCGATGCGGACCTGGCCGCCCGCAACGCCGAAACCCGCGAGATGCGGACGATTCCGTCCGCCGAGGGCTGCTGCGGCGACTGAACCGCCTACGGGCGATGCTCCGGTCGTCCACCGGTCTTCGCCGCGCCCGGACAAGGCGGCGACCCCGCGAGATCGCGGGGCCGCACGCAGTCGCTATTCGAGGGTTGCGCGCTCTCACCTCCTTCTCGCTGCGACGATCCTCGGTTCCGCCCGCGCACCCGGCCGCCTTGCACCGGTGAATGGTGGTGTGCTGCTTGCACTCTCATCTGTCGCCGATGGGCGCGGGCACATCCCTGCCGCGACCGGTCAGCTGCTCTCGGTGTGGCCGGCCTCGATGGTCTTCGGGCCCTGTCCCATACCGCCGATCTCGATGCGCCGCGGCTTGGCCTTCTCGGCGATCGGCAGGGTCACCGACAGCACGCCGTCGTTGTAGGTGGCGCTGATGTTGTCGGTGTCGATGCCCTCACCGAGCGACAGCTGACGCATGTACGTTCCCGCGAATCGTTCCGACGCGATCCATTGCACATGCTCGTCACCGGGCAGGCTGCGCTGCGCCTTCAGCGT
>NZ_JBIDDG010000098.1:0-1583 GCF_043205005.1 Micromonospora sp. NPDC047620 | reverse complement strand
GAAGAACGTCTCGTTCAGCAGTCGCCGTACGTCTGGGCCTGCGTCCAGATACAGGCTGTACGGGTCGGCGATGAGGTCGAGGGCGTGACGTAGAACCGTCGTTCCGACGCTGAGTTCTTCGGAAGTGTTGGTGAGCGCTGCTTCGATGCGGTTGCGCTGAGCTTTGATTTCGATGAGTTTCATGCGCACCTCGGCTTGAGGCATCGAGCCATCGGCGAGCAGATCGATCAACCGGTTTTCGCGTTGGTCGAGTTCCTTCATTTGCCGGTTCAGGTTGGCGTGCAACTCTCGGGTGGTGTTCTGCTCGTCGGAGACGACTTGTTCGAGCAGGTGTCGCGTCGTGGCGGCGAAGTCGGTCGGCAGCTGCAGGGTGCGGTAGTGGTCGAGGATCGCTTCTTCGACGGTCTCGGCCGGCAGGTGGGGCAGGTCGCAGAGGCCTTGTTTGCTCCTGCGGCAGACGAAGTAGGCGTACCTCACTCGGTTGCGGCCGGTGGAGACGTTGTAGACCAACCTGGCGGTGGTGTCTTCGTCTCGGCAGCGTGCGCAGAAGAGCCACCCTTTCAGGTAGTGGGCGTGTATGCGGTCCCGGGTGCCGTTGCCGCTGCGTTTGCGCAATACGTTCTGCACACGTTCGAAGAGTTCGTGGTCGATCAGTGGCTCATGCCGGCCGGGATAGATCTGGCCCTTCCAGGTGACGTAGCCGACGTAGTAGGGATCGCGCAGCATGTTGTGGAGGGTCGCCGCGGAGACAGGCCGCGGGTTCGGCCGGGCGCCGGTGGGGCGGGATGTGAGGCCCATGTCGGCCATTGCTGCCTCGAGGTCCTCGATCGAGTAATCGCCGGTCGCGTAGAGCTCCCATGCCCGAACGACCAATGATGCGCGTTCTTCGTCGGTCTTGATGGTGTTGACCTGGCGGCCCTCGACGGTGATCCGTGCGTTGACGTAGCCGAGTTTTGCCCGGCTGCAGGTGCCGCCGTTCATGGCCTTGTTCAGCATCTTGGTGCTGATGTCCTGGCCCGACAACCGATTCTGGGTGTCGTTGAAGATGTCGGTGATGGCGGCCATCATGTCGCCGTAGATGCCGTCGCCGAAGTCTTCCTTGGCCGATATCAGCTTCACGCCCAGCAGGTCGAGTTGGCGTTTGGTGATGGCGGCGTCGATGTAGTTGCGGAAGGCGCGGGAGCGCATGTAGACGATGACGTACTTGATCTGCGGGTTCTGCTGAAGGTAGGTGAGCATCCGCTGGAACGCGGGGCGCTTCTCGATCGACTGAGCCGAGACTCCTGGCTCGACGAATTCCTGGACGATCTGGGCGGGCAGTGTGTGGGCTCGTTGTTCGACGATCGTGCGTTGGGTGGCAATGGAATTGCCGTCGGGGTCGATGTCGATGGCGGTGTTCAGTTGCTTCTTGTCCGAGACGCGCAGGTAGGCGACAGCGAGCGCGACGGTGCCGTTCAACGGGTTTCCTCCTCGATGGTTTTCGACTCTTTCGCCAGCTCGATGACGACTCGGCTCAGCCTGCGAAGATCCGGCGGCTCGCGCCGATCGCTTTCGATGTCAGCGGTCAGGTAATTCCCCCATTT
>NZ_JBIDDG010000097.1:0-1597 GCF_043205005.1 Micromonospora sp. NPDC047620 | reverse complement strand
CGTACCGATCTGGAGGAGCGGCTCGCGGAGATCTGGGCGCGGGTGTTGAGCCTGGACACCGTCAGCGTCGTCGACAGCTTCTTCGACCTCGGCGGTCACTCGATCAGCGCCATCGCCCTGGTCGGCGCCTTGCGCGCGGCCGGGTTCCCGGCCTCGGTGCGGGACGTCTTCGTGCACCGCACCGTCGCCGCGCTCGCCGCGCACATCCAGGCGGAGCAGACCGCCGCCGAACCGGAGTTCCAGGCGGTCGCCCCGTTCGCGCTGCTCGACGACGCCGACCGGGCCGCCCTGCCCGCCGGCCTCGCCGACGCGTACCCGATCGCCCAGGTGCAGCTCGGCATGCTGGTGAAGACGCTGACCGACACCGACCGGCACACGTACCACAACGTGTCGGCCTTCCCGATCCACGACGACCAGCCCCTGGCCCCCGACGCGCTGCGCCGCGCGGTGCAGGCTGTCGTCGACCGGCACGAGATCCTGCGCACCTCCTTCGACCTGAACGGCTACTCGGTGCCGCTGCAACTCGTGCACGCCGAGGTGCCCGTCGAGGTGACCGCGCTCGACCTGCGCGGGACGGACGCCGAGGAGCGGCTGCGCGCCTTCATGGCCGCCGAACGGGCCACCCCGTTCCCGCCGGACCAGGCTCCCCAGATGCGTGTCGCCGGCGCGATCGGCGACGGCAACGCCTGGTGGTTCGTACTGACGATGTCGCACGGCATCCTCGAAGGCTGGAGCCACCACTCCCTGCTGATGGAGATCCTGGACAACTACCGGCGGCTGCGGGACACCGGCGCCCCGGTGCCCTTCGAGGCGCTGCCGGTCCGCTACGCCGACTTCGTCGCCGCCGAACTGGCCTCCCTGACGTCCGCCGAGGACGAGGCGTACTGGCAGGGCGTGGTCGAGCACCCGCGCTTCGCGCTGCCGTCCGGCTGGGGTGCGCCCGAATCCGACCCCGAGTTCCAGTGCGGCACCCGGGTGCCGCTGCACGACCTGCTCGACGGGCTGAAGGGCCTGGCCAGCCGCACCGGCACGTCGCTGAAGAGCGTGCTGCTGGGCGCGCACCTGAAGGTGATGAGCCAGCTCACCGGCGAACCCGTCTTCACCAGCGGTCTCGTCTGCCACGGCCGGCCTGAGGTGGCCGGCGCGGACCGGGTGTACGGCATGCACCTGAACACGCTGCCGTTCGTCCACCGGGGACCGACCGCGACCTGGGCGGACCTGGTCCGGCAGACCTTCGAGGCCGAGCTGGAGCTGTGGCCGCACCGGCACTACCCGCTGCCGTCCGTGCAGCGGTTCACCGGGGGCGAGCGACCCATCGAGATCCTCTTCAACTACCTGGACTTCGAGCAGGTCGACACCGACCGCGTCGGCTTCGACGACGCCATCTACGAGGCGTCCAGCGAGTTCGACCTGCACGTCTCCACCCTCGCCGGGACGCTGAGCATCCTCAGCCGCCCCCACGTCGTCAGCTACCCCAACGTGCTGCGCCTCGGCGGCATGTACCGGGCGGTGTTGGAGGCGATGGTGGCGGATCCGGACGGGGATGCGCGGGTGGTGTGTCTGTCGGCGGATGAGGTGCCGGTGGTGCTGGCCGACG
>NZ_JBIDDG010000096.1:0-1607 GCF_043205005.1 Micromonospora sp. NPDC047620 | reverse complement strand
CGCTGCAACTGCCCGACACCGTCTGGATCAACCCACCCGAACCAGCAACCGATCAGCCACTACCCCAAGCGGCGTAACACCCACTGGTCCCACCGGGACTGTAAAACGAACGGTGTAACTCCTGATCAAGGAGCAGCACCTGATGACGGATGTCGTGATCACCGAGGTCGATACTGACCAGGTGGCGAAGCGTGGACCGGCGCGGCCGGTGGGAGACGGGGTCGACGATCAGCTCGTCGCCCAGGTGGTGGAACAGGCCCGTGCGGCGGGTCTGCAGCTCACCGGTGAGGGCGGGCTGCTGCAGCAGCTGACCAAGCGGGTTCTGGAAGCCGCTCTGGACGGTGAGATCACCGATCACCTGGGCTATGACAAGGGCGACCCGGCAGGGAAGAACGGTGGGAATTCCCGCAACGGGGTGCGGGGCAAGACGGTGCTGACCGAGGTCGGCCCGGTGCAGATCGAGGTGCCCCGCGACCGCGACGGCACGTTCGAACCGCAGATCGTGCGGAAGCGTCAGCGCCGGTTGTCCGGGGTCGAGGACATGGTGATTTCCTTGTCGGCAAAGGGATTGACGACCGGGGAGATCCAGGCCCACCTGTCCGAGGTGTATGGCGCGGACGTGTCCCGGAAGACGATCTCCACGATCACCGACAAGGTCGTCGACGGGATGACCGAGTGGCAGAACCGGCCCCTCGACCCGGTCTACCCGGTGATCTTCCTCGACGCGGTGCACGTCAAGATCCGCGACGGCAAGGTCGCGAACAGGCCGATCTACGTGGCCCTGGCCGTCACGGTCGACGGCAACCGGGACATCCTCGGACTGTGGGCCGGCGACGGCGGTGAGGGCGCGAAGTTCTGGCTCAGCGTGCTCACCGAGTTGAAGAACCGGGGTGTCACCGACGCGTGCATGGTGGTCTGCGACGGGCTCAAGGGTCTGCCGGACGCGATCGGGCAGACCTGGCCCGAGGCGGTCGTGCAGACCTGCATCATCCACCTGCTGCGGGCGTCGTTCCGCTATGCCGGCCGGCAGCACTGGGACGCCATCGCCAAGGCGTTGAAACCGGTCTACACGGCAGCGACCGAGGCCGCCGCCCGGGAACGCTTCGCCGAGTTCGCGCAGGCGTGGGGCACAAAGTATCCGGCGATCATTCGACTGTGGGAGCAGGCGTGGGCGGAGTTCGTCCCGTTCCTGGCCTTCGACGCCGAGATCCGCACCGTCATCTGCTCCACCAACGCCATCGAGTCCGTCAACGCCCGCATCCGCCGAGCCGTCCGGGCCCGCGGCCACTTCCCGAACGAGGGCGCCGCCCTCAAATGCGTCTACCTCGCGGTGATGAGCCTCGACCCGACCGGGCAGGGCCGCCGGCGGTGGACCATGCGCTGGAAACCCGCCCTGAACGCCTTCGAGATGACGTTCGAAGGCCGCCTGACCGCAGGCCGCAAGTAACTCTCAATAACCCGAGTTACACCGTTCGTTTGACAGACCCGTCCCACCGACCTTGACAAGTACCGGTGCCGCGTCAGGCAATGTTGGCCCTGTTGACTACCTGGCTGAGGCGTTTGTCGGTGGCGTGCTTGTTCCGCCAGATGATGTAGCGGCGGATCAT
>NZ_JBIDDG010000095.1:0-1675 GCF_043205005.1 Micromonospora sp. NPDC047620 | reverse complement strand
ACTCGCGATCCCCATCGTGCGGGCGGTGCGATTGCCGTCGACCTCGTCCTGCCAGTACGCGCGCCGGGTGGCGATCACCCGATCCGCCACCATATCCATCGCCCGCTCGAGACCGATGGGTTGCCAGTCGGTGGCGTGCGGCGGCCGATAGAGGACCTGATGGCGCCGGGCCTCCCCGGTCGTCAACTGCAGGCTCGCCGCACCTTTCGGACACAGTCGTCCGCGGCTGACCGGTGAGTCCGGATTACCTTCGATCTGAACGACCTTCTCGTCTTTGACGTAGACCCGCTGCGAACACCCCACGCCGCAGTACGGGCACACCGACGTCACGACACGGTCGGCGTCGGTCGTTCTGGCCTGCAACGATCGACTGTGCCCGGACTGCGCGGCGGCCGCCTTGCCGAGGGGGTCGTCGCCGGTCAACTGCCGGTAGACCGGCCACTCCGTGATCCACTGACGTATACCCACCGCGGCTCCTCGGCTCGGTCGTCGAAGTCCTCGCCGTGCTACCCGCGATCTCCGGACTCAAACGTGCCCCACCGAGAGTCCCCGGCGGCGTCGCGATGGAGGCCGGCCGCCGCAGCGGTCGGTTTCACGCCTACTGCTACGGCGGGCACGCCATGAGCCGTGAAATCTCAGGTCAATGCGCGCAGGCGTGGGGCGAGGTCGCGTGCGAACAGGTCCAGGAAACGGCGCTGATCGTGGCCGGGAGCGTGGAAGACCAGGTGGTTCAGCCCCGCATCGACATACGGCTTGACCTGCTCGACCGCCTCATCCGGATCGCTGGCCACGATCCAGCGCTTGGCGATCTGCTCGATCGGCAACGCATCCGCGGCCGCCTCCATCTCGATCGGATCGGTGATCGAATGCTTCTGCTCGGCCGTCAACGACAACGGCGCCCAGAACCGCGTATTCTCCAACGCCAGTTCCGGATCGGTGTCATACGAAATCTTGATCTCGATCATCCGATCGATATCGCCGAGCGTACGACCCACCTTCTCCGCACCCTCGGTCACCGCCGGCATCAACTTCTCCGTGTACAGGTCCATCCCCTTACCCGAGGTGCAGATGAAACCGTCACCGGCCCGGCCCGCATACCGCGCCACCACCGGCCCGCCCGCGGCGATGTAGACCGGGATCCCCGCCGGCGGCACATCATAGATCGACGCGCCGACCGTGTTGTAGTACTGACCCTCGAAATCGACCCGATCACCACTCCACAACGCGCGCATCAGATCCACCGACTCACGCAGCCGGGCGAAACGCTCCTTGAACTCCGGCCACTCCCCCTGGTAACCGGTCGCGATCTCGTTGAGCGCCTCACCGGTGCCCACACCCAGCATGATCCGCTCCGGATACAGCACCCCGAGCGTCGCGAACGCCTGCGCGATCACCGCCGGGTTGTAGCGGAACGTCGGCGTCAGCACCGACGTACCCAGCTGAATACGAGAAGTCCGCTCACCGACCGCGGTCATCCACGCCAGCGAAAACGGAGCATGCCCGCCCTGGTGCCGCCACGGCTGGAAATGATCACTGACGGTCGCACTGTCGAGGCCGTGTTCTTCGACCAGAACGCCGAGCTCGACGAGCTCGCGTGGTCCGAATTGTTCCGCCGACGCCTTGTATCCCAGCTTGATGTCCAAAGTCTCTGTCTCTCAGTTCATTCGAGCGAGTG
>NZ_JBIDDG010000094.1:0-1708 GCF_043205005.1 Micromonospora sp. NPDC047620 | reverse complement strand
CGTCGACCCGGTCCAGGCACGGATCGGTGAGGATCGAGCCGAAGTCCCGGGTCCCCAGCGGCACATAGCGCTCGTAGTGGACGGCGTCGCGGTACGCGGCACGGACGTCGCGGCCGGTGGCCACCGGCCAGATGTAGTCGTTGCCGATGATCGCCCAGCGGCGGGTGCCGAATTCCCGGGACAACCACCGCATGGCCGGCAGGATGTGGCCGCTGGGCGCCTCGCCGATCATCACCACCTCGGCCGGTTCGTTCGGCAGCTCCTCGTAGACGTTGGCGAACAGATACGGAACCCGCCCGCCCGTGACCCGGGCAACCGCCTGGCGGACCGCCGAGATGTGCCAGCCGGTGATGGCATCGACCATTCCGGTGGCCAGCAGCGCCGAGACCTCGTCGGCCACCTCGGCCGGACTGCGGCCGCCGTCGATGGTCGTCACCCGTACTTGCCGGCCCAGAATTCCTGTGCCGCTGTTGATTTCTTTCGCAGCCAAGGAAATCGCCGCTTCACAGGACGGCGCGACAATTCCGACGGGGCCCTGCAGGGGGACGATATTCAGGACCTCGACCACTTCGTCCGGGCTCTCGCCGAAGGAGAACATTCGGTACCCTTCTTCGTATCCGAGCGAAATGATGGGGCGGAAAATATGTCGACCATTGTAAGTGGCGTCGCCACGCTGCACGGGGCGCTGCGAGCTGCGGAACGCGGTTGGCTCCGCCACCTCGACGCGGCACTGTGTGCCAGGCAGCTGACCGCCGACCAGTGGGCCATGCTGTCGAATCTGTCCGACCGCTCCGGTATCACCATGAGCGAGCTGGCGGTTCGTGCCCAGCTACCGCCCTCGTCGGCCACCCGCCACGCCGACGCCCTGGCCGAACGCGGCCTGATCTTTCGAATTGCGGCCGAGGACGACCGCCGCCGCATTCTCATCGGTTTGACCCATCGCGGCAAGGATCTGGTGGATTCGGTGCGCGAGCAGGAGTCGCTCGCCGAAGAGGAATTGCGTAAACGAATCGGCGCGCGAAATCACGCGGAATTGCTGCGACTGCTCGAGTTGATGGTCGAGACCCAGTCGGATTGATCCGGTTCGGAACGCGCCCGCCGACTCGGCGATAATCCGGCAATTCCGGCAGCCGATAGGATCGCCGGTATGCCGGTCTCCACCACCGCGACGGCCTCCGGGCTGTGCGCCTTCATCGATGCCTCGCCGTCCCCGTTTCACGTATGCCGCACGGTGGCAGCCGAATTGACGGCCCACGGATTCACCGAACTGCCCGAGGCCCGGCCGTGGGCCGAGGCGGCGGAGACGAACGGGGGAGTGGGCCGCTACTTCGTGATCCGCGGCGGATCCCTGGTCGCCTGGGCCGCGACGACCACCGATCCGGCGGGTGCGTTCCGGGTGGTCGGCGCGCACACCGACAGCCCGAATCTGCGTGTCAAACAGCATCCCGATCTGGCCGTCGCGGGCTGGCAGTTGATCGGCCTGGAACCCTACGGCGGCGCCTGGCTCAATTCCTGGCTGGACCGTGATCTCGGCATCTCGGGCCGGCTCACCGTGCGCGAGGGCGACGCATTGGGCCAGCGGCTGGTCCGCATCGACGATCCGCTGGTCCGGGTGCCGCAACTGGCCATCCACCTGTCCGAGGATCGGCGCGGGGTGACGCTGGATCCGCAACGCCACGTCAACGGCATCTGGGGATTGGGGGAGCGG
>NZ_JBIDDG010000093.1:0-1756 GCF_043205005.1 Micromonospora sp. NPDC047620 | reverse complement strand
GGCAGGCCCATCCCGGGGCGGCATACCGAAAAACTAGCGCCGGACAGCGTCCTGTCGATGGTGGGGCACTCCAACATCCGGCCAACTCTCGTGCCGCCGTCCGGGTGCCAGCCAGCCGGGAGCCGTCACGCCCCGTGGCCGGCACCTCCACGTCGGCCAACGCCCGGAACTGCCGAAGAGCGGATGTCCGATCGTGGCGCGGTCCTGTTGACCTCAACCCAGGTTCAGGTGCTTCACTGCCGGCCATGAATCTCGACGGGCTGCGCGTCGCAATCACCGGCGCTGGACGTGACACGGGGCGGTTGCTGGCAGAAGCCTTTGCCGAGCACGGTGCACAGCTGTTCCTTTCGGCCCGGAGTCTGGCAGCGGCCGAGCACGTTGCCGGTGTGATCAGCCAGCGCGGGCCTGGTCAGGCGGAGGCATTTCGCTGCGATCTGAGCGAGGTCGATTCGGTGCGCGCGTTTGCTGCAACGTTGGCCGATCGAACGAAGTGCCTCGATGTGCTGATCAACAACGGTGCCGAATATATCGAAGGTGACGACCTGGGAGACGTCTCGGACGAGCAGATCGAGAGGGTGATGGCTGCGGGCGGGACCGGCACCCTACTCTTGACCAAACATCTGCTGCCGCTGTTGCGGGCCTCATCGAGGCCCGACGTCATCAACATCATCTCCGCCTGCGGCGAGGTCGGGCATCATCGTTCTGGCGCGCATCCCGCGTTCTACGCTGCCAAGCATGCCCATGCTGGGCTCGCTGACATCCTGTCGCACCGGCTCAGACCGGAAGGGATCCGGGTGGTTTCCCTGTTCCCGCCAGACTTCGTTCAGGACGGACCGCGACAGGCAAACAGCGACCTCACCGCCCGATCGGTCGTCGACTGCGTACTGTTCGCGGTCGGGCAGCCACGCGACTGCTTCATTCGCGAGTTCCACTTCGAGCAGGTCCGACATTGACCAGGATGGCGAGATTTAGGCGGCTACGCCGGCCAGCACGGGACCATCTCCCTGCCGCACTGATTTGCCGCCCGTCGTGCGCGCTGACGGGGCCAGTACAAGTCACGGCGAGTCTGCATGGCAAAAGCAGAGACATGAGATGACGACTGGATGAGCCGGGGCCGTAGAGTGCTGTGATGGTCGACAGTTGGACTCCTCCGCAGCGGGGAAACTGTACCTGCACCGTTCACCTCGAACACCTCCTCGAGGTGGTGCTGCCGCCGGCCCATCCGGATTTGGAACCCATGACCGTCGCCGAACTGCTTGACACCGGCGACCTCAAAGCCGACCCGCTCACGGAGGCGGACCGAACGCGGGGCGGCACCGGATACCACTGGTCCCTCTGGGTCGGTGACGTTGCCCGCGGATACTACGACGACTACGCGTCGCTGCAGCTCGACGTGGGCATCCTGGCCGCGCCGGGCGTCGAGCGCGTGGAGTGGCTCGACCGAGAGGAGTTCATGGTCGGCGCGCCGACGCTGTGCGTCGACGGGATGACGGCCGCGGTCGCCAACGTGCTGGCCGACCCCCGCGTGCGGGTGTGAGAAGCCTGCATCGGCACGAGACATCCCCGCTACGCCGGCGACCGGCCGGGGAGCATCGCGGCGGCGCCCGCGCAGTTCCTCGACGGTCAGTTCGAGGAAGCCGACTGGACCGGGCCCGGTGACGTCTTAGAGCGACCGGCGATAGGTGTTACCTGAGCCTGCGGGTGGTGGGGCGTGTGTCCCAGCGGTAGAGGGTGCGGGCGCGGTAGATGAGTTGAC
>NZ_JBIDDG010000092.1:0-1789 GCF_043205005.1 Micromonospora sp. NPDC047620 | reverse complement strand
ATCGCCGTGCGCAACCTCATCACACGCCTGCCGCTCCTGGAATCGATGGCCGGAATGGACTCTCAATGACCGTGTCAAGCCGCAGCAGCGACAGGGTTCGGGTTTTCCATGCTGAATTCGCGGCCGTCGCGCAGCAGTGCCCACAGCACGTCGACCAGGCGCCGGGCCAACGCTAGAAGGGCCTGGGTATGGATGAGGCGTTCGCCGCGTTTCTTGTCGTAGAACCGTCGGGAAGGACCGTCGGTGACTTTCAGGCTCGACAGGGCGGCCATGTAGAACACGCGGCGCATGCGCCGGTTGTAGCGTTTCGGGCGGTGCAGGTTGCCGTTGACCCGGCCCGAATCCCGGGGAACGGGAACGAGGCCGGCGTAGGAGGCCAACCGGCCGGCGCCGGCGAAGGTGGCCAGGTCACCGCCGGTGCCGACAAGGAATTCCGCTCCCAGTCCGGGGCCCATGCCCGGCAGGGACTCGATAATGCGCGCCCAGGGGTGTTCCCGAAACCGGGTCGTGATGAGTTTGTCGGTGTCCTTGATCTCCCGGTCCAGATCGAGGAGTTTGCGCGCGATGCGTTTGACCAGCATCGCGGTATCGGCTTCACCGGGCAGGGCCAGACTCTGACGTCCGGCAGCATCGACCGCAGCGGCTGCGGTCTTGGCGATGCCCGGTTTCCAGGCGCCGTTGTCGGTGAGATACGTTGTGACACCGATGATTCCGGCGGACCGGATCTCGGCGGGAGTGCACATCCCGGCAACCAGGATCAGCGGGGTCCGGTTCGCGAAGTCGAACGCGGCCTCCAATGCCGGGAAGATCGATCCGAGCAGCGCGCGCAGCCGGTTGATCCCGGCCACCCAATCCGCCATCAGGTCGGTGCGGTAGCTGGTCAGCTGGGTCAGCCCGACCACGAGCTCGTCGGGCATCACGACCTCGTTCAGGTCCTCACGCAGGCGGGCGCTCTGAGCGATCACCCGAGCGTCTTTGGCGTCGGTCTTTCCCTCGCCGCGGAAACTGCCGGTCATCGAATTCACCACCCGGCCAGGCACATACGTCACCGCTTGATCGGCGGCCAGCAGCACCGTGATCAGCAGCAACGCCATCGGGCTGGTCAAGTCGATCGCCCACCGAACCCGCTCGGCAGCCTTGCCGGCGCGCGCGATCACCGCCTCGATCGCGGCCTGGTCGTTGCCGAAACGCTGACTGAACACCGCTTTACCGGTCTCGTCGACCGCGCACGCATGATGCGCGTGCTTGCCGACATCGATCCCGACCCAGATCTGAGGGCGAGTTGTCACCCACGTGCTCCCGACTATCGAAGTTGTTGCGCCCGTGGACAACCCCGCCGACAGATCCCTAACCAGCGACAACCGCAACAAGCTCTCAATCAGCAGCCGGAGCGTCCAGCACGGTGGGGCAGCCAGTCCTTTCGAGCCTCAACCGAGGCAGCACATCATCAGCTACACCCCACCGCCCTGGGCATCCAGGGCACCAACCCCAGACACCTACAAACTTAGGGAACACATCATGTCCGAACGTTCCTCCGTCACGGTGATCGGGCTGGGCCCGATGGGCCGGGCGATCGTGCGCGTGCTGCTGGCCGCCGGCACCGAGGTGACGGTCTGGAATCGCAGCGCCGACAAAGCCGAGGCCATGGCGGAACTGGGCGCCCGGCGCGCCGAGTCGGTGGCCGACGCGCTCGAGCGCAACGAGGTGATCATCCTGAGCCTCACCGACTACGCCGCCATGTACGACGTCCTGGGCCTGGCTCCGGAACGGTTGCGGGACAGGGTGATCG
>NZ_JBIDDG010000091.1:0-1817 GCF_043205005.1 Micromonospora sp. NPDC047620 | reverse complement strand
CGATCTGGAAGCCGAGCCCGCGCTGCGCACGTCCTTCGACGCCCAGATGAATTGCCGCTTCCGGGTTTACGCGGACCAGATCGCGGCGCGGTTCGACTGGAGTCGCTTCCCCGACGTTCTCGACGTCGGCGGCGGCGACGGCACCCTACTGACGGCGATCCTCCGCGCGCATCCCGGCGTGCGCGGACGAGTGCTGGACCTGGCGCCGACGGCCGCCGCTGCCACCGAGCGATTCACGGCGACCGGCCTGAGGGAGCGCGCGTCCGCCGTTGCGGGCAGCTTCTTCGATCCGCTCCCCACCGGTGCCGATGCCTACCTTCTGTCCGACATCCTGCACGACTGGGACGACGAGCTCGCCGCAGCCATCCTCGCCGAATGCGCCCGCGCCGCAGGGGCTTACGGGGCGGTTGTGGTGATCGAGCCGATTCGGGGGCGGGGGGCCGATACGGCGATCGACCTGTTCATGTCGATGTGCTTCGGCGGGCGGGAGCGGACGGTGACCGAGTTGGGGGCGCTGGGTGAGACATGCGGTCTGATGCTGCGTGCTGTGAGGCCGGTGGCGGACGGGCGGACCGCACTGGAGTTCCGGAGTCGGTGACACTGCGACGCGGCCGGCAAATCCGCGAGCTATTTGTCGGCGCTTCGGTTTATGATCGAACACATGTTCGAACATTGGCCGGAGAAGGGAGAGTTCGCACTGCATCGGGTGGTGGTTCCGCCGATGCCGGTGCTGGTGGACGTGGCTGCCGCTATCCCCACGTATCCACGGATGGTCGATCACGAAGCGGTGGCGGGGCAGGTGCGGGCGGGCGGGCTCGAGATCACCGGGCGAATTCCGGGGCGGCTGCACGCCTGGGCGCGGGCGGCGGACGGAACGTGGCTGGGGCTGGTGGAATTCGAGTTGCGCACCGGGAACGGGCGCAGTCGGCTGCCGGTGACCCAATGGTGTCCGGCACATGCGTTGATCATGCGCGGCGGGTGCGGGCCGCCGGATTAGCGGCCCGCCACATCGCTACGCGGAGCGGCGATTTCCGGCCGCCGCGGGCTCGGCGACCGGGACCAGACCGGTGAGTGCCGCGGGCAGCGGGGCTCGGTGCAGAACTCCGAGGCGCTGAGTGGCGCGGGTGAGGGCCACGTAGAGTTCGGCCGCGCCACGCGGCCCGTCGGCGAGGATGCGCTCCGGTTCGACGACGAGTACGGCATCGAACTCGAGGCCCTTCGTCTCCGATGCCGCAACCGTGCCGGGCACGCCGGGCGGGCCGATCACGACGGCGGTGCCCTCGCGCCCCTCCTCGTCGCGAACGAAATCCGCGATGGCGGAGGTCAATTCGCTCTCGTCGACTCGGCGCGACCACGGCCGCACGCCACAGGCGCGCACCGACTCGGGTGGCCGCACACCCGGCGCGAATTCGGCGAGCACCGCGGCCGCGACCGCCATGATCTCGGCCGGCGTACGGTAGTTCACCGTCAGGGAGCGGTAGCGCCACCGGCCGGGAACATAGGGCTCGAGCATGGCGTCCCACGACGTCGCGCCGGCGGTCGAACGACGCTGGGCGAGGTCGCCGACCACGGTGAGGGAGCGGCCCGGACACCGCCGCATCAGCACCCGCCAGTCCATCTCGGAGAGCTCCTGCGCCTCGTCGACCACGATGTGGCGATAGGTCCAATCCCGGTCGGCGGCGGCACGTTCGGCCAGATCACGGGTATCGCGATCGGTGAATCGGTCGGCGAGGTCCTCGGCGTAGAGCAGGTCGGTGGCGAAGAGGTGGTCCTCGTCGTCCATCGAATCCTCGCGGCCGGTCATGAGCTCCAAAACG
>NZ_JBIDDG010000090.1:0-1890 GCF_043205005.1 Micromonospora sp. NPDC047620 | reverse complement strand
TACCGCCTGAGCCCGCCAGGCGCCGCAGCACCCGCGAGCGCACCGCCACTACGCGCGCGGCGTCGGCGATCGACAGCACGCCCGCGACGCAGGCCGCCGCGATCTCGCCCTGCGAGTGGCCCACGACCGCGCCGACCGGAACGCCGAGCGATTGCCACACCCGTGCCAGCGAGACCATCACCGCCCACAGCGCCGGCTGCACGACGTCCACCCGGTTCAGCAGGCGCTCGTCGCCGAGCGCCTGCGTCAGCGACCAGTCCACGTGTGGGGCCAGGGCCTGCTCGCACTCCCGCAGGGACGCCGCGAACACCGGCGACCCCGCCAGCAGCTCCCGGCCCATCCCCGCCCACTGCGAACCCTGACCGCCGAACACCAGCACCACCGACTCCACACCCGGCACCGTTCGCCCCACCACCGGAGCCGCCTGCGCATCCGCCGAATCGGTGTCGGCTTCATCGGTTTTCGCGATGCGATCCAGACCGGTGATCAGCTCGCCGCGCTCGCGCCCGACGATGACGGCGCGGTGTTCGAACAGCGCGCGGCGCGTGAGGGACCAGCCGATCGCGGCGGGATCGGCCGTGGTCGCCGTGGCGGCGAATTCGCGCAGGCGGTTCGCCTGACCGATGAGCGGGGTGTGCGAGCGTGCCGACAGCGCCCACACCGAAAGCCCCTGCGTCACGAGCGGTGTGGATGCCGAGGTGTCGTCGGCGGCGGGTAGCGGTTCCGGGGCCTGCTCGAGAATCAGATGCGCATTCGTACCACTGATACCGAACGACGACACCCCCGCACGCCGCGGACGCCCCTCCGGCGTCCGCCACTCGCGCGCCCGATCCAGCAACCGCACATTGCCCGCTTCCCAGTCCACATGCGGCGAAGGCTGTTCGCAATACAAGGATTTCGGCAACACACCATGCCGCATCGCCAGCACCATCTTGATCACACCCGCAACACCCGCAGCCGCCTGCGTATGACCCACATTCGACTTCACCGACCCCAACCACACCGGATCACCGGCCCGATCACGCTGACCGTAAGTCGCCAGCAACGCACCCACCTCGATCGGATCACCCAACCGCGTAGCGGTGCCATGCCCCTCGACCACGTCCACATCGCCGACCCCCAGCCCGGCAGCGGCCAGCGCGGCCCGAATCACCCGCTGCTGCGCCGGACCATTCGGCGCCGTCAACCCATTCGACGCACCATCCTGATTCACCGCCGAACCCGCCACCACCGCCAACACCGAATGACCCAACTCCCGCGCCCGCGAAAGCCGCTCCAACACAACAACACCCACACCCTCACCCCACCCCGTCCCCTCAGCACCCACACCGAACGACCGACACCGCCCATCCACAGACAACCCACGCTGCCGCGAAAACTCCACGAACGGTCCGGGGGTGGACATCACGGTCACGCCGCCCGCCAACGCGAGCTCGCACTCACCGCCGCGAATAGATCGGGACGCCAGATGCAGCGCCACCAACGACGACGAACACGCCGTATCCACCGTCAAAGCCGGACCATGCACACCCAGCGTGTACGACAACCGCCCCGACGCCAGCGAACCCGACGCAGCATCACAACCCGGATAATCGTGATACATCAACCCCGCAAACACACCGGTCTCACTACCCCGCAACCCATGCGGATCGATACCCGCGTCCTCGAGCGCCTCCCACGCCACCTCCAGCAACAACCGCTGCTGCGGATCCATCCCCAACGCCTCCCGCGGCGAAATCCCGAAAAACCCCGCATCGAAATCCCCCGCCCCCGAAAGGAATCCACCCGAACAGGTATAGGTCTTACCGGCCACACCCGGCTCGGGATCATAAAGCGTGCCGAGGTCCCACCCGCGATCGACGGGGAAGTCCCCCACCACATCGCGACCGT
>NZ_JBIDDG010000089.1:0-1907 GCF_043205005.1 Micromonospora sp. NPDC047620 | reverse complement strand
CCATCCGATGCCTCGGAGACGACAAACAACTGCCCTCCATCGAACCCGGCGGCACCGGCATCGACACCACCCACAACCCGACAACTCCCACCCTCACCGAGGTCGTGCGCTTCGCCTCACCGGCCGAAGCCCGCGCAACTCTCATGCTGCGCGACGGTGATCCCGCCGCGCTCGGGTTCTACCTCGACCACCAACGCATCCACTCCGGAAGCCCAGCCGCGGTCGCCGACAAGGCCTACACCGCATGGTTCGCCGACCACCACCACGGCCGAAACACACTCATGCTCGCCACCACCCACGACATCGTCACCGACCTCAACCACCGTGCCCGCGCCGACCGCCTCGCCCGCACCACCAAAACCACGGCAGCAACAACCATATTGGGAGACGGGTTGTCCGCATCCGCCGGTGACATCGTGTGCACCCGCCGCAACAACCGCGGCCTATCCCTTGGGGAGCACGATTGGGTCCGCAACGGCTACCGATGGACCATCACCGCCGTCCACCCCGACGGCAGCCTCACCGCCACACACCTGCGCACCGGCCGACAACCCGGCGCTACGGCCCTATTGCCCGCCGATTATGTCGCCGAACACGTGCGCCTCGGCTACGCGATGACCATCGACTCCGCCCAAGGCATCACCGTCGACACCTGCCACACCGCGCTCACCGGCAACGAATCCCGCAACCAGTTCTACGTCGCCATGACCCGCGGCATCCACGCCAACCATGCCTACCTCACCACCACCATCGACGCCAACGAACACTCCGACTGGGCCGAACCCGCCGTGCTTCCCCACACCAGCATTGAAGTCCTGCAACGCATCCTGGCCCGCGACGCCACCCACACCAGCGCCCACGCCGACCTCCGCGACACCCTCGACCCCCACAAACGACTCGGCCGCGCCATCGACACCTACCACGACGCCATCGACCTGGCCGTCGAAAGCGTGCTCGGCCCCGATGCTCTCGACCAACTCGATCACGCCGCAGAACAACTGCTGCCAGGCCTCACCGACTTCCCCGCCTACCCCGTACTGCGCCAGCATCTCGCCACCCTCGCCATCACCGGCCACGACACAGTCAGCGCACTCCGACGAGTCGCAAGCGCGCGAGAGCTCGACACCGCCCATGACCCGGCCGCCGTCCTCGACTGGCGCCTCGATACCACCGGCACCCACTCCACCACCACCGGGCCACTGCCCTGGACACGCGCAATCCCCCCCGAACTCCCCGACAACGAGGCAACTCAACAGCTCCACGCGCGCGCCCGCATCATCACCGCGCTCATCGCACAGATAAAAGCCGATGCCCACGCATGGACACCAGCGACAGCACCCGCATGGGCGCTCCCGATAATCCAAAATCGCGACCTCACACAACAACTCGCGATATGGCGAGCCGCCCACCACGTCCCCGACACCGACCTACGCCCCACCGGACCCCGCCGCTACCCGGCAGCCGAACGCCACCACCAACAGCACCTCGACACCCAAATCATCGACACCCTCGGCGACCTGCACACCGCCACCCACACCTGGGCGCCACTCGCGAAACGCCTCGACACCCGACTCACCACCGACCCCTGGTGGCCCGTCCTCGCCCAGCACCTCGACACCGCCGCCGACGCCGGCCACGACATCGAAACCCTCCTCACCACCGCCGCCGCACAACGCCCCCTCCCCGACGACATGCCCGCCGCAGCCCTCTGGCACCGCCTCGAACTCCCTGATCCGTCGACAGGGATAGCACCAGAGGATCGATCGGAAGCCCTTCCGCCGGACGATGATTCGACCGCTCAGGGCGCGAAGATTCAGGCAGCGATCGACATTGCCGTGGCAGCAAGCACAGACCGACTCGAAACGCCGCTCTGGCCAGATGTGTCCGGCCCCGATCAAGGGCTCGGA
>NZ_JBIDDG010000088.1:0-1931 GCF_043205005.1 Micromonospora sp. NPDC047620 | reverse complement strand
CGACCCGGAAGGTCAATCGATTCCGGCGCAGCGCGTCAAGTGCCAGCAGAAGGCAGAACAACTCGGGCTGACCATCGTGGACGAGTACATCGAACCAGGGCGCACGGCCACCGAAATGTCGAAACGAGTCGCCTTTCAACGATTACTCGCCCGAGTGCGGGCCGAACGAGACATCGACTATGTCATCGTCTACAAGCTATCCCGCATGGCACGCAACCGGATAGACGACGCCATCGTCATGGCAGATCTCCGCAAACGCGGTGTCACCCTCATCTCGGCCACCGAAAGCATCGACGACACACCAGTCGGCCAGCTTATGCACGGCATCCTCGCCACCTTCAACGAATACCAATCTCGCGAATCCGGGGCCGACATCGCCTACAAAATGGGCCAGAAAGCCCGTAACGGAGGCACAATCGGACGCGCCCGACTCGGCTACCGCAATGTGATCGACCGATTCGACGGCCGCGAGATCCGCACCATCGCCACCGACCCCGAGCGAGCGCCACTGGTGCAACTCGCCTTCGAACTGTTCGCCACCGACAACTACACCCTCGACACCCTGTCCGACGAACTCTACGACCGGGGCCTGCGTACCCGGCCCACCAGGAAACACCCCGCCAAACAGGTCTCCATCAACAAACTCTCCCAAATGCTGCGGGACCGGTACTACCTCGGCTACGTCACCTACGACGGTGAAGAGATCAAAGGCCGCCACGAACCCCTCATCAACGAAAACCTCTTCGACCGCGTCCAAGACATCCTCGACGCACGCAGCACCGCCGGGGAACGCCGACGCGAACACCCCCACTACCTCAAAGGCTCCCTGTTCTGCCAGCGCTGCCACCGAACCACAGGCAGCACCACCCGCATGATCATCCAGCACACCCTCAACCGACGTGGCACCGAATACACGTACTTCTTCTGCCGCAACAGACAAGACGGCACCTGCGACGCCCCCTACATCAACGTCGCGCTGGTCGAGGACGCCGTGGAAGCCCACTACGCGACCGTGCGCTTCAGCGCCGAGTTCATCGCCGAAGTCCGCGCACACGTGACCACGGTGATCAACGAACGAGACGCGGCCGAGCGACTACTCCACAAACAACTCACCACCGAACTACAGGCATTGGACACCCGCGAAGACAACCTGATCGAACTGGCCGCAGACGCCACCGCGCCGCAACTCAAGATCAAAACCAAACTCCAGGAGATCGCCCGCGACCGCCAACGCCTGACGCAGCGCCTGACCACCACGACCGAAAACCTCTCCGACAGCGCCAAACTCATCGACATAGCGCTCGAACTACTCGAGAACCCCCAACAGCTCTACCGCCGATGCAACGACCACCAACGCCGGATGCTCAACCAAACCATCTTCCGCGCCCTCTACATTGAGGACGAACAGATCGCCGACCACCGTCTCCACGAACCGTTCAACCGTCTCCACGCGATCCAACGCGCACGCGGAACCGGCCACCCCACCGCATCCCCCCTGACAGACGATGGGGCCGCTAAAACGAAAAACGCCACCGCTTCACACGGAAGCGATGGCGTCGGCGTACTACTACACGGCATTGATTCGGCACCGTGTTCTAGTACACCCTCCAAGGTGGAGCTAAGGGGAATCGAACCCCTGACCTTCTCGATGCGAACGAGACGCGCTACCAACTGCGCCATAGCCCCATGGCTCGTTTCCGGGCCAACGGAGGAGAACTTTAGCAGGTGGGGGCCGGAGATTCCGAATCGGCTGGTCGATGTGGGGAAATGCGGGGTCAGGTGGGTTCGGGGGTGGGCGGGGTGAGGTGGAGGCCGGCACTGGTGGCGGCTTCGCCGAGGACCGTGCGGAGCATGGCGGGGGTGAGGCGGCCGGTGAAGGTGTTCTGCTGGCTGACGTGGTAACTGCCGAACAGTTCGAGGCGGTGGCGGCC
>NZ_JBIDDG010000087.1:0-1955 GCF_043205005.1 Micromonospora sp. NPDC047620 | reverse complement strand
GGCGCTTTGCGGCACTTCCGGCGGGATTTCATGTCGCGCACGCGGACCAGGCCGGTCGATGGTGTTCTGGTGCTGCGACCACGACCGACGCGAAAGCATGACCGCTCCTGCGGTCGGCACAAACAGAGGAACCTGACGAATCGCTAGTGTGTCGCACCGTAAATTGCGCTGGTAAGTCTGTGTGTTTTATTGCGTGTGGTTCGGGTTGATCTTGGCGAGGTAGTCGGCGAGGGATTGGAGGATTTCGTCGGCTGTCTTGGTCCAGGTGAAGGGGCGGGGGTTGTCGTTCCAGGTGTCGATCCATGCCCGGATGTCGTTCTCGAGTGCCTTGACGGAGGTGTGGACACCGCGCCGGATCAGTTTGTCGGTGAGCAGGCCGAACCAGCGTTCGACCTGGTTGATCCATGATGATCCGGTCGGGGTGAAGTGGATGTGGAAGCGTGGGTGGCGCGCGAGCCACGCCTTGATCTCGGCGGTGTTGTGGGTGGCGTAGTTGTCGCAGACCAGATGGACGTCGAGTTCGCGGGGCACGTTCTTGTCGATGGTGGTCAGGAATTTGCGGAACTCGATGGCGCGGTGGCGGCGGTGCAGTTCGCTGATGACGGTGCCGTCGGCGATGTTGAAGGCGGCGAACAGGCTGGTGATGCCGTGGCGCAGGTAGTCGTGGGTGCGGCGTTCGGGCATGCCAGGCATCATCGGTAGCACTGGTTGTGACCTGTCGAGGGCCTGGATCTGGCTCTTCTCGTCGACGCAGAGCACGATCGCCTTCTCCGGCGGATTATGGTAGAGGCCAACGACATCCACCACTTTCTCCACGAACAGTGGGTCGGTGGACAGTTTGAACGAGTCCTGCAGGTGTGGTTTGAGGTCGAAGCGGCGCCAGATCCGGCCGATGGTCGATTTCGACAATCCGGTCCGCGCGGCCATCGATGACCGTGACCAGTGAGTGTCGTTGCCCGGCACCGATTCCAGCGTCGCGATGACCACGTCCTCGACCTGGTCGAGCAGAATCGACGGCGGCCGGCCCGCGCGGGGCTCGTCCTGCAGCCCTTCGAGTCGGGCGGCGATGAACCGGACCCGCCAACGGTCCACGGTCGACTCGTCGACACCGAGATCGGCCGCGGCCTGCTTGTTCGTGCCGCCCTCGGCGCAGCGCAGCACGATCTTCGCCCGCATCGCCAGGTACTGAGCGGTTTTCGCCCGCCTTGCCCATGACGTCAACTGTGTCCGCTCGGCGTCGGTCAGGACCAGATCGGCCTTCGGCCGACCGCTGCGGCCGGCATCGGCCAGCCCGGCCAACCGCTCAGCGGCGAATTTGCGCCGCCACTTCGCGACCGTGGCCACCGAAATACCCAGAGCCTGCGCGGCACCAGCATTCGACGCGCCCTCGGCGCAGGCCAGCACTATCCGGGCACGCCCGGACTCACGCCGATCCGGCGACACCAGCCTGCGCTCGAGCTCGGCACGCTCGACAGACGACAACCTGATCTCAACAGCAGAACGCCCACGATGCGACACACCAATAAGGTAACTACTTACCAGCGCAATTTACGGTGCGACACACTAGTTGCTGTCCACGTCGATCGGATGGGCTGCTGCCGCGACAGCCGTCCGATCTACCGGGTCTTTGCGTTCCGAAAATAACCCCTTCGTGACTTGACTGCCGTCCTCGACGTGCTTACTTCGCCGCTCCGTAGCCACCGCCCCCTGGAGTCTCCACAATCAAGGCGTCGCCGGGCTGCAGTTGCGCGGAATCCGCACCGCGCAACCGCACGATGGTGCCGTCCGCACGCTCGATGCGATTGATGCCCAGTGCTCCGGGCGCGCCGCCGGCCATGCCGTACGGCGGGACCCGACGGTGACTCGATAGTGTCGAGACGGTCACCTGTTCGGTGAACCGGAGCCGCCGCAACGCGCCGTCGCCACCGTGCCAGCGTCCAATTCCTCCGCTGCCG
>NZ_JBIDDG010000086.1:0-2009 GCF_043205005.1 Micromonospora sp. NPDC047620 | reverse complement strand
AACAGCTCATGGCGAAACTGTTCGCCGAAGTCCTGCACCTGGACACCGTGTACGCCGACAGCAACTTCTTCACCCTCGGCGGCGACAGCATCGTATCCATGCGGCTGGTGGCGTTGGCCCGCTCGGCCGGGCTCACCCTCACCCCGCGCGACGTCTTCGAAGCCAAAACCGTTGCCGCCCTGGCGGAACTGGTCGGCGGCACCGTCGCCGTCGACCCGTCGCCGACCCGTGAACCGGCCCACCGCGCCGACGGCCGCCCCCCGCGCCCGTCGGACTTCCCGCTGGTCGAGCTGACCGCCGCCGACGTCGAACGGCTCGACCACCGCTACCCGGACCTGGCCGACGTGTGGCCGCTGTCGCCGATGCAAGCCGGAATCCGATTCCACTCCACCTACAACCCCGGCGCCGGCGACAACTACACCGTGCAAACCGCCATCGGCTTCACCGGCACCATCGACGCCGAACGCCTGCGCCGCGCCGCCCAAGCCCTCGTCGACCGCCACGACACCCTGCGCGCCGCCTTCACCGACACCAGCGCCGGACCCTGCCAGATCGTGCTCGGCCACGCCCCCGTCCACTTCCGGCACATCGACCTCACCTCCGGCGCCGACAACGCCGACCTCGATCAGGTGGCCGCCGACGACGCCGCCGAAGGGTTCGACCTGTCGGCGCCGCCGCTGATCCGATTCACCCTCATCACCGTGCGCCCCGACCGCTACCGGCTGCTCGTCACCAACCACCACGTGATCCTCGACGGCTGGTCCATGCCGCTGCTGATGAGCGAACTGCTCGCCGACTACAGCACCCCCGCCCACATCGACACCGCCGAACCCGCACCCAGCTACCGCGACTACCTGGCCTGGCTGCACCGCCAAGACCTCGCCGCCTCCACCGCCGCCTGGGCCGACGAATACGCCGACGTCGAATCACCCACCCGCGTCGCCCGCGCAGACGCCGCCCACCGCGACACCTCCGCCGGCGAAATCGACACCCTGCTGCCCGCCCACCAGGCAGCGGACCTGCGCCGCGCCGCCGCCGACGCGGCCGTCACCGTCAACACCGCCGTCGCCGCGGCATGGGCGCTGACCCTGCGCGAACTGACCGGCGACACCGACGTGATCTTCGGATCCGCCGTCTCCGGCCGGCCCCCCGAACTCCCGCAGGTCGACCGCACCCTCGGCATGTTCCTCAACACCGTCCCCGTGCGCGTGCCCCTCGACCCCACCCACACCGTCGAGCAGCTGCTGACCCGCATCCAGCAACACCAGGCCCGCATGCTCGACCACCACCACATCGGACTGGCAGACATCCACCGCGCCCTCGGAATGACCGCCCTGTTCGACACCGCCGTCGCCTTCCAGTCCTTCCCCGTCGACCGGCCCGCCCTGCAGCACCTCGTCGACGCCGCGGGCCTGCACATCGACGACATCACCGGCGTCGACGCCACCCCTTACCCGCTCAGCCTCGTCGTCACCCCCGAATCCGACGACACCGAACACACCGGCACCGACCCGGCCGCGGCACCGGGACTGCGCATCACCCTGCGCTACCTCGACGACGAATTCGACACCCACCGCGCACAGTGGATCCTCGACCGGTTCGTCGCACTCCTGCACCACATCGCCGACGACCCGGCCACCCCGCTGGCACGGCTCACCGCCGCCGACGACACCGAACCCGTCCACCCGGCCCGCGCGCACCGCCGGCCGCGAACCTTCGACGACATCCTCACCGCCACCGCCGCCACCCACCCCGACGCCGTCGCCGCCACCTGCGGCACCGACACCCTCACCTACCGCGACCTCGACCAGCGATCCAACCGGCTGGCCCGTCTGCTGCTGCGCCGCGGCCTCACCCCGGACACCGTGCTCGCCAGCGCCCTGCCACGCTCACTCGACGCCGTCGTCACCGTGTGGGCAGCCGCGAAAACCGGCGCCGCGTTCGTGCCCATCGACCCCCGCCTGCCCGCCGACCGCATCGCCTTCCTGCTCGACGACTCCGGCGCCACC
>NZ_JBIDDG010000085.1:0-2011 GCF_043205005.1 Micromonospora sp. NPDC047620 | reverse complement strand
GCCGGTCTCGCTGCCCTCGCCGCGGTGACCGTGGGCATTCTCGCCACCACCCACAGCAGTCACGAGAGCGGCTCACGCGCCATCGGCGTCTCCGCGACCGCAGGCCCACCCGCCACGACCACCACAGCGGCGGCGAGCGACGAACCGTGTGCGGGATTGTCGGGAACAGTGGTGACCCGTCGTGCCGGTAGACCCGACACCATCGCGGGCGTGATCGCCACCTTCGAATTCGACTACTACGTCGCGCGGGATGCCGAGAAGGCCATGGCGCTCGTTTCGCCGGACGCCGGAATGACCCAGCAGGGACTGGCCGAAGGCATTGCCACGATCCCGCTGGGCGCCACGCACTGTGTCGCGATCACCCCTGTCACCACCAACACCGCCAACGCCCACATCGCCGAGCTACACCCCGACGGCCGCCGCGTCGACTACCTCCAGGTCATCAACACCGTCTCAGCTCCCGCCCCCGGTGGCGGCCTGCTGATCAGCCACGTTCAGGAGCAGGGATGAAGCCGCCCGCCCAGGTGCGCGACCCGGACGCTGCTCGCCCGCGGTTGTGATGGCTTCGGGCGCACCACTTTTCCGCCGTAGTGCGGGTCGTGGGCTGCTCATCGCGGTGGCCGGAGTAGGGCCGGGCTCAGGTGTCACGACCACCACGGTCGCGCTCGCGCGGACCTGGCCCGGACCCGAGCGCGCGGTGATCGTCGAAGCCGATCCCGAGGGCGGGCAACTGGCCGCACTGACCGGAGCAGACCCGTATCGAGGGCTGGCGAGCATGGCCCGCGCCGCCTCCGCCGGCGCACCCGCGACAGCGCTGGCATTCACCGAGCACGCCCAGATCCTCCCCGGCGGGGTCGCGTTCCTCGCTTCGCCGCCCGGACCCGACTCGGGCCCCCGCGCCGCATGGACCACCGCGCTACTCACCGCTGACGACAACAGCCACCCCCGGGACTGGAACCCCAGCGGTGTCACTGTGTTCGCCGACTGCGGAGCCCCCGAGCCGGGCTCGGTCACCGCCTCGATCCTCACCCACGCCGACGCTCGCCTGCTCGTCGTGCACGCCGACCGCGACGACCCGGTCCATGCCCGGCACCGGATCCTCGCGCTGACCGCCCACGGCCGCCGCCGGGCGGTCCTGCTCATCGACCCCCACCCCGGCAGCGACTACGCGACCGCTCTCGGGATCCCGGTCATGGCGCGCCTGCCCGCCGACTCAGCGTCCGCTGCCACGCTGCTTCGCCGACCCCGCCCCTGGGCTCGCCGCAACCATCTGCTGCCCGCCGCCCGCGTCATCGCCACCGCCATCGACACCCAACTCCGCCCGTCCCGACCGACACCCCGAACCACCAGAACCCCGCGCACCAGCCCAGCGACGGGGCGCCACCTCTTCGCCCGCCCGGCGGCACGGCCGACGGTCTACCGGATCGACCTGCCTGACCGCCCGCCACCGGCCGGGCGACCGGCACCGGATACCAGGACCAGCCCGGCCTCTCGCCGGTCACCACCCGAGGCACCCGCCAACACGGGCACCGGCCGCGCGGGTACCGGTCACCGCAACCGCCACGACGCGGACAACGCCAGAACCGAGGTGCCGCAGCGGCCCACCGCATCCCTGCCCCCCTCCGGCGCGGCCGGACGCGACGCCCGGTCCGAGCCGAGATCACCGAGCGCGGGTCCGGCCCCGACCCGCGACGGCCCCGGGGCCTCTGCCACGGTCTGCACTGGTATGCCCGAGGCAGACGCGGCGGTGCCGAGGGAACCAGCGCCGGTGTTGTCGGTCACGGTGTTCGGGCCGTTGCGGGTGCTGTGGCGGCCGAGCGGCCACGACGCCCCGGTCGAGATCACCCGGAACTTGCGGCCTCGCGAGCGCGAGCTATTGATCCTGCTCGCGGTCCACCCGGCCGGCGCGACCCGCGAGACGGTAATCGAAGCGCTGTGGCCAGAGCACAACTCGCCCCGCCCGACCAACACCCTCAACACCGTCGTGTCCCGCCTGCGCACCGCCCTGGCC
>NZ_JBIDDG010000084.1:0-2110 GCF_043205005.1 Micromonospora sp. NPDC047620 | reverse complement strand
CGACGACCGAGCGGGAGTGGATGAAGGCATTGCCGAGAAGGTTTCGCGCTACTCGCGTCAGTGATCGCGCGTCGCCGCGGAGTCTGACCGGGCGCAGGTCCGTGGTCACTGTCAGGTGATCGCGGCCCCGCACTGCCCCGAGGGCGATGGCGGCGACGTCGTCGAGGTCGACGTCGGTGGTGTGCAGGGTGAGGCCGTTTTCGTCGGCGGCGGCCAGGGTGAGCAGGTCGTCGATGAGGTAGCGCATGCGTTCGGCTTCCGGGAGGAGCGTGTCGGCGGCGAGATCGGTGTCGAACGCGGGGGGATGGTCGCGGGCCAGCTCCAGGCCGCCGAGCACGGTGGCCAGTGGGCTGCGCAGCTCGTGGGAGGCATCGGAGAGGAACCGGCGCTGGGCAATGTGGCCGGCTTCGATGCGGCCGAGCATTTCGTTCATGGTGACAGCTAGCCGGGCGACCTCGTCGCGCGCGGGCGGCACGGGCACCCGTTCGGCCAGTTCGGTGCTGCCGATCCCCCCGACCCGGGACCGGATCGCCTCCACCGACCGCAGCGACCGACCGACCAGCGCATAGGTTGCCCCGGCAGCGACCACCACGACGACCGGGGCGCCGACGGCCAATGCGATCGCCACCTCCGCCATCGTGTCTTCCACCGATTCGATGTCGGCCGCCACCACCACCGTGACCGGCCCGGCCGGGGACTCGACCGGGCGTGCCGATAGCCGTAGATCGGAATCTCCAGCCACCGACTGTCCGACGACGGTCTGCGCGTTCGGCGCCACAGGCGCAGAGTCGCCGCCGGAGGATCGAAGGATCCGCCCGGACGGGTCGGTGATTTCGACGATCTCGACGTACCCGTTCGGTGCGAGCAACGCCGGGTTCAGCGCCGCGGGTGCGGTCGTGCGCAGTTGCGCCGTGATGTCGTCGAGACGGGCGGTGGCGGCAGCGTCCACGGTGCCGATCAGCGATCGATACAGCAGCCACAACATGATCCCGGCACCGAAGCCGAGGACCACGGTGATGACCGCGGTGGTGACCAATGCCGAGCGAAGCCGCAGACCCCACCGCGACGGCGGCCACAACGCTTCCAAGCGCTCGCTGACCCCCAGTGGCCGCCGCATACCGACTCCGTCCGTGTTCGTTCGCTACACCGTGACCACATTGTGGGCGATCGATGCCCCTACTCGGCCATCGCTCTCAGCGTCATCACAGCCGGCGCCTGCCATGGTGGCCTCGACACCGAATCCGGTGTTGTCGATCGCGATGCCCTGTTCTTTCGTAGTGCGTGCTCGACCGAACAGTCCCCGCAGAAAGCCCACCATCGAAATGCAACATCTGATCCTCACCTACGGACTTGTCGCCATCGTGGTGTTGATGGCGGCCGAATCGGCGTGTATCCCGATCCCCTCGGAGGTGACGATGCTGCTCGGCGGTGCGCTGGCCGCCGGGGCGGTCGGCGAAGCGCACCCCAATCTGGTGGCTGTCATCGCCGCCGGCACGCTGGGCAATGTCGCGGGCAGCTATCTCGCCTGGCTGGCTGGGCGGTGGGGTGGGCGCCCTGCCCTGCATCGGTGGGGCCGATACGTGCTGCTGCGCACCGAAGAGGTCGATCGCGCGCAGGAATGGTTCGACCGGCACGGGCGCGCGGCCGTGTTCTGGGCCCGGCTGCTCCCCGGGATTCGCACATTCATCTCGTTGCCCGCCGGGATCGCCGAGATGCCCGGCATGCGGTTCGGGATCTACACCGTGGCCGGCTGCCTGCCGTGGACCGCGGCCCTCGCGATCGGCGGCTACCTCGCGGGCGCGAACTGGCGCCATGTCGAGGACGTACTGCGTGGCCCGAGCTACGCCGTCGCGGCGGTCGTGGGTCTCGCGATCGTGACGGCCGCGGTGTTGTATCTGCGACGACGCTCACGCCGGCAAGCCGGTTCGACCCGCACCGTCGACGCCCAGCCGGACAGAACCGCCCGATGAGACATGGTCGGCGCCAGCGCCTCTCAGCGATTCCACAGCCGCCCTGCGTCAGGGTGACCGCATGACCGCGATTACCCACGACCTGTTGTGGCTGCTGCTCGACGACGACACCGGCCAGCTTGTAATCGACAGGCATACCA
>NZ_JBIDDG010000083.1:0-2245 GCF_043205005.1 Micromonospora sp. NPDC047620 | reverse complement strand
GCATCGGCATCCACCACATCGCCTTCGACGGATGGTCACACGCCCTCCTCGTCCACGACCTCAGCCACGCCTACACCGCACGCCTGACCGGCCAGGCACCCGCGTGGGACCGCCCCGCACCGACGCTGCGCCAGTCGTACGACGAATTCACCCGGCTGCGTGCCGCCACCGACCTGGAGTCGCAGCGCGCCTACTGGCGCCAACAGCTCCGCGGCCTGCCCCGCCAGGGCAACCCTCCCGCCGACGCGTCGCTGGAGCAGGCGCTCGCCTGGGGTCCCAAGGCCGGACACACCGTCACCGTCACGCCTCAGGTGATGGCACGCTGGGATCGGGCCGCCCGCGAACACCGGTTCAGCCGCTCCGCCTACTTCGCCGCCGCCTTCGCCACCGCGCTGCGCGCCCTCCACCAGCAGGACGACATCGGCCTGTTGATGGTCGTCGCCAAGCGCGGTAGCCGCGTCCTCGACTCCGCCTTCACCACCAGGATCAACCTCAACTGCGTCCGGGTCCGGTTCGACGGGCCGGAGGACGAACTCGTCCTCCGGGTCAACGACACGATCAGCGACCTGATGCGGGCCCAGGACGTCTCCTTCGCGGAGACCGCCGACGATCCCACCGCCGGGATCTCCAGCGAGGTGGTGGCCAGCCTGCCGACCTTCGTCTTCCAGGACAACGTGGTGCACCCGCTGGAGCTGCCCGGCTGCCGGACGGAGGAGGTCGTCGAGCCGTACGCCCGGGAGGTGCCCAACGGCCTCACGGTCGAGGTGCTTCCCCGGGCCGACCACGCCCTCCTGCGCATCACCATCCGCACCGACCTCCTGCCGTACCGCCTCGCCGAGGAGCTGAACGGTCACATGCTGCGCTTCCTGGAAGCCGGGCCCGGGTTGTCCACCGCCGCTGACTGACCCCGTAGTCCTCGTGCCGTGGGCGCGGACGGCCGCGTCCACGCCAGTTCCTGATTCCCTGACCCGGCGGTACCCGTACAGGTGACGCCGGCCCTGATCGGAGGTTGGCTCATGTCTGTCGGGTTCGTTGGTGGTCGGGCCGAGGCCGCGGGTGTCGCCGGGGCGGGTGCCGAGTTCGAGGGCCTGGACCTGATGGCGGACCTGCGGCGGCCGTTGGTGTGGCCGGCCCGGGCGGCCTCGCAGTCGCGGACGGTGGAGCTGCCCGACCTGACGGGCCCGGAGCCGGCCGGTGTGGTGCTGCTGGCCGGCCTCGTCGGAGTGCTGGCCCGGTACACCGGTCAGGACGAGGTGGCGCTGGGCCTGGCGACGGGCGGGTCGGTGGCGCGGGTGGATGTCGCGGACGATCCGACGTTCGGGGAGCTGGTGTCGCGGGTGGGCGCGGCGTGGGCCGCGCCGGTGGCGGCTTCGGGGGTGCTGGGTCCGGTGGCGGTGGGCCTGGTCGACGGCCCGGTCGCCGAGGACGGCCCGGCGGCGGTGGACGTCGATCTGGTGGCGACCGTGGCCTCGGACGGGTCCGGGTTGCGGGTGGACTACGCGGCGGAGGGCTTTTCCGCGGACTGGGTGCGGGGCCTGCTGGACCAGACCGTGCTGCTGGTGTCGGCCGGGATGCGGAAACCCGAGGTCCCGCTGTCGGGGCTGCCGTTGTTGGGCGCGGCCGATCGCGATCGGCTGCTCGCGTGGGGCCGGGGCCCGGGCCGGCCGGTGCCGGACGAGCCGATCCACGACCTGGTGCTGGCGTGGGCACGCCGGACCCCGGAAGCGGTCGCGGGCGTCGCCGACGGCGAGATCCTCACGTACGGGGAACTGGCGCGCCGATCGGACCTGCTGGCCCGTTACCTGCGGTCAGCCGGCGTCGGCGTCGGGGACGTGGTGTCGCTGGCGCTGGACCGCAGCATGTGGACACTCGTCGCCACCCTGGCGGTCCTGCGGGCGGGGGCGGCGTACACGCCGATGGACGTGGCGTGGCCGGCGGAGCGGATGCGGATGCTCCTGGCCGACCACGGCGCCCGGGTCGTACTCACCGTCGGCGAGGTCGCCCCACGCATCCCCCGGCCCGACGGCGTACGGGTCGTCGCCCTGGACGACGACTGGCCGACGGTGGAGGCGACCGGACCGGTCGAACTGCCGGTGGTGGACGCCTCCGGGCCGGCGTTCGTGATCTACACGTCGGGGTCGACCGGGAAGCCGAAGGGCGTGGTGTTGACCCATGCCATGTTGACGAACTTCCTCACCTGGATGCGCGAGGAGTGCGCGGTGGGTCCGGACAGCCGGATGCTGCA
>NZ_JBIDDG010000082.1:0-2248 GCF_043205005.1 Micromonospora sp. NPDC047620 | reverse complement strand
CTGCGGCCGGTGCCGGTTGGTGTGACAGGTGAGTTGTATGTGGCCGGTGACGGCGTCAGCTGCGGCTATCGGCGTCGCAGCGCACTGACCGCGACACGGTTCGTGGCTTGCCCATACGCCGCGCCCGGGGCCCGGATGTATCGCACCGGAGATCTCGTCCGCTGGGGAAGCGACGGCCAACTCCACTACGTGGACCGCGCCGACGAACAAGTCAAAATCCGCGGATACCGCATCGAATGCGGCGAAATCCGCACCGCGCTAACACAACTCGACGGCATCGAACAAGCAGCCGTCATCGCCCGCGAAGACCACCCCGGAGACAAACGCCTCGTCGCCTACATCACCGGCACCGCAAACCCCACCGAAATACGCAACCGACTCACCCGACAACTCCCCGCCTACATGATCCCCGCGGCAGTCATGACACTGCCCGCACTACCACTGACCGTCAACGGCAAACTCGACACCCGCGCTCTCCCGGCACCCGAATACGCGGCGAGCGGGTATCGCGCCCCGAGCACCCCCGTCGAGGAAATCCTCGCCACCCTCTACGCCCACACACTCGGACTCGACCACGTCGGCATCGACGACTCGTTCTTCGACCTCGGCGGAGACTCACTATCGGCGATGCGCCTGATCGCCGCGATCAACACCACACTCGACACCGACCTCTCGGTACGCACCGTATTCGACACACCCACCGTTGCCCGGCTGGCCCTCGGTATCGATGGTGCGGGTTCGAGCCGATCCCCACGACTGGTACCCGTCGAACGCCCCGAGCGCGTTCCGTTGTCGTATGCCCAGCAACGGTTGTGGTTCATCGACCAACTGGAGGGCCCCTCCCCGCTCTACAACGTGGCGGCGGCGTTGCGGTTGAGCGGTGGGCTCGATGTCGAGGCGCTGCGTGCAGCGCTGGCCGATGTGGTGGGCCGGCATGAAAGCCTCCGCACGGTGTTCGGCACGGTCGAGGGGACGCCCCGGCAGGTGGTTATCCCCGTCGAGCGGGTCGATTTCGGGTGGGAGGTTGTCGATGCGACCGGGTGGTCGGGCACCCAACTGGATGCGGCGGTCAACGCGGCGGCATGCTACCCCTTCGACTTGGCGGCCGAGATTCCTTTGCGGGCAAGACTTTTCGAAGTTGCCCATCGAGAACACGTGCTGGTGATCGTGATGCACCATATCGCTGCTGACGGCTGGTCGCTGAGGCCGCTGGCCGCCGATTTGAGTGTGGCGTATGCCGACCGGTGCGCGGGCCGAGCGCCGAATCTGTCGCCGTTGGCGGTGCAATACATCGACTACACACTCTGGCAACGCACCCAACTCGGCGACCTACACGACCCCCACAGCCCCATCACCACCGAACTCGAGTACTGGGAACACACCCTCGCCGGAATGCCCGAACACCTCGAACTCCCCACCGACCGACCCTACCCACCAACCACCGACCACCACGGCGCCACCGTAGAAATCGACTGGCCCCCCGAACTACACCAACAAATCAGCCGGATCGCACGCCGACACAACGCGACCAACTTCATGGTCATCCAAACCGCGCTGACCGTGCTGTTGTCGAAACTCAGCGCCAGCCCCGATGTAGCAATCGGATTCGCGGTCGCCGGCCGCGACGACCCCGCCCTCGACGAATTGGTCGGCTTCTTCGTCAACACCCTCGTCCTCCGAGTCGACCTGAACGGCGATCCCACCTTCACCGAGTTACTCACTCAGGTCCGGACACGGAGCCTGGAAGCGTTCGAGCACCAACACGTACCGTTCGAGGTACTGGTCGAACGGCTCAACCCCGCCAGGTCCCTGGTACATCATCCCCTCGTCCAGGTGTTGCTGGCCTGGCAGAACTTCGCCGAGAACAACGAATCCACCGCCGGGTTGCAGCTCGAGGACCTCGACGTCACCTCGCTTCCGTTGGACACCCACAGCGCCCGCATGGACCTAGCGTTCTCCCTCGGGGAACGCTTCACCGACCACGGCGACTCCGCCGGACTCACCGGCACAGTGGAATTCCGCACCGACATCTTCGACGCCACCACCATCGAGACACTCATCCGACGGCTGGAACGAACACTGATCGCCATCACCCGCGACCCTGGGCGGTCACTGTCGTCGGTGGACCTGCTCGACCAGACCGAACACACCCGGCTGGACGAAATCGGCAACCGCGCCGCACTGCACACGCACACACGCTCGGCGATGTCGGTTCCGGCGTTGTTCGCCGAACAGGTGGCCCGCACCC
>NZ_JBIDDG010000081.1:0-2283 GCF_043205005.1 Micromonospora sp. NPDC047620 | reverse complement strand
TGATTCTCCGACGCGACGACGATCCACAGCTCGCGAAACCATGGCTGCGCGCATGCGAGATCGACGAGATCCACACCCTGTCCTGGACCGACCAGCAAAGCGCGGCGCGGATGGCAGACGCGCTTGAGTTCACCGTCAGCACCACCTGCGGTGGACAGAAGACAGGATGGCGGAAATGCCACCTGTTCGACATCTATCCCGTGCTGGACGCAAACGCTGCTGCAACCGCTGATCTTAGCTCGACGGAGCGAATCGACGCGGCCGTGCTCGCCGCTGCGGGATACGGACTAGGTGCCGACGTCATCGTTTCACTCGCATCAACCGTCGGCCGCGCCGATGTCGCAGATAACGACATCGTCACCACAGTCACTCCCGATGACTTGCAGGCCGTATTCGGCCATTACCTGCGCATGACCGGAAACCGGAAAATCGCCGAAATTCGGTCCGGGAACGTCGTCAGCACGATGCAACCCCCGTCGATGACGGAGCTTTACAACATCGGGGTCGCGGCGCTGGTCCCGTTCCTCGACACGCTCCGTCTGACTGCACTTATGCTCGGCAAGATGGAAGCGGTCGCCGAAATAGAGTCGCTGTTCACACGACTGCGTCGAGCGGCCCGCGCGCTGGACGAAGTACTCGCCGCGCTTTCGCGAACCAACGGCCGCGACGCCATCCCGTCAGCCGATACGCTTGAGTTTGTCAGTGAAGCCTTCGACCGTGAACTGCTCTATCTGATCGCGGTTTTCGACACCTACGGTCGAATCTACCTCCGTTGGCTCGATCCATCATCAACCAGACAGCTACGCAAGTCACTGCATTCAGAGAAAACCCTCATCGACTATGTCGACCCCAACTATCCCGATCCGAGCACTGCAGGTCAGCTGCAGCGCATCCACGAACTACAGAGGTTCGCATTCACCTGCTCCGAGTTGCGCAACAGAATTCACGACACACTCCTGCCCACCGGCGCGTTCCAGAACCGTACCTACGGTGGCGCACAGGCAGTCGCGATCGACTTCACCTCGGCCGGTATTGAACTGACTCAGCAGCAGGTCGACCGGCTCGGCGTCTGGGAGGCAACAGCGGCCAATCAAGTCTTTATGCCGCCAACGGTTGTTGCTGATGTCGCTACCACGGCAGTCGAACTATTCACCGCGGCAGCCGAATACGTCGATGTCTTCTCAAGACTGATTCTCACTTCAATACCTGCCCAGGCACCCAATGCTGACGATCTGCTTGGCAAAGTCACCGACACCGGGACACCGATACCTTCCCCCCATCCTGTCGAGCAGCACTACCGTCGTATGTTCGGTTGGAGAGTCAACTAATCCCGAACTGCCAATCTCACCGGCGCAAATCTGGCAGAGACGTAGGTGTCCGGCGCGAGCCTGGACGACATATGGATCGACGACAAACGCGCTGGGTTGGCGATTCCACACCTCCTCCAGCGCTGACGCGTTGTGCGTGGTAGAGAGAATCGTCACCCAGCACCGATCGTTGGTCCCTCGGGCCAGTACTTCAGGAGTTCGTCGGGCGTGTGTGGTGCCTGGTAGACAGCCGACAGGACCTGCTGCACCGGCGCGCCCGGGGTGTCTGCAAGGCGAGCGAACCAATCTATTCCGGCGGAGTAGGACCACATGTAGGACCGCAACAGGGTGTTCGCACCACGGTCAGTGAGCAGGTCGGCGATCTGCGCGTCGGTCCAGTAGGGCACATTGCGCCGAGCCCGCTCGGCGAGGTGGAGGATAGGCTCTCCCGCCGCTAGCGCGAGGTGTAGCTGGCCGCGGACGAGTTGGTGGTAGTGATCCAATCGCACTCGGGCGGTGAGGTTTTCGTCGTTGGGAGTGACGAATAGCGGCATCGCCTGGGCTAGGCCTTCGAACAAAACTTGATTTGGTGAGTGCACGGAGCACAGGCGGATCCAGGGAACGTCTTCTCGGGCGCAGCGTGCGGCGATGCTTGCGAATTGTAGTGCGTGGCCGAGGATTTCGTGGAGTGCGAATTGGCGGGCTACTACTTGTGTGAAGCGGGCGTTTCGGAGGTTGATTCGTAGTCGGGGTTTCTGGCCGGCGCCGTCGAGCCAGTAGCTCCAGTAGGCGTCGACGTCGACGGATTCGATGGTGAGGTCGTAGTCCGCGGTCGCTCCTGTTGCGGCGCGGACGCTTGGTTCGAGGTCGGCTGCGGCTTCGCGGATCGCGTCTGCGCTGACCGAGGCGTCGAGTGGTCCTTCGGCTTCCATCAAGTCGGTCAGCGTCTTGGGGCCCCAGTCGATGCCGAGTGCTG
>NZ_JBIDDG010000080.1:0-2642 GCF_043205005.1 Micromonospora sp. NPDC047620 | reverse complement strand
CGACCTGCACACCGCCACCCACACCTGGGAGCCGCTGGCCAAACGCCTCGACACCCGCATCACCAACGACCCCTGGTGGCCCGTCCTCGCCGCCCACCTCGACACCGCAGCCGCAGCCGGAATCGACATCGACACCCTGCTCACCGACGCCGCCACCCAGCGTCCACTACCCGACGACATGCCCGCCGCCGCACTCTGGTCACGCCTACGCCTCGACCCCTCCGCGCTCACCACCCACACGAACCAGTCCCTACACCCGGACTGGACCCCGCACCTGCACGACATCGTCGGCCGCGACCTCGCCGAACACATCATCAACGGTCCGGCCTGGCCGCGCCTGGTCGCCGCCATCGACACCGCCCCCACCGATTGGACACCACACGACTTACTCGCCACCGCTCACGAACTTCTGCTCGCCGCAGCCGAGGGCGCCACAACCCTCCCCCGCCCCGATCAACTCGCCACCGCGCTGGCCTGGCGCATCGAAATACTCACCCGCCCCACCACAGAATCCGAAAACACCCACACCGCACACGAAACCGCGACAACCATGACACCACCAACACCCCAGGCCCGTGACACCGCCTCAACCCCCGCCGACGGTGTCGGTCCCTCACCCGCCGACATCGTTCACGCAATCGGCGACCTTGTGTCCGCCAGCAGAATCGGCGAAGCCCGAACCACCTTCACCGGCCTCACCGCACACCTCAACAACACCCGCCGCGACATTCTCCAACGCGTCATCACCACCCTGGCCACCCGCGCCTACCCGATCGCGACAGCGCGGCTTCGATGGGCCGCCGACCGCTACCCCGAACACCGGGCGTTCATTCTCGCCGCCATCCCTGCCACCGACCCACACCTCCACCGACCACCCGACGACACCCGGCCTGCCCGCGACCCGCGCACTGCTGCGCGCGATCACCGCGAATACATCGACCCCACCCTTCGGCGTCCAACCCGACCCGACCCCGGCCGTGACGCGTTCGACACCTATACCCATTCCTTCGCCGACCTCGACGCCGACCCCGCCCACCTACCCGTTCCCGAAGGCACCGGTACCGCCCGCCACCAACCCAGCAACCAAACGCGAGAACACGCGGACACCACCAGCTTCCTTGCCGGCACCGGCCACACCGTCGACTACGACCGCTACGCCGTCCCCGACCACCACGAACTTCCCTGCCTGGCATGCGGACTTGAACGCGCGCGCACCGACACCCAACCCCGCCACTGCGACGACGGACTCTGCGGCACCTGCCGCGACGACAACCAACCCGGTATCCCCGACCATGAACCTGCCGACCACGCCAACGCTCGCTGCGCATTCATCACCACCCAGCACCCGCCCGCAGCGGCACTGGCCCTCCTGCGAAAAGACTGGCGCCACGCCCGAAGCCCCGCCGACCGCGCCACCATCGAAACCTTCGCCAACACCCTCCTGACAGCCGAAACCCCAGCCAACCAGAACAAGCCACCGCACAATCGCGGCAGCGACAGTGGGTTCCATCTGTCGAACCCGACCCAGATGCTCACCGACACCGAACTCACACAAGCAATCGGCACTCTCGAACTGCGCATCCACCTCGCCGACGACGAAGCCACCATCTACGGCCCAGCACACTGCACCAGCAACACCGCCAATCCGGTCGGTACCGACTGGCTGAAAGAAGAACTAACGGAACTAAAGATCGAAATCACACGCCGCGCCCGCCTCACCCCAGAACAGGCCACCAAAGAACAAGCACAACGCGCCAACCGCGGACACGGAACCGTAAGCTGGTCCGTGCCCGAACGCCCCGCACTTGACACCACCACAGGCGCCGACACCAACGGCTCTGGGCTCTAGGCGCGTTGTCTGCGCCGGTACGGCGGCGGGTATCCGGGGCCGCACACACGCGCCCGAATGGACGCTGGATGGCCCGACTGACACGAGCGAGCCTGTCTCTGCGAGCGGGCAAGGCGTTTGGCCATCAGCGCCGCCCTTTCCGGGTGGCAGCCCGCACCGCTGATATGTGATCGAGGGAGTGGAGTGCCAGCGCCGACGAAGTCGACTCAGCCAAGCCCTCGAACACACGCCGCGCCAGTTGCGCGTCGGACGTCCAAGTCCCAGTGGCTACGACGACATCCCATTCGAAGTCGTCCGCAGATGAGTCGGGCCAGACGCCAGGCCGCCCAGGTTGACAGACAACGACGCCCCCAGCGGCAGATGGAAACACACTTCCGTGCAATAGAACCGCGGTTTGATACCAAGGTGGCTGCCAGGGCGGCGGCGATCTCGGCCGCACTGTCCGGCCCGGAGATGAGAATGAACTCGCTTTCCGACTCCATAGCCGGGACCCACCTCGCACGGCCGGCGACTCGAAACGCTCCACGATCGCGCTCTGGCAGTTTCCCCTCCCCAGACACAGGGAGACCGTACAGCCGACCTGCCACGCAGAGAGTCGGAAAAGCGATCTTGGGCTCAGGTGATCACTGCATCACCACGTGGATGATGATGTCGGCGTGGTGGTTTGGGTACGGGAATTCGGGCCTGGCGGTGCTATTGACCGAGACGCTCGCGTCGGTGCAGTTGACGTCGAGATTTGTTGTCAGGGAAGGATACTCGTCGTCGGCACTGCTGGACTGCCAGCCTAAGCGTC
>NZ_JBIDDG010000079.1:0-3332 GCF_043205005.1 Micromonospora sp. NPDC047620 | reverse complement strand
CAAGATCACCGCGGCCCTGGCGGTCTCGGGGCAGGCGGGGGTGCTGACAGGCCCGGGGTCGGGTGGGGCGCCGGCGGTCGGTGGGTCCGGCGGTGTAGCGCCGGACTCGTCGCGGACAGTGGCCTCGGCGATCAGACAGTTGTCGGCCGTGGGCAAACGCGACGAGCAGAATTTCGTGCGGTGGACGAGCGAGGTGCTCGGAATCGATCTCGCGGGGGTCGGACCGAAGTCAGACTTCTACTCGGTGTTGCGCACCTTCAGCCAGCAGTTGGCGGACTTGAAGCTCGACCGCATCCCGAACGGACTGCGCGGGTGGGCGGCCAGCAGCCTGGCCGCCGAGCTCCGCCTGGGTGACGCGTCGGAGTTCAGGGAGTTGTTTCCGTATCCGGAGGTCATGTCCGAGCAGCGGCGAGAGGACCTGCACCGGAACTGGATCGACAAGGTCGCGAACCACCAGAACGGCGATTACGACGTCGCGCCTGTGGTTGTCCGTATCCTGGCCCGGCAGTTGCCCCAGCTGCGCATCTACCAACCGTTCGGCGCCCCGGACGGCATCGGCCCGGAGTCCGATGCTGGTGCCGACCCGTATCCGGTCGTCTTCTACGATGGCGCCTTCTACCTCGGCCAGCTACCTGACCCAGCCGATGCCGAACGCGCTGGCCGCCTCGCCGAGGGCCCCGAGCGGACGTCAATATCGGACGACGAGAAGCAGCGACTGGATGGACTGTTCGACCAGGCACTCGGTCTGCTGCAGGCGCAAATCAACGAGGCGGAACAGGACCCTCGTCCGGCCAACAGACACTGGCCCGCCCTGCAGGAAGCGTTCCAGCGTAAGCTCGCGGTCATCCGTCAACGCCCCGAATCGCCCCAACGCCAGGCCGACATCCTGACAGAACACCGCCGGTACCTCTATCACATCCGCCGGACCAGCGGCTGGAAAGACGAGAGCCGAAGGCCTCAAACGGGTTGGTTCACCCATTACGTCACCGTCCGGGTCCAAGGTAACCAGAATGCACAGTTGATGATGGAGGTGGGCGGCAAGGTTCTGCGTATCAGCTCGCTCCACTCCATCTCCATCCTGGGCGACACGATCCCTGTCGATTTCTGGATGGACGGCGAAGATGTCGTCGCTGAGGCCAGAGTCCCGTACACCGCGCCCGACGGAACCGAAACCTTCATGTACCAGGAGTTCGCCACCAGACTCACGGCGGCGGATCTGACCAGGCTGGTGGAAAGGGCGGCGGAGGCCCGGCGGTCGAAAGTTGAGTCGGCGATCGGGCAGTTGTCGGCCGGGGAAACCCGCAGCGAGTTGGCGGCATTCGAGCAGTGGGCGCATTCGGTTTTCCACATCGATCGCGCGGAGGGCGACGCGGGGCCGCTCGACGTCTTCTACGGGACGGTGTTGAAAACCCATGGAGAGCTGTTGGCGCAGGCGGGCGTCACCACCGTGGCTGAACTGGGCGTGCTGGTGGCCCGCCACCTGGACGCCGACCTCCGCCGGGGCGAGCAGTCGATGTTCAGAGCATTTCTCCCTTATCCGGAGAACATGTCCGAGCAGCGACGGGAGACCCTGCACCGGCACCTGCTCAACAAACTCGTACACCGCCAGCCCGGCTATCCCGACGTTGTGCATGTGGTTCCCCACATCGTGGCCTGGGGGTTGGGTCTGCCGATGGAGGTCCACCACCCGTTCGGTGCCCCGCACGTCATCGGTCCGCCGTCCGATGACGGCGCCAAACCGCAACCAGTCGTCTTCTTGAACGGCGCCTACCACCTCGGCCAGCCTCGTGACCCACACGATGCCCGCATCGTCGAGGGTTTCCCGTCACCGACGGCCCTCACCGAACTGCGCCGACTGGATGCCGTGTTCGACGAGGCGCTCGATGTGCTGAAAGCCGAAGTCGACGCGGCGGAACAGAACACGACGAACCGCCACTGGTCGCTTCTGCGGGACACATTCGATCGGAACCTCGCGGCCGTCCGTCAACGCCCCAGCTCCCCCCGCCGGCACATCGAGGTGCTCGAAGAGCACCGCCGATACGTCGACGCCCTCCGCGAGGACAGCAAGTGGGAAGACGAGAATCGTTGGAACCTGCAAGACCCATTCACCGTCCCCGTCCCCGTCGAGGACATCGGGGGTCGCCCATATCTTCAGTTCCGGGTCGGCGACAACGACGTGTTCCTCGAATATGTCGGTCGGGTCGCCGTCGCGGGCGACAGGGTCGCTGTCGTTGTCGGAAAGGTTGATGGCGAAGGTCTCAGTATCGCTATCGCCAGAATCCCGTACACCGCGCCCGACGGCACCGAGAGGTTCGTCTACCAGGAGTTCGCCCGCAGGTTCACCGACAGCGAGCTGGCCGAACTGCGGAGCATGGCAGCCGGCCCGGTGTGGGAGACCGCCGATCGGTGGAAGTTCGGCAATCTCTACCACATCACGGTGCCGGTGAGCGAAAGCGGAGTATTTAATAACATCACCTTCGGCGGCCAGAGAGTCACGATTCCACCGGTCGAGGTGGCTGACGGGCTTCCGCCGGTCATCGCCGCGGAGTTGAAGGAGGGGCGTTTCCGGCTCGGGTACGGGATGGATGGTCAACCCCTGGCGGTCCTGGAAGCACCGGCCGGAAGGAACGGCACGGGAGCGCCCCTGTACCTGGAGTTGTCCTCGCCGCCGCCCACCGCTTACGACATCGAGTGGCTGCGCACGCTGGCGCTGTGGGAATCAATCGAGCCGCCGCCGCTTCTCGACGAAGTGTCCATCGATCTCGTGATGCAGGAGGACAAGCGCACGCCCCACCCGTTGCCGCTCACGCTCGGCGATGACAACTCGGGCAGGACGCTGGACGGGCGGGAGGTGGATCTCTCTCCTGGGACGGGGGTCGCCCTGCGGGTCGGCCGATTTCTCCGGCTGGAGGGGTCGAACGTCGTCACGAGTGTCTTCGCCGCGGTCAAGGCGCCGTTGGCCGACCGGTCCGGATACGCCCACCGGCTCATCGACACGAACATGTCGAACGAGTGGTTCGACGAGTTCAAGAAGCAGCGGGAGAAGACCGACAGCGGCAAACGCCCAGCTGTGCCGGAATGGCCGGCGGGGCCACTCGAAAAGCGCCCGCGCACCGGGGACGGGGTGCCTGGCAGCAGCGGCGACCCGACCAGGCAGCGTCCGAGCGCCGGGGATGGGCCGGGCGCTGGGGGTGGGTCGTCGTTGCCTGGTGGTGCGGCGGCGTTTGAGTGGGGTCGTGTGGGGGGTGGTTCGTTCTCGGGTGGTGGGAAGGGTGTGTTGCCGTCGGAGTGGGCGGCGGGTGAGCCGCCGTCTGTGGAGGTGGCGAAGGACG
>NZ_JBIDDG010000078.1:0-3570 GCF_043205005.1 Micromonospora sp. NPDC047620 | reverse complement strand
GTCGGCCGGCGGCGATGGAATGGGGCCCGGCCGGCTCTGACGCAGACGGGCAGCCGTCCGATCCAGCGGAAACTGACCCGTTTGGTGTTGACCCGACGCTTTTTGCCCCGCCCCCCGAATACCAGCTGGCAGAGAACGATATGAGGACACCAACGGAACGGGATCTCCCAGATTGGGGGACGGAGACCGACGGAGCGGCGCCTGGCTCGGAGTCGCCGCCGTCGGAGTCGGGACCTGAGCCGAAGCGTCCGCGTACCGATGGTGAGCCGGCGGATGGCCTGAATATTTATGCGGATGACCTGTCGAGTTTGCTCGATATGCGGGCACCATTGGCTTTCCCGGATTGGGGGACGGAGACCGACGGAGCGGGCGGGTTCCCGGGCTCGCCGGCAGCGCGGACACCGGCGCCTGAATTTCCGACCGATGAGGCAGGGGTGCCACTGGAGCCTGGCTCGGAGTCGCCGCCGCCGGTGGACGGTGCGCCGGCGGGCTTCGTGGACTTGCCGTCAGGGGTGGATCCGGCGGAATTGATGTTGGGGTTGCGGTCGGAGAACCCCGCGCTGGACGATGCGCCGGGCTCGCCGGCAGGGGTGCCACCGGCGCATGGCTCGGCGTCGTCGGGGGGCGATGTCGCGTCGGGCTTGGAGCAGGAGGTGGCTAAGGCGATCACCACGTTGTCGGCCGTGGTGTCCAGTGACCAGGCGGAGCGCTTCGAGCGGTGGGCGCTCGAGGTGTTCGACTTCGATCCTCGGCGGTTTGACATGGGGGTGGCCGGGGTCTTTCAGCCGGTGTTGGACGTCTTTGGGAATCCGTTGGCGAAGTTGAAGGTCCGCAGCCTGGATGGACTGCGTGCGTGGGTGATTCGTGAGTTGGCCGACGACCTCGCCCGGGGTGCCGAGTCGAAATTTAGGGAGATTCTTCCGTATCCGGCGGACGTGTCGGAGCAGGAGCAGGAGGCGCTGCACCGGATCTGGTTCCGCAAGGTCGTCGGTGGCGGGGTTCACGAACTCACGCTTGTGCCTTTCCACGTGGCGGCCAAGGAGTTGTCCCGGCCGATGCTGGTCCATCATCCGTTCGGTGCCCCGGACCGCATCGGCCCGCCGCCGGATGACGGTGTCGTCCCGGAACAGGTCCTGTGGTGGAGGGGTGCTTACTTCCTCGTCAAACCTCGTGCCGAAGACGGCATCGCCGACCGGATCGCTGAGGGCTTCCCCCAGAAGATAAATCCCCACACGCGGCGGGAACTGGATGGGAAGTTCGAGAAGACGCGTGGTCTGCTGCAAGCGGCGATCGCCAAGGCGGAGAAGAATCCCGACAGCACCTACTCGCGTATCCTGGAAAACACCTTCCAGCGTGACCTCGCGGTCATCCGTCAACGCTCCTCCTTCCCGTACAGTCAGGTCCAGGAACTCGCCGCACACCTCCGATACTTGCGCAATCTCAAGGACCAGGGCAGCTGGGAAGACCAGCGCCCAACGGACCTCGATTTCCCATTCACCATCCGCGTCCCGGCCACCCCGGTGCGGCATGACCCGGAGATGTCGGGGTTCACTCGTCCGGTGCCCGGGTTGAGCATCTGGCTGGCCGGCCAGGAGATGCGTCTCGATGGGATCGATGGGATCGATGGGATCGATGGGCTTGTTCGCCCGGGTGATGAGGTCTATGTCACTATCGGGAAGATTTCGAGAAGGCGGAGTGCCGGTTTTGTCGAAATCCGGTACACCCGGCCCGACGGCACCGAAAGCGCCATCTTCCAAGGGATCGACCGCAGGTTCACTCTCGGCGAGGTGGCAGCTCTGAAGACAATGGCACCCGGCCGGGCGTGGAAAACCGATCACCCATTGTTCGTCGATTCCTACCGCAGCACGACGTCGATATTCTCGGCCAGAAGGAATCTGGGCACACGGCTCGGCGGGGCAGGAGATCCCAGTATCTATCTCCCGGGAGGCATCCTGGCCGGCGGAGGTAAGTTCGACTACCCCACGACGCTGGACCGGATTGTTTTCAGAGCCGGGTTTGGCGTCACTGGTCAACCCCTGATGGTCGTGGAACTGACGGCCGCGATACGCGAGCGCCGGGTACATCCGGATCAAGAGAGTGGGGCCGGACAGGACCTGTACGTGGAAGTGGTCAACCCCGCCCTTACCGCGGACAGCATCGGCGGCATGTCGAGGTCCATAAATGTATATTGGGAGCTGGAGGATCTGTGGGATCTTTCCGGCGCAGTGACTTACCCAGGTGAAATTTTGGCGGATACCAAATTGCCCACCCCCCTGCGTACTACCATTGGCAAGGGGAAGCACTTGACCCCCGGTGGGGGGGAGGTGCAGGTCACCAAGGGGACGAAGATTACCTACCGGGTAGGGAAGTGGCCGCGGCTGGCCGGATCGGAAAGCGGCGTTTTCGTCGTGGTCAGGGCGCCGTTGGTCGACGGAACCGGACACGCCTACCGGCTCATCGACACGGGCAAGAAGATCGATGAGCTCGATGGGATCATAAAGACTCTCAACAAACGGCAGGAACGGGATAATCGGCGTGTCCCGCTAGCCGGGTCGGCACCTGAGCGGCATCCCATCAGGGCCGGTGGGTCCGGCGGTGTCGCGCCGGACTTGCCGGAGGTGCCCGGCCAGGCGTGGAGACTCCCCCCATCGTTCGTCGGGTCCTACCACATCACGGCGTCGCTAGGCCGCCCCAAATCGAATTTTAGGAAGTTGGACGTAAAATTCGCCGGCCGCCCGGTCTATATCCCACAGGCCGTGGCGGTCGACGGAGATTCGTTCGTCTTTCCTGCGGACATCGAAGAGGTTCGTCTCGAACTCGGGTATGACAGCACTGGTCGATCCGCCGCGTTCGTGGAACTACCGGCCGAAAATAGTCCTACCGGGGAGACCCTGTACCTGAAGCTGGAGCCCGCCCCCACCGCAGACGACATCGAGTCGCTGCGCAGAAGGGCACTGTGGGTGCCGCAGAATCAGTGGGATCTTTCCGACGCAGAGGATTTCGAGGACGTAATGGGGGTAAAGAACCTATTGCCCCATTCCCTGCTTATTAGTGTTGGTACGGAGGGCGCGCTCGGTGGGGCGAAGGTGAAGGTCGCCGCTGGGACGGATGTCACCTTCCGGGTAGGGAAGTGGTCGCGGCAGGTCGGACCGGAATTCGTTACCGGCGTTTTCGTCGTGGTCAAGGCGCCGTTGGTCGGCGGAACCGGACACGCCTACAAGATCATCAATACGAAGAAGACGCTCGATGAGTTCGAGGCGCTCATCAAAGATCTCCAAGACCGGCAGGAGAGGCGCAATATGCGCAGCCTGCGAGCCGAGTGGGCACCTGAGCCGACCAGGCAGCGTCCGAGCGCCGGGGATGGGCCGGGCGCTGGGGGTGGGTCGTCGTTGCCTGGTGGTGCGGCGGCGTTTGAGTGGGGTCCTGTGGGGGGTGGTTCGTTCTCGGGTGGTGGGAAGGGTGTGTTGCCGTCGGAGTGGGCGGCGGGTGAGCCGCCGTCTGTGGAGGTGGCGAAGGACGGTGGTTGGCGTGTGTCGTATCGGAGTTCGGCAAGTTTGCCTGCTTGGGACG
>NZ_JBIDDG010000077.1:0-3909 GCF_043205005.1 Micromonospora sp. NPDC047620 | reverse complement strand
GTCTGGGCCGGTTCCACCGTGCCTTGGCGGAGGTCTACGCGGGTGGTGTGCCGGTGGACTGGCGGCCCGCGTTCGCCGGCCGGCCCGGACGCCTGATCGGCCTGCCCACCTACCCGTTCCAACGGCAACACTACTGGGTGCCGGACGAGGAGCCCGCCGCCCAGGCCGCCAGCACCGGCCTGCTCGACCACCGGTTCTGGGACGCCGTCGAACGCGCCGACCTGGACGCCCTGCGCGGCACCCTCGCCGTCGACGACGCCGAGGCCATCGAGTCGCTGCGCACCCTGCTGCCCGTCCTCGCCGGTTGGCGACGCCAGCGGCAGGAACACTCCCTCCTCGACGGCTGGCGGTACCGGGCCGACTGGCAGGTGACCCCCGAACCCGCCACCGCCCGCCTCGACGGCACCTGGCTGCTGGCGCTGCCCGCCGGGCTCGACGACGACCCGGCGGTGGTGGCCGTCCGGGCCGCGCTGACCGACGCCGGCGCCGAGCTGCTGCCGCTGACCGTCGAACCCGACGCCGACCGGGCCGGGCTCGCCGCCTCCCTGACCGGCACCGACGTCGCCGGGGTGGTCTCCCTGCTCGCCTGGGAACCGCCGGCCGGCGAGGGTGCCGCCCTGCCCGGCCTGGCCACCACGCTCGCCCTGGTGCAGGCGCTCGGCGACGCCGAACTCGACGCGCCGCTGTGGCTGGTCACCCGGGGGGCGGTCACCGTCGCCTCGTACGACCGGCTCACCGACCCCGGGCAGGGCGCGCTCTGGGGCCTCGGCCGGGTGGTCGGCGTCGAGGCACCCCATCGCTGGGGCGGCCTGGTCGACCTGCCGTCCCACCTCGACGTCCGCACCGCCGGCCGGCTCGCCGCGATCCTCGCCGGGCCGACCGGCGAGGACCAGCTCGCGGTCCGCGCCTCCGGCGTCTTCGTCCGCCGCCTGGTCCGCGCCGGACTCGGCGACCGCCCCCCGGTGCGGCGCTTCGCGCCCGCCGGAACCGCGCTGGTCACCGGCGGCACCGGCGGCCTCGGTGCCCGCGCCGCCCGCTGGCTCGCCACGGCCGGCGCCGAGCACATCGTGCTGGTCAGCCGGCGCGGCCCCGACGCCCCCGGCGCCGCCGAACTGGCGGCCGAGCTGCGCGACCTCGGCACCCGGGTCACCGTCGCCGCCTGCGACATCGCCGACCGGGCCGCCCTCGCCGACCTGCTCGACCGCGTCCAGGCCGACGGCCCGCCGGTACGCGTCGTCGTGCACACCGCCGGCATCGCGCAGACCACCCCGCTCATGGCGGTCACCCCCACCGAGCTGGCCGAGGTGACGGCCGGCAAGACCGCCGGCGCCGCACACCTGCACGACCTCCTCGCCGACCAGGAACTCGACGCGTTCGTCGTCTACTCGTCCATCGCCGCCACCTGGGGCAGCGCGGGCCAGGCCGGGTACGCCGCCGGCAACGCGTACCTCGACGCGCTCGTGCAGCAGCGGCGCGCCGACGGGCGGGCCGGCACCGCCATCGCCTGGGGTTCCTGGGGTGAGGGCGGCATGCACACGGCCGACGCCGACCGGAACCTGCGCAGCCGGGGTGTACCGCCGATGGACCCGGCCGTCGCGATGAGCGCCCTTCAACAGGCCCTCGAGCACGACGACGTCACCCTCACCGTCGTCGACGTCGACTGGTCCCGGTTCGCCCCCGCGTTCGCCTCCGCCCGACGGCGGCCGCTGCTGGAGGGCGTACCGGAGGCGAAGGCCGCCCTCGACGGCGGGGCGCCGCTCGACGACGACAGCGACGACGGCGTCGCGGCGACGCTGCGCCGCCGGCTGGCCGGGCTGACCCCGGCCCGGCGGGCGGAGACCCTCGCCGACCTGGTCCGGGAACTCGCCGCCGACGTGCTCGGCCACGACGATGCCGCCGCGATCCCGGCCACCACCGCGTTCCGGGACCTCGGCTTCGACTCGCTGACCGCGGTCGAACTGCGCAACCGGCTGGTCGCCGCGATCGGGCAGCCGCTGCCCGTCACCCTGGTCTTCGACCACCCCAACTCGGTGGCGCTGGCCCGCTTCCTGCTCGCCGGACTGCTCGGCGACACCGGAGCACCCGCCGAGACCGACGCCCCGTCCGTCGTGGACGGCGACGAGCCGGTGGCCATCGTGGCCATGGCCTGCCGCTTCCCGGGCGGCGTCACCGACCCGGAGCAGCTGTGGCGGCTCGTCGCCGACGGCGTCGACACCGTCGCCGAGTTCCCCACCGACCGCGGCTGGGACCTCGACCGCCTTATCGACCCCGACCCGGAGAAGCCCGGCACCACGTACACGGACAAGGGTGCCTTCGTGTACGACGCGGCGGATTTCGATCCGGGGTTCTTCGGGATCAGCCCGCGTGAGGCGTTGGCGATGGACCCGCAGCAGCGGTTGGTGCTGGAGACGTCGTGGGAGGCGATCGAGCGGGCAGGGGTTGTTCCGGGGTCGTTGCGGGGTTCGCGAACAGGGGTGTTCGTGGGCACGAACGGCCAGGACTATAGGTCCCTGTTGGTGGTGGCCGGCGACCAGGTGGAGGGGTTCGGCGGCACGGGGAACGCCGCGAGTGTGGTCTCTGGTCGGGTGGCGTACGCGTTGGGGTTGGAGGGACCGGCGGTGTCGGTGGACACGGCGTGTTCGTCGTCCCTCGTCGCGATGCACCTGGCGGTTCAGGCGTTGCGTCGGGGCGAATGTGATCTCGCCTTGACGGGTGGGGCGACGGTGATGGCGACGCCGGGCCTGTTCGTGGAGTTCTCCCGGCAGCGCGGGATGGCCGCCGACGGGCGGGTCAAGGCGTTCGCGGCGGCGGCCGACGGCACGGGCTGGGGCGAGGGTGCGGGCATGCTGCTCCTCGAACGGCTCTCCGACGCGCGGCGCAACGGCCACGCTGTGCTGGCGGTGGTGCGTGGCTCCGCGGTGAACCAGGACGGGGCGTCGAACGGACTCACGGCACCGAACGGCCCTTCGCAGCAGCGGGTGATCCGGCAGGCCCTGGCCTCGGCCGGCCTGTCCGTGCGTGATGTGGACGTGATGGAGGCGCACGGCACCGGCACGACCCTCGGGGATCCGATCGAGGCGCAGGCGCTGCTGGCGACGTACGGGCAGGACCGGGACGTGCCGCTGCTGCTGGGGTCGGTCAAGTCCAACATCGGGCACACCCAGGCCGCCGCGGGCGTCGCCGGCGTCATCAAGATGGTCCTCGCCATGCGGGAGGGCGTCGTCCCGGCCACGCTGCACGTGGACGCCCCGTCGCCGCACATCGACTGGTCGGCGGGTGCGGTGGAGCTGGTGACGGAGGCGACGCCGTGGCCGGCGGTGGATCGGCCGCGCCGGGCGGCGGTGTCGTCGTTCGGCGTCTCCGGCACCAACGCCCACATGATCATCGAGCAGCCCGACGACCTTCCCCCGGCCGACGGCGCGGAGTCCGCGGTCGACGGCGGCGTGCACCGGGGCCCGGGTCTGGTGGGTTCGGGTGTGGTGGTGTGGCCGGTGTCGGCGCGGTCGAAGGCGGCCCTGGCGGGTCAGGCGTCGCGCGTGGCGCGGCATGTGCGCGAGCACGAGGGGCTGGAACCGGCGGCGGTCGGCTGGTCGCTGGCCACGACGCGGTCGGCGTTCGAGCATCGGGCCGCGGTGGTCGGCGGGAGCGTCGGGGAACTGCTGTCCGGATTGGATTCGCTGGCGGCGGGTTCGCCAGCGGGGAACGTGGTGACGGGCACGGCCGCCGAGCACGGGTCCGGGGTGGTGTTCGTGTTCCCCGGTCAGGGCGGTCAGTCGGCGCGGATGGCCGCGGGTCTGGTCGGGCGGTGTCCGGCGTTCGACGCGCGGCTTGCCGAGTGTCAGCGGGCGTTTGCTCCGTATCTGGATGTGGACATCGTGTCGGTGTTGACGGGGGATGACGAGTCCTGGT
>NZ_JBIDDG010000076.1:0-3938 GCF_043205005.1 Micromonospora sp. NPDC047620 | reverse complement strand
CCGGAGCCGGGCACGGCGGGCCACACCCCCACCACCACGCACCGCAACCCAACACCCCACCACGACCGCAGAACAACCCACACCCCACCACGACCGCACAGCGACGCACGGCAAGCACACACACAGAAGAGGCCAGGACCCGAACCTCAACCAGGAAGAGACCCCACCCGACCCCGGACCTTGGCCGCACACGAGCCGAGCACCGTTGCCGCGTCCAGCCCGAGGCTCTCGATGGCGACCAGCGCGGTGAACGCCACGTCCGCCAGTTCCGCCGCCACGTCGTCCCGCGTGTGGGTGACGCCCTTGCGCGGATTCTGACCGAGCAGACCGATCCAGGCGCCCGCTGCCTCCCCCGCCTCCTCCGTGAGCTTGAGGATCCGGCAGGTCATTTCGGCCTGTCCCGTGCCGTTGGCGGCGTCCAGCCAGCCACGCGAGGCCCGGACCGCGGCCCAGATCGAGTCGTCCACGACGGATAGTGAACCGGACGAAGGTCACGGTCCGTATCCCGGGACGGTTGGCGGGTACGCGGACGCTGGGTGGTAGCAACGTGGCTACCAGCAAGTAGTGAAGGGACGTGTCGGTATGCCAGAGTCCGTGGAGACGGTGTTCGCCAGCGTGGTCGCCCGCAATCCGGGAGAGCCGGAGTTCCACCAGGCGGTGCGCGAGGTGCTGGAGAGCATCGGTCCGGCCCTGGCCCGGCACCCCGAGTACACCGAGGCGAGGATCATCGAGCGGATCTGCGAGCCGGAGCGGCAGGTCATCTTCCGGGTGCCGTGGGAGGACGACCAGGGCCGGGTCCGGGTGAACCGGGGTTTCCGGGTGGAGTTCAACAGCGCGCTCGGCCCGTTCAAGGGCGGGCTGCGTTTCCACCCGTCGGTGTACCTCGGGATCGTGAAGTTCCTCGGCTTCGAGCAGATCTTCAAGAACGCGCTGACCGGGCTGCCGATCGGCGGCGGCAAGGGTGGCGCGGACTTCGACCCGAAGGGGCGCTCGGACCGCGAGGTGATGCGGTTCTGTCAGAGTTTCATGACCGAGCTGTACCGGCACATCGGCGCGGAGACCGACGTGCCGGCCGGGGACATCGGCGTGGGCGGCCGGGAGATCGGCTACCTGTTCGGCCAGTACAAGCGGATCACCAACCGGTACGAGTCGGGCGTGATCACCGGCAAGGGCCTGGCGTACGGGGGCGCGCAGGTGCGCCGGGAGGCGACCGGCTACGGGGCGGTGTTCTTCGCCGAGGAGATGCTGCGGCAGGCCGGGGACGGCCTGGAGGGCAAGCGGGTGGTGGTCTCCGGCTCCGGCAACGTGGCGATCTACGCGATCGAGAAGGTGCACCAGCTCGGCGGGAAGGTCGTCGCCTGCTCGGACTCGTCCGGCTACGTGCTCGACGAGAAGGGCATCGACCTGGAACTGCTGCGGGAGTTAAAGGAACAGCGCCGGGCCCGGCTGGACGACTACGCGCGGCACGTGCCGCACGCGATGGCGGTCTCCGGTCGTACCGTCTGGGAGGTGCCCTGCCAGTTGGCGCTGCCGTGCGCGACGCAGAACGAGATCGGCGGCGCGGAGGCCGCGGCGCTCGTGGCCGGCGGCTGCGTCGCGGTGGTGGAGGGTGCGAACATGCCCACCACGCCGGAGGCGGTGCGGATCCTGGGCCGGGCCGGGGTACGGTTCGCGCCGGGCAAGGCGGCCAACGCCGGCGGGGTGGCGGTGAGCGCGCTGGAGATGCAGCAGAACGCCAGCCGGGACTCGTGGACCTTCGCCGAGTCGGAGCAGCGGCTGCGGGGGATCATGCGGGACATCCACGACCGCTGCTGGGCCACCGCCGACGAGTACGGCCTGCCCGGCGACTACGTGGCGGGGGCGAACATCGACGGGTTCCGCCGGGTGGCGGAGGCGATGCTGGCGCACGGCCTGATCTGACCGGCGTCACCGGGCTCGACGCCGGCCGGTTCCGCTGGTCGATGCTCGTGCGGGCGGTCAGGGGTGGGCCACCGACGGGCCCGGCCAGGTGGGGGCCGGGCCCGAGTCCGCAGCGGTGTCCCCGCCCCGCACCGTCGAGGCCGCTTCGAGGCGCACCGGCAGGTGCCGTTCGGCCTGCCCGACGAAGAGCGCCACCTCGTACGCCATGTCGCCGACCTCCGCGTCACCGCCGATCAGGACGGTGAGGATCGCCCCGTTCCGGGTGGTGGCGGTCCTGGTGCTGTCCCGGCCGACGAGACCGGCGGCGGACAGATCGACGCCCTGCTCACCGCCCGCCAACTCGCTCGCCGGCAGTACCGGGACCCCCGCGTGAACGCGCTCTGCGTGGACACGGTGGCCTGCAGCGGGCTGATCGGCCTGGCCGGCCGGGTGCTCAGCGAGTCGGACTTCGCGGTGCTCGCGCAGTTGGCCCGCGTGCCCCGCGAGGCCCTGGAGCCCCACCTGCTCTCGGCCGACCGCTTCGCCGGCGGCGAGCTACCGGTACGGCTGGACGCCGAGGTACGCGCCGCGCTGCTCGACCGGCTCGGCCTCTTCGGGGTCCGGCTCGCGACGGCCGGCGCGCACGAGTTCCAGGAGCTGCGACTGCTCGCGGCGTTGCGGAACACCCGGCTCGGATTCGACACCGAGTTGGCCGAGGAGGCTCGGCGGGGACGGCGTCGGCCTGGCTGCCCGACTCGGCGTCGAACACGACGCGACCAGCAACAGCTCTGGGATGTCGCCGCCGACGCGCAGTGGAACTGGCGGAACCGGGCGGAGGACAGCTCGCTCCGGCTGACCCAGCGGCGGGGCGCACAGGTCGTGGTCCGCAGCTGCGAGGGGATGCTCGCCGAGCTGGCCGAGGGCGGCCGCTGACGGTCGGAGGCGAGGATGCCGCTGGCCGGTACCCCGCGCGGGGTACCGGCCAGCGGCGTCATGCACTTGTCGTCAGCTGTTCCAGTGTTCGGCGACCAGGTCGGCGGCCTGCTGTTCCCACTGGGCGTAGTGGTCCGGGTACGCCGACACCTGCACCGTCTGCGCGGCCTCGGTCAGCGGCATGTCCTGCCACCGGTCGACCTGCTTCAGACCCTTCAGGAACGCCGTCGTCGAGTACTGCGGGTCGGTGATCTGCTCCACCGTGCCCCAACCGCTCGACGGGCGCTGCTGGAACAGACCCTGCGAGTCGTGGTCGTTGCGGTCACCCAGATGACCCAGGTTCTCCAGCTTCGACTCCTGCAACGCCGTCGCGATCGACACCACCGCGGCCCGCTCGTCCATCCCGGCCTTCTTCGTCGCCGCAATGATCGCCTTCACGTTCGCCACCTGCTCATCCGACAGGCCGATCCGCGACTGCGCACCCTGCACACCATGCGGAACCAGCTTCGACCCGTCCACACCCGGCTTCTCAGCCTGCACGGCGGTGACCGGCGTCGCCTCGACCGGGGTGGTGTCGGTGTGGTTCAGCGGACCGGCGGCCAGACCACCGGCAACAGCCAGACCAGCGATACCAAGAACGCTCTTACGCATGATCATGTTCATCAGACGCTCCATTCGGGGGTTGGCACCACACGCCGAAAGGGGGATCAGCGGGGCGCAAGCACCGTCCGGCGCTCAACAAAACTCGGGGGAGATCCGGCGTCACGCGCCGGGAAGAATCAGACCGGCCATCAAGACCGGGAGCGGCCCGTGTCGCGGGGGGCGAGGGGTCGCCCCCTTCACCGGCCGGGACCATGTGTAACGACCAGCGACCCACCAACATTCCGGGGCCGGGGGCCTGCACGCCAGCCCGCTGGGGGCGGCCTTGCTCGGCCGTACGCATGGTGTAACGACCCCGCCCCGCCCACGATTCCGCACCCACGATGCCCCCGGTCACACCCCGAACCGGACCCACGGGACGCTTCGCGGACGCCTCACGGCAGCCGTACCGCATAACCGACATCCAGGCACGGACGGCGCGCGACCACCGACGGGGTGTGGCCCGC
>NZ_JBIDDG010000075.1:0-4007 GCF_043205005.1 Micromonospora sp. NPDC047620 | reverse complement strand
GGTCATGGTCTGTGCTCCCGCCCTTCGTGGCCGGCGCTTGTTGCTGGAAGATCAAGTGCCGCTTGATGAAAGAAGTCAAAGTCGCCATCGGGAAGGGCGTGCAGGTTTCAGTCACGCCGACCGGTCGTTCAGGCGTGGTCCAGGGTGCCGTTGCGGAGAGCCGTGGTGAAGGCGTCCCATTCGGCAGGGGTGAAGACGAGGGCAGGGCCGGTGGGGTTCTTGGAGTCGCGGATGCCTACCAGGCCATTGTCGAGGAACGCGGTCTCCACGCACTCTTTGCCGCCCCCACTGCGGCTGGATTTGAACCACTTGGCGCCGGCTAGGTCCAGGTTCACCGTTCGTGCTCCCTTGCTATCTGCCGCAGTCGGCGCTTGCTGTCTGCAACGTCGTGCGCCGCATCCCGAATGACGCTGTACGCCTGACGATACCTGGCGACGTCCTTTGCGCGCTCGAGATATAGATCGCCTGCAAAGGATTCGATGTACACGACTGTCGGAGACAGTTCGCGTCCCTTCGAGTCGGTGCCGAAGTCGAGGATGGCAAACGGACCTGTCGGGAGACCTGCGGGAAATCCGGTCTCGTAGGGCAGCACTCTCACCGTGACGTTAGCCGGAAGATTTGCTAGGTGATGGCATTGTGCCGCCATGATCTTTCCGCTGCCCACGACGGTGTGCAGTACCGATTCATGGATGACGAAATCGACCATGACCGGTTTGACCTTCCGAGTCAGCAACATCTGGCGCTTGACGCGTAGCTGGATTCGCCGTTCCAGCTCCTGCTCGTTGATGTCGGAGTAGTAGCCCAGTTCAATTGCCCGAGCGTAGGCCGGTATTTGTAGGAGTCCAGCTGTCGACCGTCAGGTAATTCCCCCGGGCTGCCGTCACGGAATTCCTCCAGTGGGCGTGCCTCGTTGCGAGCGTAGCGAGCCGGGTTTCGGGGTCAGTTGGTGGGTCGGCCGGGGCGTTTGCGCGGCCGGTATGAGGGGCCGTCCATGAGGACTTGGTGGCTGGTGTTGATGAGTCGGTCGAGCAGGCTTTCGGCGACGACGGGATTGGGGAACAGGGAGTACCAGTCCTTGGGGGCGCGGTTGCTGGTGAGGATGAGGGGTTTGGCGCTGAGGGCGCGTTCGCTGATCAGTTCGTAGAGGTCGTCGGCGTGCAGGGCGGTGTGTTCGCGCATGGCGAAGTCGTCGAGGATCAACACGTGCGGGCGGGTGTATTCGCGAATCCGTTTGCCCCATGACCGGTCGGCGTGACCGCCTGCCAGGTCGGCGAGGACGCGGCTGGTTTTGGCGAAGCGGACGTCGCCGCCGCGGCGGGCGACGGCGTGACCGAGTGCTTGTGCGACATGGGTTTTCCCGACCCCGACCGGTCCGTAGAGGATGACCGACTCGCCGGAGTCGAGCCACCGCAGAGCGGCGAGGTCGCGGATCATCGCGGCGGGGAGTTTGGGGTTCGCGGCGAAGTCGAAGTCTTCGAAGGTGGCTTGTTCTTCGAACTTCGCGCGCCGGATTCGTCGTGCGAGAGCGTTGGTTTCGCGTCGGGCGATCTCGTCTTCGCAGAGGACTTGGAGGAATTCCAGGTGTCCGAGTTGCCCGTCGCGGGTTTGGGCGAGGCGGGCGTCGAGGGTGTCGAGCATGCCGGTGAGCTTCAATGTGCGCAGAACGTCGCGCAGGGCGGGGTCGCTGATGTTCATGGGTGTGTTTCCTTGCCGGAGTGGAGAATTGGATCGATGCAGTGGGGTTGGTCAGTTGCTGCTGAACTGGTCCGGGCCGCGTAGGAACGCCGGGATCGCGGAGATGTCGGCGGTGCCGGTGCCTGCGAACGGGTCCTCTGTCTCGGTGCCGGCCGCGAGGATGCCTTTGACGGTGCGGTAGGAGGGGTCTCCGACCTCGATCGCGCGGGCGCAGGCCGCTTCGAGGCGGTCGAGACCGTATTTCTCCCGCAACCGAAGGATGCCCTGGGCGGCGCGCAGATGGTGGATCGCGTTGGGCGACAGCAGATCGCCGATGACCAGCTCGGCCGCCGGACCGACCTCGGCGGCGATTTTGCGGCACCAGGTCGGGCCTTGCAGGTGGAATGCGACCGTCTCGGGCGGGTAATGCTCCATGTTCGTGGCCCGCCCTGACAGGCGTCGGACGTGGGTGGCGACCACGTGCTGGTCGCGGAAGATCTGCACGATATCGCCGCTGGTGCGGGCGTGCAGGGTCTGCCCGATCAGCCGCCACGGCACCGAATACAACGCTTTGCCGATCTTAATGTGGGTGTCGAGACCGACTTTGCCGGTCGACCAGACCGACAACACGAACGGTGCCCTCGGCAACGGTGACAGGGCGTCGCGTTCGATCGCCTCGAACACCCGCAACGGTTGCCCGCCGTCAAGGGCTCGCGAGTGCCGCAGCCCCGCGACGTCGTTGCACCACCGGATCGCTTCGGCCTGCATCTGAGCCAGTGTGGTGAATTCCCGTCCGCGCCAGAAGGAGTCACGAACATACTGCATCTGCCGTTCGACGCGTGGCTTGTCCTTGGGCTTGCGGACTCGCGCCGGATCGATCAACGTCGCGTAGTGGACGGCGAGTTCGGCGTAGGTGCGGTTGAGCTTGGGATCGTAGAGATCGGGCTTGTCGACACCGGTGCGCAGATTGTCGATGACCAGCCGCGCGGGGACCCCGCCGAAGAATTCGAACGCCGCGACATGTGAAGCGCACCAGGAGGTTTGATCCATCGAGATCACCGGTTGCAGGAACGGCATCCGTGAGCACGACAACACCATCACGAATGCTTGCACCGACACCCGTCGCCCCGAGGCCGGGTCGAACCACATCCCGAGCTTGCCGTAGTCGATCTGGGCCTCACTTCCCGGTGACACCGGTGGCCGCGGCACCGTCACCTTGCCGCGCGCCGCCTCGTCGGCGAAATGTGTTGCCACCCAACGTCTCACCGACGACTCCGACACGTCCACCCCGTGGTCGTCACGTAGTCGCTGCGCGATCGTCGCGACCGTCACCGACTCATCGAGCCAGCCCTTGATCCGGTCGCCGTGCGGGTCGATCAACGGCCACGTCACCGCCCGCGCGCCGCGATCATGCAGTCCGGGAAACCATTCCGCAGCCCGCTCGGCCCACTGCTGCGCCGACAGGGGCGGGCTCACGCCCGGTTCAATGCCGGCCGCGACCGCCGGCGCGACGTATTTCCGGATCGTCTTCCGGTCGATACCCAGCGACGCCGCCAGCTCGCGTTGCCCGCGACCGGCCTGCCAATGGGTGTAGAGCTCGACAAGATCGAACACCGAGAAACTCCTCCTCGCCATCTGTCCTCGCTCTCCTCGCCGGAACAAACCGTCAAGGACAAGCGAACATGTGTGCGAGACACGCCGACCGGCGACACACCGCCAGGTGGGGGAATTACGTGACGGCCGGGTGGAGGAATTCGGTGACGGGACCGGTGGGGGAATTCCGTGACGGAACTACCCCTCAAATGGGGGAATTACCTGACCGCTGACACAGCGACGATATGGGGTTGGAAAATCGACAGTTTCTCCGACGACGACTCCAATCCGACGTACAAATCGAAGTTTCCGGTGATCACATCATCGAATGCCTGCCACCAACTTTTCTCGGTGCTCTGCTTCGCCAGGCCGATGAGCCCCGCACACACCTCGGGATCGTCGATGTCGTAAATGCGGCACAGCGCCTCCACATCGAGCACGCGGATGCTGGGTGATTTCCCGGCCTCGAGCCGAGACAGTTTGCTCGCCGACCATTGCATCAGCGGCGCAACGTCTTCCAGCCGCAGGCCGACGCCGAGGCGGGCCTCCTTGAGATACCTTCCCAATTGCCGCCGGGGCAGAGTGGTCGAGCTGTCCTCACCGATGTTCGTCACGGATTCCTCGTTTGCATCGTGAGCGGTCGCCGTTTGCACGAGGAAAGAAATCGGCTACCCCCGTGCGAACCGCTCTGGGCCGTCGCAGAACCTTCGTTGCATATGCATGGCGCTATTGTCCCGCCG
>NZ_JBIDDG010000074.1:0-4409 GCF_043205005.1 Micromonospora sp. NPDC047620 | reverse complement strand
GCGCTACGCCGCCCGTCAACTGTTCCGAATCATCCACGCGGCGCTCACGCCCGCGACTTGACACCACATAGGGGCTTCGGTGACACCTACACCCGGCTCGCCGCCGGGTTCGCCGTCGGCGTTACCACCGCATGGCGGTACGTGCAGGAAGCGATAGCCCTGCTCGCGACGGCCGCCGACGACCTGGCCACCGCCATGAACCGGATCCGCCGACTGGCGTACGCGATCCTGGACGGCACCCTGATTCCGATCGACCGGGTCGCCGACCAGAAACCGTACTACTCCGGGAAACATAAGCGGCACGGCGTGAACGTGCAGGTCATCGCGGACGCGGCTGGCCGCCTCGTCTGGGCTTCACCCGCGCTGCCCGGCTCGATCCACGACCTGACCGCAGCCCGGACCCACGGCATCATCGAGGCGCTGACCAGTGCAGACGTGATGACCTTCGCCGATAAGGGCTACCAAGGAGCCCACGGCAGCGTGCGCACTCCGTTCAAGCGGCACCGCTTCCGGCCGAAGCTGTCACGCCGACAGAAGGCAGTGAACCGCGCCCACGCGAAAATCCGCGCCCGCGGCGAACGCGCCATCGCCACCCTCAAGACCTGGAAAATCCTGGTCAAGCTGCGCTGCTGCCCACGGCGAGCGACCACGATCGTGCAGGCCATCCTCGTTCTGCACCACGTCGAAGCCAACCGCTACGCAGGATGAAAAAGGCTCAGTGCTGGAGTTGTTTTTGGTCCGGAAGCTACCGGCAGGCCTGTTCGGCAGGCGGGCCGCGGCGGACCGGGCCCGCCGGGCTGTTGAAGCTGCTATCGCCGGCGGGTCGGGGTGACGGTGGTTCAGGCGTACCGGTTCGCTATGGACCTCACCTGCGTTCAGGAGCGTGCGGTGCTGGCGCATGTGGGTGCGGCGCGGGTGGCGCACAACTGGGCGTTGGCCAGGGTGAAGGCGGTGATGGACTAGCGGGCGGCCGAGCGTTCGTACGAATTGGGCCGTGTCACTCACCGGCAGGGATGTTGTCGAAGGCCTCGTCGTGCCACAGGGTCTGGTTGTGCTTGCGCACTGTTCCTCTGACGCGCGTCAACAGCAGCCAGTTGCCGTCCTGTACCAGTGCGGCGTCCTCGGCCCGGCCGTCCAGCACGCGGGCAACGGTCGCGAGCATGTTTGGGATGCCCTTGTCGCCCATGTCGTCGGCGCGCATGCGGAAGCCGATGTTGACGTAGGTGTCTGGTTCCCACTCCCAGCGGGAGCCGTCGTCGTCCTCGGCGTCGTAGTAGCCGTGGCTGCCGGCGGTGATGCTGACCGCGTACCCGCACTGTTCGTAGAGGTCGGCGCTGAGAAGTCGTGAGTGACCGGGGACCGTCGGCTTCTCGGTGGCCTCGGGAGCGGCGAGCTCAGCCATCTGCTCCAGAGGGATGTCGCCCGCCAGCGTCAATCGGAACTCGATAGTCACGTGCCGCCTCCTTCAGTCCCGGCGTACGATCTGCACAATCGCACGGTTTGATGTCACCGACACCAGTTCCTTCAGTTTGGTCGCTGAACCATCTACCGAAGACCTCACTGCGTATCGACCACCGAACGTCCACGACCCTGATCAGGGCCAACCATCAGCCCCCGCTATGAAACACGGCTAGCGGTGACCTATTTTGGACGGCTGCTGAGTGAGTGCTGAGTGAAGGTTGTCATCTCTGGCATCGCCCTCAGTAAACCGGGACTCTGAAGCTGATGCGGATCGTCTCCGGGCTGCCACCGGCGACGGCTGTCGCCGCAGCTGGAGGAATTATGGGACTGCAAAAGCTGCTGGACAGCACACCAGCCCGTCTCGCAGGGCAAAGTTCCGATTTGCTGCAGCTAGTCGCGCTCGCCTTTACCGTCCTCGCCGCCCCCTTTTGCGCGGGAATCACCTGGGCGGCCCTGCATGGTTTCTCGGCGCCTCTCGTGGTCGGGGCTGTAGCCGTGATCGCCACCGGGGCGGCATTCACCTATTACGTCAGGTGCATTCACATCCCTCAGGACTTCGTGATCGAGGAGCTTGATGGGCTGCTCGTCGTCGCCCATGTTCAAGGCGAGGGCGGCCGAGAGCATCACCGGTACACGTACAACCGTCAGCAACGCATCCGCGCCGTCCGGCACAACCTAAGGCTTGTCGGGATTCGTTCCCATTGGAGTGGCCAGAGCCGGACTGTCGAGGAGGTAACCTCGCTGTTCCCGGAACATCGGTTGCTTGACGGCGCCATCGCCGAGGAGGACGGGCGAATCCACCGGTGGGTGTACCTGCTCGGGCCGATCGCTCGCAACCGCCGGGTCTGGGTCGGCATCAAGCATGTTTTCGAGGACGCCTACGCGCCGATGAAGCCGTACTACCGCGAGAGCGGGGAGGAGCGCCGCGTCCAAAAGCTTTCAGTCCGAGTACGGTTCGCATGCGACGACGCCCCCGTTGAAGCCTGGCAAGTCGTCTGGAAACGATCTAAGTTCGGGTCAACGCGCCAGGAGGTCGCGCGTGACGAATGCAGGCCGATAATGGATCATGACGCAGGCAGCGTCGTCTACGAGTTCTTGAAGAGCAAGCCCGATCCCGACTGCGCGTACGGTATCTCCTGGCGCTGGCCCACTACGTCGTCGCGCGACGCACGCGCACCGCTTGACGAAGAGCCGGCACCGATGACACGGTCGGCGGCAACGGACAGCTCTCGCACTGCAACCTGACCTGCTCATGACGAGCCCGTTCCGACGTGCTGGTCCATCGCCTGGTCCTAGTAGTGCTTTGTTAGGTTGGGACGAGTTGGCGGCAGAGGGGGCAGAACCCGAGCCAGGTCGCGAGTAGGTACTGCAGTTGCCGGAGGACGGCGTAGAGGCTCAGGTCTGCCCCGCTGCTTTTGGGCGTGTCAGCCGTAGTTGGGTGAGGAACAGTTGGGCGGCTGCGGTGAGGGTGACGTGGCGGTGCCAGCCGATCCAGGAGCGGCCTTCGAAGTGGTCGAGGCCGAGGGCGGTCTTGAGTTCGCGGTAGTCGTGTTCGACGCGCCAGCGGCTCTTGGCCAGGCGGACCAGTTCGGCCAGGGGTGTGTCGGCGGGCAGGTCGGACAGCCAGTAGTCGCTGGGTTCGTCCTGGCCGGGAGGCCACTGCACGAGCAGCCAGCATTCGGGCAGGACACCGTCGTCACCGCGGTGCGGTCCGCGTCGGACGGCCCGGCCGGCGGGACGCACCCGCAGCGCGAAGAAGTGCCCGGACAGCTCACCGACAGGCCGGTCCGGGGCGCGGTCGGGTGCGGGTAGCCGCGCACGCCAGCGGACCAGACGCGTCCCGTCGGCGCCGTGGGCGAGGGCGAGGTCCTTCAGGCTGCGAGCGGGCTGGGGGTACTTCGGTGTGGGGTACTTGCCGACGCCGGCGTAGGGGACCTCGACGGGTTGGGCGTCGCCGGGTTGGGCGGTGGTGCTCGACGTGGTCGCCACGATGTAGCTGATGCCGCGTTCGGTCAGGCCCTGGCGGAACTCGGCGACCTGGCCGTAGCCGGCGTCGGCGGTCAGCAGCGGTGGGCGCAGTCCCCAGTCGGCCAGTTCGTCGAGCATTTCCAGGGCCATCAGCCACTTCGGCCGGTACCGCTCGGTGTCGGGGACCTTCGATGCTGTGCGCCGCCTGCGGATCTGGTCGATCTGCTCGGCAGGCGGTACCTGCACACGTGGGTGTGGTTTCTTCGCCCCGGCCTGGTCGCGGGTGACCGGCTGCTGGCGCAGCCTACGGGCGTGCGCGTTCGCGGGCTTGCCGTCCGGGCCGGGGACGCAGGTGTCGTCCCAGGACTCCGGCACGAACAGCCGCCAGTTCAGCACCGCCGAAGCGGCGTCCGTCGCCGCGTGGACGCTGACGGCGATCTGGCAGTTAGCGACCTTACCGAGCGTGCCGGAGTACTGCCGCGCCACGCACGCGGAGGCCTTGCCGTCCTTGGGAAATCCGGTGTCGTCCACCACCCACACCTGAGGTGTCACCAGGTCGACCGCGGCCGTCGCCAGCCGTCGCCGCACACCGGCGACATCCCAGGTGGAGGAGGTCAGGAACTGCTGCAACTGCTGGTGATCGACCCCGAGCCGTTCGGCCATCGGCTGCATCGACTTACGCCGACCGTCCAGCATCAGCCCACGCAGATACCGCAGACCGGTCGCCCGCTGGTCCGACCGCCGCAACCCCGCGAAAATCCCGGCCGCGAAGTCCTCCAGTTGCGCCCGCACCCGAACGAGATCCCGCTCATCCACGCACCGCACCCAAACACCACCACGACACGTATACAAGCGACACGCCACAACGACCTAACAAAGCACTACTAGTACTCCAGCCGCAGTTGCATGGTCTGAAGTTTCGGCAGCTCATCGGCATGATCGGTGTCGAGTCAGCACCGGTCGTGTAGCTGCCGATGTCG
>NZ_JBIDDG010000073.1:0-4981 GCF_043205005.1 Micromonospora sp. NPDC047620 | reverse complement strand
GAGCCGTCCGGCTCGGAGTCGGAGTCTGAGTTTGAGTCTTTGGACCTGTCGCCCGGTTCGTTGCCTGGTCGGCCGGCGGCGATGGAATGGGGCCCGGCCGGCTCTGACGCAGACGGGCAGCCGTCCGATCCAGCGGAAACTGACCCGTTTGGTGTTGACCCGGATATTTCTGCCCTGTGGGATAACCCGCCGGGGGAGGCAGACTTTTTCGATATGAGGACACCGGAGCCCGGCTTGGGGTGGTTGCCGCCGGGCTGGCAATCGGAAATGATCGAACAGTTGTCAGCCGTTGCGGCCGCTGACGAGGCGGCATTCCGGCAGTGGGCGGACGAGGTGTTCGACATCGATCCTGCGCTGTTCGGCCAGGGAAAGTCGCCGCACCTCGCCTTCTACAAGTCGGTGTTGAACGCCTACCCGGAACTGCTGGCGCAGGAGGGCGTTACCGACCTGCGTGGAGCGCGCGCGTGGGCGACCCACCGACTGGCCGTCGACCTCGCCAGGGGTGATGAGTCGAAGTTCAGAGAGCTTCTGCCGTATCCGGAGAGCGTGTCCCCGCAGCGCCGGAAGGCCCTGCACCGGCTCTGGCTCGGCAAGGTCGGGAACGCCCACGCCGACGGTCACGACATCTCGCATGTGATTCCCCATATCTTCGCCGGGGAGTTGGGCGCGCCGATGCGGGTCCACCATGCGTTCGGTGCCCCGTACGACATCGGCCCGCCGCCGGTTGCCGGTGTCACCCGGCAACCAGTCGTCTGGTTGAACGGCGCCTACGTCATCGTCCAACCTCGTGACCCACACGATGACCGCATCGCCGCCCGCATCGCTGAGGGCTTCTCGCGGCCATCGGTGACCGACCAGGTCCAACAGGCCACCTTTGAGGAGGCACTCCGTCAGCTGCGGGAGGAAATCGACGAGGCGGAATCGAATCTGAATCCGACCGAGATCTACGGGCTCATCCAGCAAGACACATTCCACCGCAAGCTTGCGCTCATCCGTCAACACCCCATCTCCCCCCGCAGCCAGGTCCGGGAACTCGCAGAAAACCGCCGATACCTCCGTAGGCTCTACCTCCGCAGCCGCAACGTAGACGGCGGCTGGAAAGACCAGAACTCATGGCAACTCGAGGACCCATTCACCATCAGCTTCACCGCTTCCGTCGGCGGTGACTACCTACCAAGTTTGATGGCCACGCTGGGCGGCAAGCCGGAACGTCTCGCCGTTGTAGACGACGTGGCCATCGCGGGCGATGTGGTCTATATGAGTTTCGGGAAGCTCAACGGAGTAGGCGTCGGTATCGTCAAAATCCGGTACACCGTGGACGGCAGAACCGAACGTGCTATCTACCGAAAGGTCCCCCGCGAGTTCACTGACGACGAGCTGCGCGCCCTGAGGAAAAAGGTGCCCGGCCGGGAGTGGGAACTCGAAGACCGATGGTTCTCCGAGGACTTTTACCACATGGAGTTCCGTGTGGACAAAAAAAGGAGGCTGTCCCGTCGCTTCGGACATGGTCAATTCACTATCCCGAATAGCAAGATGGTCGACGGAAGTCCGTTTACCTTTCCGGCCGACCTGAAGGAGGTCATTCTCCGGCTCGGGTATGGCATGGATGATCAACCCTTCGGCGTCGTGATTATCCCGGCCGACAAGAACATGACCGGACGGACTCTGTACCTGGAAATGGACCCTGCCCCCACCGCGGACGACATCAAGGGAATGCGCAGTTATGCGCTGTGGGAACGAGATGACCGTCGTTGGTTCCTTTTCGATGAAATATCTGCCAGTTCCGAAATGTGGTCGCACAAAGCGTTGCCCGGCCTGGACATAAGAATCAATGGTTTGGCCAAGACGTTCGATGGGAGGGAGGTGGATCTCTCTCGGGGCACGGAAATCAAACTGCGGGTAGGACGGATGGAGGCGTCCGGACCGGATGCCGGCGCAAGGGTTCTCTCCGAAAACCTTTTCGCCGTGGTCGGGGCGCCGTTGGTCCCAAGACCGGATTCGCCGGCGCCCGAACCCGAATACGTCTACCGGCTCATCGAAACAACCGTGCAAGGCAAAGAGGAATTCGATGCTCTCGCCGAAGCGCTCAAGCATCGAGAGGAGCTGGCGCTGGGGCGGCGGGGTCTGCAGCCCGCACCAGACCCCCAGCCCTCGGAGCCAGCCCCCGATGCGCTGTCCGACCCGCCAGCGGCGATGGAATGGTCCGGCCCGGCCGTTGACTCGGCGTCGCGGCTGGAGGGCTCCGCGCCGGTCGGGCCCTCGGACCTGCAGGGAGGCGTCACCTCCGCCGGCTTGGTCGACGTGGCCTCGGGTGGACTGCTGTCCGGTCCTGCGGGAGATTACGACCTGTCCGGTTTTGACCCGGGGATTCTTGACGCGGGGGAGGGGTCGAATTCGGGGGCGGGGGCGTATCTGTCGACGTCGGCGCTTGGTTCGGGGTTGTCGCTGGAGGGCTCCGCACCGGTCGCGTCGGGCCCGCTGGCAGGGGTGTCATGGGTGGGCGGGGCGGACCCGGGGCCGAGCGGGGCGATGACGGCCGGTGGGTCCGGTGGTGTCGCGCCGGACTTGCAGCGGAGCGTGGACGCGGCGATCACCCAGTTGTCGGCCGGGGTAACCCGTGACCAGGCGACAGAATTCGAGCAGTGGGCGGACAAGGTCTTCAACATCGATTCTGCGCTGTTCCGCGGGGGGGCGCACCTCGCCTTCTACAGGTCGGTGTTGAACACCTACCCGCAGCTGTTGGCGCAGTGGGGCGTCACCAGCGTGGAAGGACTGCGCGCATGGGTGGTCCGTCAACTGGCCGACGACCTTGCCCGGGGTGAAGAGTCGACGTTTAGAAAGATTCTTCCGTATTCGGGGGACGTGTCCGAGCAGCGGCGGAAAGCCCTGGAACGGATCTGGCTCAGCACGATCGGAAACAACCAAACCTTGGATTACGACGTCGCGCTTGTGCCTCTCCATGTGCTGGCCAAGGAGTTGGACCAGCCGATGCAGGTCCACCATCCGTTCGGGGCCCCGCACGACATCGGCCCGCCGTTGGTTCCCGGTGTCACCCCGCAACAGGTCCTTCGGTTGAAGGGCGCCTACGTCCTCGCCCAACCTCGTGGCCCACAGGATGACCGTATCGCCGCGGGCTTCTTCCGGCCCGACCCTGGCGAGCAGCGCCAACAGGCTGGGGTGTTTGAGGAGACACGTGGTCTGCTGCGAGCGGCAATCGCCAAGGCGGAGAAGAATCCCGACAGCACCTACTCGCGCATCCGGCGAGACTCATTCCACCGCAACCTCGCGGCCATCCGTCAACCCCCCATCTCCCCCCGCAACCAGGTCCAGGAACTCGCCGAACACCTCGAATACCTCCGCGACCTCAACAACCAACGCAGCGGCTGGAAAGACCAGCTCCCAGGGAACCTCGAAGACCCATTCACCATCCGCCTCCCCACCACCCCCGCGCGGCATGACAAGGACATAAGAGAGCTAACCCGCCCGGCCCCAGGGCTGCGCATCAAACTGAGCGGCAAGGACATAGTTCTCGGACATGTCGGTGGACTCTTCGGCCTGGGTGATGTGGTCAATATCAGTTTCGGGAAGGTCGGCGAAAAGGGCGTCGGGTTTATCGAAATCCCGTACACCGCGGACAACGGCGCTGGAAGCATCATCTACCAACCGATCAACCGCGAGTTCACTGAGGGCGAGCTGCACAGTCTGAAGCAAAAGGTGCGTGCGTCTTGGGAACTCTACCCCCCATGGGAGTTCAGCGCTTCCTATTACATCAAGACGCGTCTGTTGCAACCCCGGAGAGAATTGGGCATAACCCTCGGCGGGGAGGGCGGGGCAGGTCAGGCCCATGCCACCGCCCGTCAGGGCCGTATCCCACAGGTCGAGGTGGCCGACGGAAGAAGGTTTGTCTTTCCTGCGGACATGAGGGAGGTTCGTCTCGAACTCGGGTATGACATCTTTGGTCGACCCATCGCGGTCGTGATACTCGAAGAGAACCCTATCAAGCAAACCCTGTACCTGGAGCTGGTCAAGCCCGCCCCCACCGTGCCCGATATCGGTCGGCTGCTGCAGACCGGAAACGTGCTGTGGGAGCGAGAGGATCGGTGGGATCTTTACGACGCAATATCTATCAAAGACATAATGTTGGCGGATGGGCGAATGCCTAGACCCCTGCGTCTTAGACTGGGCAATTCAGTCGACGTGTTGGGTGGCGGGAAGGTGAATCTCGATAAGGGAACGCCGATTACCCTGAAGGTAGGGCAATTGCCGCGGCCGGTCGGATTGGATGTCGCCATCGACATTTTCGCCGTGGTCGGGGTGCCGTTGGTCCCAAGAGCGGATTCGCCGGTGCCCGAACCCGAATACGCCTTCCGGCTCGTGCTCGTGGGTCTGGACAAGAGCATCGGCGAGTTCGAGGCTATTAAAGCCCAGATCCAGGCGCGGCAGGAGCGCAAAGAGCGAGCCGAGACGGGAACTGGGCGGGCCCCGAAACGTCGGCGCACCCAGGGTGGGTTGCCTGGTGGTGCGGCGGCGTTTGAGTGGGGTCGTGTGGGGGGTGGTTCGTTCTCGGGTGGTGGGAAGGGTGTGTTGCCGTCGGAGTGGGCGGCGGGTGAGCCGCCGTCTGTGGAGGTGGCGAAGGACGGTGGTTGGCGTGTGTCGTATCGGAGTTCGGCAAGTTTGCCTGCTTGGGACGAGATGACGCATGTGTTTACTGATCGGTTCACCTGGCTGGGTAAGGATCCGTTGCGGTTGGTGCCGACGCCGGGGGAGGTTCCTCCTTTCCGGGTGGAGCATGCGGGGAAGGATGCGGGGGAGCGGGTCTTCGTCGATTATTGGTGGCATCGTGAGTCCGAGACGGTGGTGTTCCGTCTGCGTTTGAATCCGGATGCGGATGTGACGAAGGATGCGATTCTGCGCACGCTGGGTGCGATTGAGCAGTGGGTGGTGGAGACCAACCGGGCTGTGGAGACCAACCGGGCTGTGG
>NZ_JBIDDG010000072.1:0-5601 GCF_043205005.1 Micromonospora sp. NPDC047620 | reverse complement strand
CAAAAACCGGAAACTCCCGCGCCAACTCCCGACCCATACCCACCCACTGAGCACCCTGCCCAGTAAAAACAGCCCCCACACCACCCGAAGACACCCCCGTGTCCCCCATGACCCCGCGCAAACCAGCGATGACGGACTCCCGGTCGTCGCCGACCACGACCGCGCGGTAATCCAGGGCCGCCCGCGACAGTGCCAAGGTCCGGGCCACATCAGGCAGCGGCACGTCCCGGCCCTCGTGCTCCAGCCAGTCCGCGAGCCGGCCGGCCTGTTCCCGCAAGGCCGCCTTCGTACCACCCGATACCAGTACCGGAGTCAGGAGGTTCTCGGATGCGGCGGGCGACTCCGACCCGGCCGACGAAGCCAGCGGGGCGGTTGGTTCCGGCGGGGCCTCGACGATGACGTGGGCGTTGGTGCCGCTGATACCGAACGAGGAAACAGCGGCACGCCACGGCCGTTCACCGGCAACCAGCTGCACCGGCTCGGACAACAACCGCACACCGCCGTCCCAATCCACCAACGGCGACGGCTCGTCCACATGCAACGTCCTCGGCAACACCCCCGCCCGCAACGCCAACACCATCTTCATCACACCAGCCACCCCAGCGGCAGCCTGCGTGTGACCCACATTCGACTTCAACGAACCAAGCCACACCGGACCCCGACCATTACGGGCCGCCCCATAGGTGGCCACAAGCGCCTGCGCCTCGATCGGATCACCCAACCGGGTACCAGTACCGTGCGCCTCCACCACGTCAACATCCGCCGCATCAACACCCGCGGCAGCCAACGCCTGCCGAATCACCCGCTGCTGCGAAACACCATTAGGAGCCGTCAAACCATTCGACGCCCCATCCTGATTCACCGCCGAACCCCGCACCACACCCAACACCCGCCGACCATCACGAACCGCGTCAGCCAACCGCTGCACCACCAGAACACCAACACCCTCAGACCAACCCGTCCCGTCAGCGGCAGCCGAAAACGCCTTACACCGGCCATCCCCCGCCAAACCACCCTGCCGATCAAACTCCACAAACAAACCCGGCGACGCCATCACCGTCACCCCACCCACCAACGCCAGGTCACACTCCCCCGCCCGCAAAGCCTGACCCGCCAGATGAAGCGCCACCAGGGACGAGGAGCAGGCGGTATCCACCGACATCGCCGGGCCTTCGAGGCCAAGCACATAAGCGATACGACCCGAGGCCACACTCACCGCACCACCGGTCAACCCATAACCCTCCACCTGGGCACCGGCCTCACCCAACCGCGGACCATATTCCTGGCCTATCACGCCCACGAACACACCCGTCAGGGAACCACGCAAAGAATCAGGCGCAATGCCGGCGCGTTCCAGGGCTTCCCAGGAAACCTCCAGGAGTACCCGTTGCTGCGGATCCATCGCCAGGGCTTCACGCGGCGAGATACCGAACAACTCCGCGTCGAAATGCGCGGCGGAGTCGAGAAAGCCACCCACCCGGGCGAAGGAGCCGTCAACCGTCCAACCGCGGTCCGCCGGAAAATCCCCGACCACATCGTGGCCCTCGACAACGACCCGCCACAGATCCTCAGGCGAATCCACCCCACCCGGGAAACGACAGGCCATACCCACGATGGCGAGCGAGTCCCTCGCCACTCCGACATGGGCGGGTGGCGCGACGAGCACCGGAGCCGCCATGGGTTCACCGCCCACGACCTCGTCGAGGTGTCGAGCGAGTGCGGTGGGCGTCGGGTGATCGAAGACGACGGTGGCGGGCAGGGTCTTCCCCACCGCGGCGGCGAGCCGGTTGCGCAGGTCGACAGCAGTCAGCGAGTCGAAGCCGACCTCCTTGAACGGCCGGTCCAGGTCGACCGCCTCGGGGCTGCCGTGGCCGAGGACGCCGGCAACGTGGGCACGCACCAGGTCACGCAACCGGCGCTGCCGTTGCGCCGGGTTCAGGCCGGCGAACTCGTTCACCTGTCCGTTCGCGGTGGCCGTGGTGATGGCTCGGCGGCCGGGGCGGCGCCCGGAGCGGCCGGTGATCAGGAGATGGGGGCTGGTGCGGTCGAGACGCGCGGCGACGAGGACGGGTTCGGTGCTCGTGAGGGCGGCGTCGAACAGGGCGAGAGCCTCGCCGGTCGGCATCGCGAGGCCGGCGAGGCGGCCGCGGTCGCGCTGGGACAGGCCGCGGGTCATGCCGGTCTCGGCCTCCCACAACCCCCATGCCACAGACGTGCCGGGCAGACCGGATTCGCGTCGGTGCACGGCGAGCCCGTCCAGGCCGGCGTTCGCCGCCGCATAGGCGCCCTGGCCGGCATTGCCCAGCACGCCCGCGACCGACGAGAACATGACGAACAGCGCCAGGTCCCGACCGGCCGTCAGCTCGTGCAACAGCAGGGCACCACCGAGCTTGCCCCGCAGGACGTTCGCGACCCGCTCGGCAGACAGTCCTTCCAGCACACCGTCGTCCAGCACCCCGGCGGCGTGGATGACGCCGACGAGCTGGTCGACGTCATCGAGCACGCCCTGCAGCTGTATCCGATCTGCCACGTCGCAGGTGGCCACCCGTACCGTCGCGCCCAGCGACTCCAGCCGCTGCGTCAGCTCCCCCGCGCCCGGCGCGTCCGGGCCGGAACGGCTCACCAGCAGCAACTTCCGCGCCCCGTGCGCACGAACGAGATGCTCGGAGAGCAGGGCGGCGATGCCGCCGGTGCCGCCCGTGACGAGGACCCAACCGCTGTCGAGGGACGGTGCCTCGGCCACCGCCGGAGCCACGGTGGTCAGTCGGGGCACCAGGACACCCTCGGCGCGCACGATCGCCTGCTCGTCGGTGAGCGTGGGAACGGTGCCACCGGCGGGTACGTCGACGATGCTGATCCGGCCGGGAAACTCCGACTGGGCGACCCGGACGAGACCCCACAGGGCGGCGCCGGTGACGCCACGCATGTCGGTGTGCCCGCCGGGCGCGACGCTCGCACCGCTGGTAACGATCCGGAGGCGTACGTCGTTCAGCTCGGGCGCCGCGATGAACTGCTGCACCACCGTGAGCGTCGCGGTGACGGCGTCGGCCGGATCCGCGTCTTCGACGTCGGCTGTGACGGTGACCGTGGCGGGAACCGGAGCCCCGGCCCGCACCGCCTCGACGAGTGCGGGCACGTCGGCGTAGCCGTCGCCGCCGAGCACGACGTTGCCGGCCTCGTCCTCGGTGGTGGCGGCCGCCGGCACCCAGGTGACGGCCGAGAGCGACGCGGCCGCCGGTCCGGCGAGTGCGCCGGCGGGTAGCGCGCGCAGTCGTAGTTCGTCGATGTGGACGATGGCCCGGCCGTCGTCGTCGGCCAGGCGCACCGTTGCCGTGTCCGGTCCGGTACGGGTCACGGTGACCCGAGCTGACCCCGCCCCGGTCGCGTAGAGCTGGACGCCGGCCCAGCCGAACGGCACGCGCAACGACGTGGTCGTGTGGTCGCCGCCCAGCAGCAGCGGGTGCAGGGCCGCGTCAAGCAGCGCGGGGTGGATACTGTGCCGGTCCGGTTCGTCTGTGGGCAGAGTGATCTCGGCGTAGAGGGTGTCGCCCCGCTGCCACGCCTGGCGCAGCCCCTGGAAGGTCGGCCCGTACTCGTAACCAACCGCCGCGAGGTCGGCGTAGAAACTGTCGACCGGCAACGGTTGCGGCCCGGCGGGCGGCCAGCTTTCCCCATCGGCCGGTACGCCGTCGGCCCCCGTGGTGAGGACCGCTTCGACGTGCTCGGTCCACGGATCGGTGGGGCCGGAGCGGCTGTAGAGCCGCGCGGTGTGGTCACCGGCCGGGGTGGGGTGGCAGACGACGTGGACGTGCCTCCCGGTCTGGTCCTCGAGGGTGAGCGGGGTATGGATCGTCAGTTCGGCGATGCGGTTGTGGCCGAGTTCGTCGCCGGTGCGGATCAGCCATTCCACGAGAGCGGTGCCGGGGATGAGGGTGGTGCCGTTGACGGCGTGGTCGTCGAGCCACGGCAGGGTGTGGCGGTCGACTCGACCTGTGAAGACGGTGGGCTCGTCCTCGGTTGTGCGGGTGATGCCGGTCAGGACGGGGTGGTCGAGGTTGTGCTCGCCCGCGGTGGTGGCGGGCGTGAGCCAGAACCGCCGGTGCTGGAAGGCGTAGGTCGGGAGTTCTGTGCGCGTCTGCCCCGCGCCGAGGATGGTGGCCCACTCGACGGTGACGCCCGCGGTCCAGACCCGCCCGGCAGCCGACAGCAGATGCTGCCATTGCGGACGGTCTCGGCGCTGGGAGGGCACGACGACGCCGGGGACGGCGGCTGCCTCGACGAGCTCGGCTATGGCGAGTTCGAGAACGGGGTGGGCGCTGACCTCGACGAAGACGCGGGCGCCGCGGTCGATCTGGGTCTGCATGGCGGTGTCGAAACGCACGGTCTGTCGCAGGTTGCGCAGCCAGTAGGTCGCGTCCATGCCGGCGGTGTCGAGGACCTCGCCGGTCACGGTCGAGACGAGCGGGATCGACGAGGGCTGCGGGGTGAGGCCGCCGAGTTCACTGATGATCCGATCGCCGACGGCGTCGACGGCAGCGGAGTGGGAGGCATAGTCGACCGGGATCAGCCGGGCGCGCACACCCTGCCCTGTCCAGGATTCAACGAGCGCTTCCAGTGCCGGAACCGGACCGGCGATCACCGTGGAGGAACCGCTGTTGACGACCGCGACCTCCACGCCTTCGGGCAGTTGCGGTTCGATGTCGGAACGGCTGAGACCGACAGACGCCATCCCACCGGTGCCGGCAAGCTCCCTGACCAGCCGGGACCGCACCACCACAACACGGGCGCCGTCGGCAAGGGAGAGTCCGCCTGCCACACAGGCGGCGGCGACCTCGCCCTGCGAGTGGCCGACGACGCCCATGACCGGCAGGCCCCACGACAACCAGACCGCGCCGAGCGAGACCATTGCCGCCCACAGCACTGGCTGGACGACGTCCACCCGGGACAGCCAGTCGTCATCGTCGCCGAGCAGCACGTCTGCCACGGACCAGTCGACATGTGCCGCCAGGGCCTTGTCGCATTCGGCCAGGCGGTCAGCGAACACCGGCGACGTGGCGAGCAGTTCGCGGGCCATACCGGCCCACTGCCAGCCCTGGCCCGGAAAGACCAACACGACACCGCCAGCCCCGGAGATGACCTTGCTGTCCCCCATGGCCTCGCGGAGACCTGCGATGACGGACTTCCGGTCGTCGCCGACGACGACGGCGCGGTGATCCAGGGCCGCCCGCGACAGTGCCAAGGTCCGGGCCACGTCGGGCAGCGGCACGTCCTGGCCCTCGTGCTCCAACCAGTCCGCGAGCCGGCCGGCCTGTTCCCGCAAGGCCGCCTTGGTACCACCCGATACCAGTACCGGAGTCAGGAGGTTCTCGGATGCGGCGGGCGACTCCGACCCGGCCGACGAAGCCAGCGGGGCGGTTGGTTCCGGCGGGGCCTCGACAATTACATGGGCGTTGGTGCCGCTGATACCGAACGAGGAAACAGCGGCACGCCACGGCCGCCCGTCACGAACCAGCTGCACCGGCTCGGACAACAACCGCACACCGCCGTCCCAATCCACCAACGGCGACGGCTCGTCCACATGCAACGTCCTCGGCAACACCC
>NZ_JBIDDG010000071.1:0-5668 GCF_043205005.1 Micromonospora sp. NPDC047620 | reverse complement strand
CCGGCGGCGGCAGCCAGTACGTCGGCATGGGCCGCCAGCTCCACGCCACCGAGCCGGTCTTCGCCGAGCACCTGGACCGCTGCGCCGACCTGGCCGCCCCCCGGCTCGGCTACGACCTGCGCGAGGCGGTGCTCGCCCCCGACGGCGACCGCCGTGCGGCGGAGATCCTCGACACCACGGCGGGCCGGCTGACCGCGCTGTTCGCGGTGGAGTACGCGCTGGCCGTGCTCTGGCAGTCGTGGGGCGTACGCGCCGAGGCCATGCTCGGGCACAGCAGCGGCGAGTACGTGGCCGCCTGCCTGGCCGGCGTCTTCGACCTCGCCGACGCCATCGACACCGTGGCCCTGCGCGGCCAGCTCATCGACCGGCTGCCCGAGGGCGCCATGCTCGCGGTCAACCTCGCCGAGCACGACGCCGCCCGGTACGCGGGCGACGACCTCGACGTCGCAGCCGTCAACGGGCCCGAGCAGACCGTGCTCTCCGGCCCGGCCGCCGCCGTCGAGGCGGCCCGGGCGGCCCTGGACGCCGACGGGGTCCGCGCCAAACTGGTCCGGGTACGCCAGGCCGCGCACACCCGGATGCTCGACCCGCTGCTGGGCGAGTTCGCGGCGCACATGGCCACCGTCACGCTGCGACCCCCGCAGGCGCGGGTCGGCTCCAACGTCACCGGCACCTGGCTCACCGCCGCGGAGGCCACCGACCCCGGCTACTGGGTGCGCCACCTGCGGGCCACCGTCCGCTTCGGCGACAACCTGCGCGCCGCCGCCGCCCTGCCGGACGCCGCGTTCCTGGAGGTCGGGCCGGGGCACGCGCTCGGCACGATGGCCCTGGCGATGAGCCGGGCGGTCGGCGCCGAGACCACCACGTCCATCGTGGCCTCCCTGCCCGCCGCCCCCGAGCAGGACGAGAACGAGACGCTGCTGAGCGCGCTGGCCCGGCTCTGGCTGGCCGGGGCGGCGATCGACTGGGCCGCCTTCTCCGCCGGCGAGCAGCGGCGCCGGGTGCCCCTGCCGACCTACCCGTTCGAGCGTCGCCGCTACAGCCTGCTCAACGGATCGACGCCCGCCGCCCCCGAGACGCCGGCGACGGCCGGGCCGAAGCACGACCGGCCCGACCTGCCCACCGAGTACGAACCACCGCGCACCGAGATCGAGGAGACCGTCGCCCAGGCGTGGCGGGAACTGCTGGGCTACCGGGAGATCGGCGTCTTCGACGACTTCCTGCTGCTGGGCGGGGACTCGCTGCTCACCGGCCGGCTGGTCGCCCGCCTCCAGGACACCTTCCAGGTCCCGATCACCGTCGCGGAGGCCTTCGCCCGGCGCACCGTCGCCCAGCAGGCCGACCTGCTCCAGGACCGGCTCCTCGCCGAGCTCGAAGGCCTCTCCGATGCCGACGCCGAACGGCTGATGAGCGAGGCGGACCCGTCGGAGGCGGGGCGATGACGGCGACCCGCGGCACCACCGCCACCTCGATCCCGCTCCGGCCCCCCGGGCGGCCCGCCCCGCTGTCGTTCCAGCAGCGCCGGCTGTGGTTCCTGGACCGGCTGGTGGGCCGGGACGCCGGCGTGCACAACATGGCGATCACGCTGCGCCTGACCGGCCCGCTCGACGTCGCGGCGCTGGACCACGCGCTGCGCCTGATCCGCACCCGGCACGAGGCGCTGCGCACGACCATCCACGACGACGGCGACGAGCCGGTCCAGGTGGTCGAGCCGGTCGACGACACCCCGATCGAGACGCTGGACCTGACGGCGGTGCCCGACGACCGGCGCCCGGCGCGACTCGACGAGACCGTCGCCGCACGCGCCCGGGAACCGTTCGACCTGCGCCGCCCGCTGATCCGTACGCTGCTGGTCCGCCTCGCCGCCGACGAGCACGTGCTGCTGGTGACGATGCACCACATCATCGCCGACGGCTGGTCCGGCGGCGTGCTGGCGCAGGAACTGGCGGAGGGCTACGCGGCCCTGCTGGCGGGGCGGCAGCCGCGGCTGCCCCACCTGCCGTTGCAGTACCCCGACTTCGCGGCCTGGCAGCGCGCGTACCTGACCGGGCCGGTCCTGGAGCGGCAGCTCGGGTACTGGCGGGACCGGCTGGCCGGCGCGCCGCTGGTGTTGGACCTGCCCACCGACCGTCCCCGGCCCGCCGTGCAGAGCCACCGCGGCGCCACCCTGCGGCTGGACCTGCCCGCCGACCTGGCCGCCGCCCTGCAACGGTTCAGCCGCGCCGAGCAGGTCAGCCCGTTCATGCTCGGCCTGGCCGTCTTCGCGGTGGTGCTGTCCCGCTGGTCCGGCCAGCAGGACCTGGTCATCGGCACGCCGGTGGCGAACCGCACCCGACCCGAGCTGGAGCACCTGTTCGGCTTCTTCGCCAACACCCTGGCCCTGCGTACGCGGCTCGACGGGGAGCCGACCCTCCGGCAGTTGCTCGACCGGGTGCGCGGCGACCTGTCGGCAGACTTCGCCCACCAGGACGTGCCGTTCGAGATGCTGGTCGACGCGCTGCACCCGGTGCGTGACCTCAGCCGGCACCCCGTCTTCCAGACCCTGTTCAGTTGGCAGGACGAGCCGATGCGGCCGTTCCGGACCGGCGAGCTGGTCGTCACGCCGATCCCGCAGCACAGCGGCAACTCCCAGTTCGACCTGTCGTTCTACGCCCACCGCACCGGCGACGACGCGGTCTTCTGCATCGTCGAGTACGCCACCGACCTGTTCGACGCCGACACCGTGCGGGGGCTGGCCGACCAGTTCGTCGTCGCGCTACGACACGCCGTGGCCGACCCCGACCGGCCGGTGGCCCGGCTGCCGCTGCTGGACGCCGCGCAGCACCACCGGGTCACCGTCGCCTGGAACGACACCGCCGTGCCGGTGCCCACCGCCTGCGTGCACGACCTCGTGACGGCGCAGGCCGCCCGCACCCCGGACGCGGTCGCGCTGACCTGCGGCGGGCGGGCGCACAGTTACCGCGAGCTGGACGAGCGGGCGGAACGGCTGGCCCACCGGCTGCGCGCGGCCGGCGCCGGCCCGGGCCGGCTGGTCGGGGTCTGCCTGCCCCGCGGCGCCGACCTGGTGGTGGCCCTGCTGGCGGTGCTGCGCTGCGGGGCGGCGTACCTGCCCCTCGACCCGGCGCACCCGGCCGGGCGGCACGCCGACCTGCTGGACGACGCCGCCGCCGAGCTGGTGGTCACCGCCGACGAGTGGGCCGACCGCTTCCCCGGCCGGCGGACGTGCCCGCCGCACGCCCCGGCCGACGACCCGGCGTCCACCACCCCGCTGCCCCCGGTCGACCCCGACGCGCCGGCCTACCTGCTGCACACCTCCGGCTCGACCGGGCGGCCGAAGGGCGTGCTGGTGCCGCACCGGGCCGTCGTCGACTTCCTGGTCGGCGTCCGGACCTGCCCGGGCCTGCTGCCGGCCGACGTGGTCCTCGCGGTCAGCACCATCTGCTTCGACATCGCGCTCTACGAGGTGCTCGCCCCCCTCACCGTCGGCGCGCACGTGGTCCTCGCCACTGAGGACGAGGTCCGCCAGGGCGACAGCCTGCGCCGGCTCGTCCGGGAGCACCGGGTGACCGTGCTCGACGGCACGCCCTCCACCTGGCGGCTGCTCGTCGGCGCCGGCTGGGCGGGCGGCGACCTGCGGCTGGCGGTCTCCACCGCGGAGGCCCTCACGCCCGAGCTCGCCGAGCAGCTGCTCGACCGGTGCCCCGAGGTCTGGAACATGTACGGCCCCACCGAGACGACGGTGTGGGCCGCCGGCCACCGCGTCCGGCGCGGCGAGCGGCCCGTCCCGATCGGCCGTCCCACCCCGAACACCCGGCTGTACGTGCTGGACGCCGCCGGCGAGCCGGTGCCGCCCGGCGTGCCGGGGGAGCTGCACGTGGGCGGCGCCGGGGTGGCGCACGGATACCTCGGCGCGCCGGCCACCACCGCCGCCCGCTTCGTGCCCGACCCGTACGGCCCGCCCGGCGCCCGGTTGTACCGGACCGGGGACGTGGTGCGGCTGCTCCCCGACGGCGTCGTCCAGTACCTCGGCCGCTCCGACAACCAGGTCAAGCTGCGCGGCTACCGCATCGAGCTGGGCGAGATCGAGGCGACGCTGCGCCGGCACCGGTCGGTCGCCGACGTGGCGGTCCTGCTGGAGGGCGCCGACCCGGTGCGCCGGCACCTGGTGGCCTACCTGGTGGGCCGGGCCGACGACGCGCCGGACGCCGCGGAACTGCGGTCGTGGTGCGCGGCCACGCTGCCCGCGTACATGGTCCCCGCCCGGTTCGTCGCGCTGCCGGCGCTGCCGCTGAACAGCAACGGCAAGGTTGACCGGCGGACCCTGGCGCAGGCGCCCGGCACGGACCTGACCGCCGGAGCCGCCGGGCCGGGCGCGCCGCTGGGGGCCACCGCCCGCCGGGTCGCCGAGGTGTGGCGCGACCTGCTGGGCCGCGACTGCGGCCCGCACGAGAACTTCTTCGACGCGGGCGGCCACTCGCTGCTCGCGGTCGAACTCCAGCGCATCCTCGCCGACCGGTTCGGCGTGGACGTGGCGCTGCTGACCATCTTCGAGGTCCCGACCATCGTCGGGCTGGCCACGTACCTCGACGCGGCGGCCGGTCCGGCCGCCGCCGCGCCGGCCGGTCCCGTACCGGCGATCGACGCGGAGTACGGCCGCCGACGGCGGTCCGCTCACCGGCTCCGGCCACGAACCGGCCCGGCCATCCACCAGCCACCGAGAGGGGAAGCCCATGACGCCGGCCCGAACCGCTGAGACCAACCCGGGCACCACCGCCGCGGACCTGCCCGAGGAACTGGAGAACGCCCTGGCGGTGGTCGGCCTGGCGGGCCGTTTCCCCGGGGCGTCGAACGTGGCGGAGTTCTGGCGGAACCTGTGCGCCGGGGTGGAGTCTGTGACGTTCTTCTCGCCGGAGGAGTTGGCGGCGGCGGGGGTGCCGGAGTCGGTGTATTCGCATCCGTCCTATGTGCCGGCGAAGGCGCGGTTGGACGGCGTGGAGTTGTTCGACGCGGAGTTCTTCGGGTTCAACGCGCACGAGGCGGAGATGACGGATCCGCAGCACCGGTTGTTCCTGGAGTGTGCGTGGGAGGCGTTGGAGGACGCGGCGTACGACCCGGCGCGTTTCCCGGGCCGCATCGGCGTCTACGCCGGCCAGTCCATGAACACGTACTCGCTCTACAACATGATGCGCAATCCCGCGCTGGCGCAGGCGTTCTACCTCGACTACCTGCCCATGATGATCAGCTCCAACGACGACTTCCTGGCCACGCGGGTCGCGTACAAGTTGGACCTGCACGGCCCCGCGATGACGATCCAGACGGCGTGCTCGACGGGGCTGGTGGCGATCCACCAGGCGTGCCAGTCGCTGCTGGCGGGGGAGTGCGACATGGCGCTGGCCGGCGGCGTCGGGGTGAAGATCCCGGAGAACGTCGGCCACGTCTACCGCGAGGGCACCGGCCTGTCCCCGGACGGGCACTGCCGGGCCTTCGACCGCAACGCGAGCGGGATCGTCGGCGGCAGCGGCGTGGGTGTCGTGGTGTTGCGGCGGTTGGCGGATGCGGTGGCGGCGGGGGACGTGGTGCATGCGGTGGTGCGGGGTTCGGCGGTGAACAACGACGGTGGTGGTAAGGCGGGGTTTACGGCGCCGTCTGCGGTGGGTCAGGCGCAGGT
>NZ_JBIDDG010000070.1:0-5900 GCF_043205005.1 Micromonospora sp. NPDC047620 | reverse complement strand
CCCTCACTACCCATCACCGCAGACGGATCCGGGTACATGCCCAGCGCGATCAGAACATCCCGGAAGTTCACACCCGCCGCGCGTACGGCGACGCGGACCTCGCCGGAGGCCAGGGCGACCGGCGCGGTCGGCGCGATCTCCACGCCGTCCAGCGTCCCGGGGCGCACCGCCGCGACGTGCCACGCGCCGTCGGCCGGCGGGGTCAGCTCGGTGCCGGCCCGCCGCACGAGCCGGGGTACGAGCACCCGGTCGCCCCGCAGCGCGAGCTGGCCGCCGACGGCCGACGGGTCGGCCGCGACCGCCGACAGCACGCCGAGCGCCGCCGGGTCGACGGGCCCGTCGAGGTCGGCCAGGACGATGCGGTCCGGGTGCTCCGACTGCGCCGACCGCAGCAGGCCCCACACCGCCGCACCCGCCAGGTCGTCGACCCGGTCCTCGTCGCGGGCCACCACCGCGCCCCGCGTCGTGACCACCAGCCGCGCGTCCGCCAGCGCCTCGGCGGCCAACCACGACTGCACCACCGTCAACACCTCGGTCGTCACCGACCGAACGGCCGCCGGCACCGCCAGGTCAGCGGCCACGGGCACCGGCAGCAGCACGCGGTCCGGGGTGCACTCCCCCGCCTCCACGGCCGCCACCAGCGCCGCCACGTCCCCGAACACGGTCACACCCGGCAGCTCGACGTCGCCCAGCGCCGCCCAACCCGAGACGTCCCCGGCCGGCACGACGTCCTCGACCTGCCACGACACCTCGAACAGCGACCGGTCGGCCGCGTTCGGCGTGGCAACCGCACCCATCTCCCGCAGCACCAGCGAGTCCACCGACACGACCGGCGCACCCGACTCGTCCACCGCCACCAGGCGGACCGCGGAACCGGCACGGGTCAGCCGCACCCGCAGCACCCGCGCGCCCGAGGCGTGCACCTGCACGCCCTCGAACGCGAACGGCACCCGCGGACCGGAACCGGCGTCGAGCAGCCCGATCGGGTGCAGCGCGGCGTCCAGCAGCGCCGGGTGCACCCCGAACGCCGACACGTCCGGCGCGTCGTCCGGCAGGGTGACCTCGGCGTACACCTCGCCGTCGCCGGCCCACACCCGCCGCAGCCCCTGGAACACCGGCCCGTACGCGAGCCCGTGCTCCACCAACGCCGGATACCAGCCGGCGAGGTCCGTCTCCGGCACGCCGACCGGCGGCCACGCCGCCAGGCCGGGCTCCTCGGCCGACGCCGGCTCCAGCACACCGCCGGCGTGCCGGACCCACTCCGCCTCGGCGTCGTCCTCCGGCTGGGAGTACACGGCGACGTCCCGGCCCCCGGAGTCGTCGATCCCACCGACGCGCACCTGCACCCGCACGCCGCCGGACGACGGCAGTGCCAGCGGCGCCGCGATGGTCAGCTCCCGCACCCGGGACGCGCCCACCTCGTCGCCGGCCCGCACCACCAACTCCACGAGGGCAGTGCCCGGCACCACCACCGCACCCGACACCACGTGATCGCCCAACCACGAGTGCGACGACAGCCCCAGCCGACCGGTCAGCACCACCTCGTCGTCACCCGCCAGGCGCACCGCCGCACCCAGCAGCGGGTGCCCCGGGGCGGCGAGCCCGGCGCCGGACACGTCGCCGCTGCGCCAGGCCGCCGCGTCGGGCCAGAACCGTTGCCGCTGGAACGGGTACGTCGGCAGGTCCACCGGTCGTACGGCGGAGCCGCCGCCGGTCAGCGCGGCCCAGTCGACGGGCACGCCGCCGGCGTACGTCTCGGCGAGGGCCGCGAGGAACGCGGACGCCTCGGTGCGGCCCTTCCGCAGGGTCGGTACGACCATCGCGTCGCTGTCGTCCGCGAGACAGTCCTGCGCCATGCCGGCGAGGACGCCGTCCGGCCCGACCTCCAGGTACGTGGCGACGTTGCGCTGCCGCAGGTACGCGATCCCGTCGGCGAAGCGGACGGCCTCGCGGACGTGCCGCACCCAGTACCCGGGGTCGCAGAGGTCCGCCGCGTCGGCGGCGTGGCCGGTCAGGTTGGACACCACCGGCAGCAGTGGCGGCCGGAAGGCGAGGCTGTCCAGGACGGCCCGGAACTCGGCCAGCATCGGCTCCATCAACGGGCTGTGGAACGCGTGGCTCACCGTCAGCCGGCGCGTCAGCACGCCCCTGCCCCGCCAGACGGCCTCCACCTCGTCCAGCACCGTCAGGTCGCCGGACACCACGACGGAGGTCGGGCCGTTGACGGCCGCGATCCCGACCCGGTCGGTCAGTCCTTCGAGAACCGGCGACACGTCGGCCTCGGCCGCGTTCACCGCCAACATCCCACCGCCGGCCGGCAGGGCCTGCATCAGCCGGCCCCGCGCCGCCACCAGGGCACACGCGTCCTCAAGGGACAGCACTCCGGCCACGTACGCGGCCGTGACCTCCCCGACCGAGTGCCCGCCGACGAAGTCCGGCACGACACCGAACGACTCGACGAGCCGGAACAGCGCCACCTCGACCGCGAACAGGCCGGCCTGGGTGAACACGGTCTGGTCCAGCAGCGCCGCCTCCGGCGAGCCCTCCGGAGCGAACAACACCCCACGAAGCGGCTGCGGCAGCAGCGGGTCCAGGTGGGCGCACACCTCGTCCAACGCCGAGGCGAACACCGGGAACGCCCCGTACAACTCCCGGCCCATCCCGGCACGCTGCGCGCCCTGCCCGGAGAAGAGGACGGCGAGCCGGCCAGGGCGGGCCGTGCCCCGGACGACGATGGACGACGGCTCGTCGCCGGCGACGGCGTCGAGGCCGGCGAGCAGGCTCTGCCGGTCGCGGGGCAGCAGCACCGCGCGGTGCTCGAACGCGGACCGTCCGGTGGCCAGCGCGTGGCCGAGGTCCGGCAGCGGCACCGCCGGGTTCTCGGCCAGCCAGGCGCGCAGCCGGGTGGCCTGCTCGCGCAGGGCGTCGCCGGTGCGGGCGGAGAGCACGCAGGGGGTGGTCAGGTCGCCGGAGGTGACGGCCGGTGGCACGGTCACGGTCGGCGTGGGCGCGGCGTCGGGCGCCTGCTCCAGGATGGTGTGGACGTTGGTGCCGCTGATGCCGAACGACGACACGGCCGCCCGGCGGGGCCGGTCCGTCTCGGGCCAGGGCCGGTCCTGCGCGAGCAGGGCGACGGAGCCGGCCGACCAGTCGATGTGCGGCGACGGCTCGTCGACGTGCAGGGTGCGCGGCAGGACGCCGTGCCGCATCGCCAGGACCATCTTGATGACCCCGGCGACCCCGGCGGCGGCCTGCGCGTGCCCGATGTTCGACTTGATGGACCCCAGCCACAGCGGCTGGTCGGCGGGCCGCTCCTGCCCGTACGTGGCGAGCAGCGCCTGCGCCTCGATCGGGTCGCCCAGGGCGGTGCCCGTGCCGTGCGCCTCGACGGCGTCGACGTCGGCCGTAGCGAGGCGGGCGTTGGCGAGGGCCTGGCGGATGACCCGCTGCTGGGACGGCCCGTTCGGGGCGGTGAGGCCGCTGCTGGCACCGTCCTGGTTGACGGCGCTGCCCCGGATCACGGCGAGGATGCGCCGCCCGTTGCGCTGGGCGTCGGAGAGCCGTTCGAGCAGCAGCATGCCGACGCCCTCGGCGAAGCCGGTGCCGTCGGCGCCGGCGCCGAACGCCTTGCACCGCCCGTCGGGCGACAGGCCGCGCTGCCGGGAGAACTCGGCGAGCATCCCGGGGGTGGACATGACGCTGACACCGCCGGCGAGGGCGAGGCGGCACTCGTCCTGCCGCAGCGCCTGCGCGGCGAGGTGCAGGGCGACCAGCGACGACGAGCACGCCGTGTCGACGGTGACGGCCGGCCCTTCGAGCCCGAACAGGTAGGAGATCCGGCCGGACGCGACGCTGCCGGCGCTGCCGTTGCCGACGTACCCGTCCAGTTCGTCGGAGGTGCCGAGGGCCTTGGACGCGTAGTCGTGGTAGATCAGGCCGACGTAGACGCCGGTGCTGCTGCCGCGGGCGGCCAGCGGGTCGATGCCGGCCCGCTCGAACGCCTCCCACGAGGTTTCCAGCAGCAGCCGCTGCTGCGGGTCCATGGCCAGGGCCTCGCGCGGCGAGATGCCGAAGAAGGTGGCGTCGAAGTCGGCGGCGTCGTACAGGAAGCCGCCGCGCTGCGGGGTGGCTGTGCCGTCCTGGGCGTCGGTGCGCAGGTCGGCGAGGTCCCAGCCGCGGTCGGTGGGGAAGGGCGCGATGACGTCCGCGCCGGCGGTCACCAGGTCCCAGAGCTGCTCGGGGGTCTGCACGCCGCCGGGGAAGCGGCAGGCCATGCCGACGATCGCGATGGGCTCGTCGGTGCCGGCCGCGGCGGTGGCCTGGACCGCCGCCGGGGCGGCCCGGCCGACGATCTCCCGGTCGAGGAAGTCAGCGAGCACGACCGGGGTGGGGTAGTCGAAGGCGACCGTGGCCGGCAGCCGCAGCCCGGTCGCGGTGGCGAGCCGGTTGCGCAGCTCGACGGAGGTCAGGGAGTCGAAGCCGAGTTCCTTGAACGGCCGCTGCGGGTCGACGTGGTCGGCCGAGCGGTGGCCGAGGACCGCCGCCATGTTGTTGGCGACGAGTTCGAGGAGCTGGCCGCGCCGCTCCACGGGGCTGAGTGCCGCGAGCCGCTCGCCGACGGAGAGGTCGGCGGTGGCCCGGGTGGCCGCCCGCCGCCGCGCGCGGGGCGGCCGGACGAGGTCGCGCAGCAGTGCGGGGACCCGCCCGGCGTCCGGCGCGTCGGTGGCCGCCGGCACCTTCATGAGTACGACGTGCGCGCCGCCGTGCCGCTGCGCGGCGTCGAAGAGGGCGAGCCCCTCGGCGTCGGTGAGCGGGGCGCTGCCGGCGCGGATGGCCCGCCGGTGTTCGGTTGCCTCGAGGTGCGCGGTCATGCTGCTGGTGGTGGCCCAGAGTCCCCAGGCGAGGCTGGCCGCCGGCAGACCCCGCTGGCGGCGGTGCTGGGCGAGGGCGTCGAGGAACGCGTTCGCGGCGGCGTAGTTGGCCTGGCCGGGCGAGCCGAGGGTGGCCGCTATCGACGAGAACACCACGAACGCGGCGAGGTCCAGGTGGGCGGTGGCGCGGTGCAGCGTCCACGCCCCGTCGACCTTGGGCGCCATGACGGCGGCGAGGGCGTCGGCGTCCAGCGAGGTGACCGTCGCGTCGGCGACGACCCCGGCGGTGTGCACGACGGCGGTCAGGGCATGCGCCCCGGCGACGAGGTCCGCCACCTGCTGCGGGTCGCTCACGTCCACCGCAATGGCGTCGACCGTGGCACCGGCCTCGGTCAGCTCCGCGACCAGCGCGGCGTAGTCGCTGCCTTCGCCGGGCAGGCGGCGCGAGGCCAGCAGCAGTCGGCGTGTCTGACCGGTGGCGACGAGGTGCCGGGCAACGACCCCGGCGAGGGTGCCCGACGCCCCGGTGACCAGGACGGTGCCATCGGGGTCGATCGGCGCCGGAATCTGGAGGACGACCTTGCCGACGTGGCGGGCCTGGCTGATGTGCCGCAACGCCGCCCGCGCCTGCCGCACATCCCACACCCGCACCGGCAACGGCGACAGCACACCCCGCTCGAACAGAGCCAGCAACTCGGACAGCATCTGCCCGATCCGCTCCCCGCCGGCGTTGTTGAGTTCGAACGCCTGGTACGTCACGCCGGGGTGCTGCCCGGCGACCAACTGCGGGTCACGGACGTCGGTCTTGCCCATCTCCACGAACCGGCCACCACGCGGCAACAACCGCAACGACGCGTCCACGAACTCACCCGCGAGCGCATCCAACACCACATCCACACCCGCGCCACCACTAGCCGAGGCGAACGCCTGCTCAAACTCCGTCGACCGCGACGACGCGATCCGCTCCTCGGCGACGCCCAACCCACGCAGCACACCCCACTTACCGGGACTCGCCGTCGCGTACACCGT
>NZ_JBIDDG010000069.1:0-5928 GCF_043205005.1 Micromonospora sp. NPDC047620 | reverse complement strand
GCCACCGCCACCCGGGTTCTGGCTGATGTAGGTCAGCGGGTTGATGCGTACCCCGCTCGGGTTGATCATGTGCCAGTGCAGGTGCGGGCCGGTGGAGCTGCCCGAGCCGGGGGCGCCGACGGCGCCGCCCGACCGTCCCACGATCGTCCCGGCGCCGACTGCGGTCCCGTTGGCCAGCAGGAACTCCGACAGGTGCATGTACTGGCTGCGGTAACCGTCCGCGTGGTAAATCGTGACGGTGTGCCCGCCCGTCCCGTTGTAGGGGATGTTCTGAATCGTGCCGGCGCCGCAGGCCGGCAACGCGGTGCCGACCCCCATCCCGAAGTCGATCCCGCCGAGCGACCCGTAGTCGAGGTGGTCCTGCCAGGTGCCGGTGATCGGGTAGCCGGTGAACGGGTTGTAGATCGCTGGTGCCGCGTGGGCGGTCCCGGGAAGACCGACGACCCCACCACCGACAGCAAAGGCACCGGCGGCCAAAGTCGTACTGCGCAGCAACGTACGGCGACTGAGCCCGGCCGGTGGCCGGTCTGCCGCACCGCCACAGCAGCTGGGCTGAATCTCCTCACCCATCATCGGCTCCTCATCCGTGTTTTGTAGTGCGTGGATGGCGACGAGACTAAGGGCATCGGACTGTACAAGTATCGGCTGATCGACCGATCAAGGTAGAGGCGCCAGGCGGCGACCGAGATCACCTCGGGGCAGGAGCCGGCCGTGGGGCCGGTGGGTGCGGTCACGGATGAGCAGTGATCGCGATGCTGGCCGATCGGGCTCGTGGTGACGGGCTGAAGGCCGACGTTGGCGCGTCGGCCAGGAAAGCACGCCCGGTGCTGACCGTAGTCGCCGAGGATGGGCGAGCGTGGGTTCGACCGACAGCCATCCGGGGCAGGAAGCCAACCACGAACACCGTCACAGATCGTCGACCTGGATCAACCCATCCTGGATGGCGCGCGCTACCAGCATCGCCTTGGTGGGGGCCGCCCGGCCACGCATCGCGTACTTGATCCGGATGTGCTCCAGATGGGAGTTGACCGTGCTCAGCGAAATCCCCAGACGTTGAGCCACGAACTCCTTGGACTGCGACTGGAACCACTGGATCAGCACCTCGGTCTCGCGCGCCGACAACACCGGTCGGTGGGCGGAGCGGTCGCCGGCGAGCGCGCCCGCCAGGGATGGCGCGGTGTACGCCTGACCGGCCGCTGCGGCCCTGGTGGCGTTGAGGAGATGCTCGGTGCCCTCAGCCTTCGTCAGGTAGCTCAGCGCGCCCAACTCCAGGCACTGAAGTGCGATCACGTCGTCAGCGCGCATCGAGTAGACGACGACCCGCCGCCCCGCCTGCACCAGTCTGCGCAGGTCGCCCATCGCCGGGATCGGTCCGCCCAGGTGCAGGTCGAGGATGACCACGTCGGCCTGGGCACCCTCGTCGAGCCACGCGACGCGGACGTCATTGCCCGAGGCGGCCACCCGTATCGGCGGTGTTCCGGAGGACAGCCAGTGGGTCACCCCGGCCAGCACGGCCGGGTGGTCATCGACGATTACGGCGCTCAGCTGCTTCCCGTCTGCCATCTGGCCTCCATTCGCACGTACTCGCCATAGGTGTCATAGTCGACTAGAACCTGCGCGGAGGCCACGGTGACCACGTCGGTGTCGGTGCCGGCATCCGCCATCACGGCGACCCGCACGTCCTCGTGGGTGCGCAGCACACTCACCCGCGCGCGGGACCGCGCCGCAGCCAGCGTCGCCACAACGGGGCTGGTGAGTTCCCGACGCACGTCGGGGGGCACCGCCACGGCCGCGCCGCTGACCGCCAGCGACACCTCGATGCCGCGTCGTTCGGCCTCATCGACGCACGCGGTGACTTCGTGCACCAGCGGATCAGGGACCTCGTCGTTCTCGGCGAACAACCTGCGGAGCTGGGTCGCCGCGAGGGAACACCGTCGTCGGGTGTCGTCGTCGCGGGGGTCCAGCACGCCATCGGCCAAGTCCGCTAGTAGCGGCAGTGTCACACCCAACTGCCCGGCGAAGACGGTGCGCTGTTCCCGTTCCCACTGCTCGACCGCCATCACCCTTGTGATCAGCTGCTCCTGCTCGGCGGCCACTGACATCGCCTGACGTGTTCTGTGGTGCAGCATCCGCGAGATCGGCACGACCGCCAGCTGGATGCTGGCAGTGCCGAACGCGACGATGCCCGCGGCACCGATCCCGGCGCGGTCCGGCACGACCGCTAACAGGAACTGGCCAACGCTCGCCGTCAGATGCACAGCCATGGCGGTGAGCAGCACGGGCACGCGGTCCAGGAGCAGCAGCAACAGATGCCACCCCACCAGGCCGAACGACCAGTCCGGTGTGCCGAAGTGCTCGCCCGGTGGCAGGACGCGGGTGGCAGCGGCCGAGGCTGCCAGCGTGATCGCCGTGCCGACCACCACGACGGCGGCCGGTATGGGCTTTCGGCGCACCACCCACACGCCACAGGCCGCGGTGACGAGCGCCAGTGCCGTGAAAGCGGCCACGGCGATCCACCTCGGCTGGTACTCATACTCGATCAGCGGCCGCACACACAGCCCGAATTGCACAACGCTGGTGACGCACAGCAGCGCAATCCGCATCGTGGGGTGCACGTGGTCGCGCGCGGCGCGGCTCTCAGGCACCGGGCCACATCAGCCGTACCGAGGTCCCCGTACCGGAGCGCGAGGTGACAACGGCGTTGCCGCCGGCCGCGGTCATGCGTTCGACGATCGAGCCGCGAATGCCGCGGCGGGAGTGCGGCACCTCGCCAGGGCAAAACCCCACGCCCGCGTCGTCGACCGTAACGACTACGCGGCCCTTCTCGACGTGGATGCTCAGCGTGGCGTCGCGTACTGCGGCGTGCCGCTCGACGTTGGCCAGCGCTTCGCGTACTGCACGCACCAGCGCGAGTGCCGCCGACGCGGGCACCACCGTCCCTTCCCGCCAGAGGACGTCGACGGTCAGTGGAGTTCGATCCACGACGGAGCGCAGCGCGGCATTTAGGTCCACCGGGCTGTCCTGCGAGGCCTGTCCACCCGTGGCGCCTGTGAGCACGGTCAGGTCGTGCCGTGCGTACTCGGCCACCTGCCTGGGGTCCGTGTCCCGGCCGTGCGTCGACACCAGGAGAAACGTTGCCGAGGCGGTGTCGTGCAGCAACGCGAGGAACTCCCGTTCCTGCGAGTGCCGCGCCACCGCCACCGCCTCGGCCCGCGCCAGCGCTGCCCGGCGTGCCCGCAACACGTCCACGCGCCTGCTGGACCGCTGCAACAACACGAACGCCAGACGCGCCATGACGCACTCGACCAGCAGCCGCAGGCCGACCTCACTTCCCTCGTCGGCGCCAACCATGGCGAAGCCGACCACGAGCAACCCGGCCGTGACGGGCAACGACACCTTCGGCGGCCAGTCCCACTGCAGAGTGATCGACGTCGTGGTCAGGGCGTTGAGTGCCCACTGATTGGGCTTTCCATCGGCCCACTCCTGCGTCACGCAGATCGCCGCAACACGCGCCACCGCGAACGCAAGCGCCAGTGGTGCCGCACGCTCGTAGAACCCGGCCTGGCAGTCCACCACGGCACCGACCACCATCAGCCCGAACAGGGCGAACCCTAGCGGCAGGGCATCGCCGGGAACCGTCAGAAGCCCGAAAGCGCTGATGAGTAAAAGCACGAACCCACGCATGGGCGCCGCGTACCGGCGTGTTGAGGCCAGGAACTCCGCCTCTACGCTGCCCGGCCCTGAACTCGACGGCATGGTGACTTGTCATGTCCCGCAGCGGAAGCAGGACGCCGGCATCACAGAACTGCGATCGGCTTCGATATCCACGCGAAGACCCTAACAACGGGGCCCGCCCTGTTCACACCAGCCGGTGCCGTCGGCGTGATGTAGCTCGACGATCTGTGCTGGTGTGTCTGGCGAGTGGCTCCCCTGCCCTGAATGGCCGTCGGTCGAACGCACGATGCCTGCCGTCCATGCCCCGTCTAGGTTCGGGGCGCACAGCACCCCTCACTGTGGGAGTCGGTTGATGGCAGGCGACGGGTTCAGCAGACGGACCTTCTTGTACGCGACGGTGGCGGCCGGTACCGCCACTGCGGTCAGTATCGGGGCGCGCGCGGCCGAGGCAACCGTCCCAGGTTTCTACAACCCCTTCAGTGGCTACCTGGTCACTGAGACCTGGCAGGGACATCTCGACCGGGGTTCGCTCGGCGGCATCGACTACGGCATGTCCGTCGGCACGCGGCTGCCGGCTGCGGGCGGCGGTGTCGTGACCAACAACCCGAACAACGGCACCGGCGGATACGCCGTCACCATTTTGCACGACAACGGCTACCGCACCCAGTACCTACACCTGTCGCAGTTCCTGCTGCCCAACGGCACGCGGGTCGGCACGGGCGAGATCGTCGGGTTGTCCGGCGGCGCAGCTGGTGCACCGGGATCCGGCTCGTCCACCGGCCCGCACCTGCACTGGCACATGATCGACCCGAGCGGCACCCGCATCAACCCGCTGGTCTACCTGGATGGCGCGGGAACGAGCCCGCCGGCGTATACGCAGGTTTTTGAGACTGCTGACAGCACTGGTTGGCGGCCGTTGCCGGTCGGGTATGACGGGCAGACCGTTCTCGCGGGCGGTCAGCGCGGTGCTTCGGGCGGGCGGGACCAAGATTATCTACACGGTGCGCGATGGTCGTTTATATGAGGCGGCCAGTAACACCGGGTGGCGGAATCTGCAGGTGCCCAACCACGACCAGGTGTCCGCGGTGTCGGCGGTCCCCTACAACGGCGCGGTCGTGGTGTACACGGTGCGTGGGGGCGCGGTGTACGAGGCGAGCAGCGTCAACTGGCAGCCCCTACTGGTCGGCTACAACGGGCAACCCGTCTACCGAACCGCGGTGTCAGCGATCACCAGAAGCGATGGCACCAGGATCATCTATACGGTGCGGGACGGCTACCCGCACGTTGCCCGGGCGGTGCGGGTGCCGTCGTTGCAAAGGTAGGTGAGTGTGGGCGGGGCCCGACGTCCGGCAGGGAGTAGCCACCCGGGTCGGCGTTGGTGGCGCTGACGCCGGATGAGTTCAGTCAGGCGGATCAGGGTGCGGGTGAGCGGCGAATAGCAGCCGGATGCAGCTTAGGCCTGATTTGGCAGGGACTTTTTTCAAGGGGAGATTCAACATGACCGCTTTCCTGGGGCGGCTTGCGGTGGCGGCCGCAGTTGCCTTCGTGTTGCCGGTGAGCGCTGCGGCGGCACCTGCCGCCGCAGCGGTGCCGGCCGGCACGGTGTCCGGCATTGACGTTTCTACCTGGCAAGCCGGCATCGACTTCGCCGATGTCCGCGCCGACGGCTACCAGTTCGTGATCGTGAAGGCTGGCGGCTCGCAACTGTCGGAGGGCCCGTACACCGGCTCGCAGTATGCGATCCAGGTGGGTGGCGCGCGGGCAGCGGGGCTCAGGGTCGGCCACTACTGGCTCGCTGGAGACTTCCAAGCCCCGGTTCAGGCTGCCGACTACTTTGCCGACCACCTGCACGACTATCGGCCTGGTGACGTGATCGCGCTGGACAACGAGGTGCTCGACGACTCGACGAGGCTGTGGAACGACACCGAGGTCGCGGCATTCTTCCAGCGCATGCGCGACCGGATCGGCAACCACGTGCCCTGGCTGTACATGGGTGCGGCAGACCTGCGCTCCGGGACGTGGCCCCGAACGATCGCGGCCGGCGTGAAGCTCTGGGTGGCGTCGTGGGGCGCCAACAACGGCAGCTACCCCGGAGAGCCGAACCTGGGCGGCGCCTACCCGACATGGAGTGCGCACCAGTACAGTTCGTCCGGATCGACCGGCGGTATCGCATCCGTGGACCTGAACGTGGCCAAGCCGAACGCGTTCGAGATCGTTGACGGCGCACCGGTCGACCCGCCGCCGGACGACCCG
>NZ_JBIDDG010000068.1:0-6413 GCF_043205005.1 Micromonospora sp. NPDC047620 | reverse complement strand
CATCGATGGTCACGATGGCGACGCCGACACCAATACCGCGCCAAAACAGCCCACTACCAGCGAAGACTCCGACTCCACCAGGTGCGGCTGGAGTATTAGTCTCCAGACGTGTCGATCATCGTTCCCGCCGCCACGTCTGACATACCATGACGCCGAACCTGCGTCGCTCCGTCCGTGCGATCGTGCTCGACGAAGACAACCGCATCCTGCTGTGCCGGTTCGTCTTCCCTCACCCGGCGGTGCCTGGCGAGGCGAAGGGCGTATGGGCGGCACCAGGCGGCGGCATCGAACCCGGCGAGGACCCGTTGACGGCCTTGCGCCGCGAACTTCGCGAGGAAACAGGTCTGACGATCACCGTCGACCCACCGCACGTCTGGCACCAGGAAGTCTTCGCCACCGACCACGCATCGGGGTTCGACGGCATCATCAATGACTACTTCCTCATCCGCGCGAGCCACTTCCAGCCCCGCGGCGAACTGACCGACGACCAACTCGCCGCCGAGAACCTGGCCGCGTTCCGCTGGTGGCATCTCTCGGAGATCGTCAGCTATGCCGGCCCTGAGCTGTTTTCGCCCCGCGACCTCGCCACACCGTTGACGGCGCTTCTCACCACAGACACGCCCACCCAGCCGATCCACCTCGGCCTCTAGCAAGCTGCGGCAGCGACCACCCCTGCCCACCATGAACCTTTCAACCTGGCGAGTGGCCGGAGGCTCCACCGCCGTTGACCGGCGCCGGTCCGGCCCTGGCCACGTTGAAAGAGGTTCATTACGGTGGGCCATGACACCTCCGGTTCGGTAGCGGGCGTCAGCGCTCGGCTTTTACGAATGTTCCGAGGTGTACGGTCTGTGCCGGAGGTGCTTCGTGGCCGAAGAGTTGCTGTTCACCGTCGATGGCGCGACCGCCGTTCCCGCCCGTCGAATCTCGTTGGCCGAGGCTGGCCTGTTGGAGCGCCAGCACCTGCAGCAATGGGTGATCGATCATCCGGAACTGATCGGCGCCGGAGTTAAGGTTGTCACGTTCGAATACGGCAAATGGGTTTCGGGTGGAGGAACTGCGACCGCAGACCGACTGGACGTGCTGGGTCTTGACCGCACCGGACGGCTAGTGGTTGTGGAGCTCAAGCGCGACCGCGCACCGGACACAGTGACCATGCAGGCGATCAACTATGCGGCTATGGTTCGTCGCTTCAGCCTGGACATCCTGGCGGACGTACATGCCGCCCATCTTGGCGGCTCAACCACTGCCGAGGAGGCGTTGGTCCAGTTGATGGAGTGGGCCGAAGGAGTCTCGGACGAGACGCTGAGCCCGCCGCGGATCGTGCTCATGGCCGCCGACTTCGGCCCGACCGTCACGAACACCGCCCTGTTCCTGTACGAAGCAGGCATCGACATTCGGCTGGTCCGCTACCAGCTGTACCAGACCGCCGCCGGTGAGAAGGTCCTGTCCGTCGCTCAGCTGCTGCCCGTGCCCGATGCCGAGGACTTCATGATCCGACCGCGATCCAGCGGCGCCACACAGGCAGCCACTCGGGCCTCGGGCGAACGCCGAGCGGCAGCGGTTCAGCGTCTCATCTCCCACGGCGCCATCCCGGACGGCACCGAGTTGACCATCGTCGTACCCGATCTCGTCGACCAAGATCGAGATAGCATTCGCGCATGGCTCGGCACAGACCCGAGCCGGGCGCAAGTGCAATGGCACAATGACGTCAACGGCCCCGTCAAATGGGCCGCCGATGGGCAACGCTATCGGATCATCGCGTTGATTCGACACATCATCGAGACCGCCACCGGGCAGCCGCCACGAGCCCAACTCTGGCCGCCGAACTGGTACCGGGCACCTGACGGGCGGACCCTCCACCAGATCGCGGAACCCCTGCCGTAAACGACCCTAAGACCAGCGGTGATCAACACTCCATCGCAGACGTGGCTCTGCGCCGGGCGCGGACGGTGGATGGCTGCGGCGTCGCGCGCGGACAGCGGCAGATCCGGACGTCTGCGCGTTCCCTTTGGCTCTGGCGAGCTTGTCCTATCCCTGTGCTCTACTCCCCGTCATGCATGTTGTCGTCACGGGCGTACTCGTTGAAAACGGCGCGGTCCTGCTAGTACACCGCAGGCCGACCAAACGGGTATACCCAGATGTCTGGGATCTGCCCGGGGGGCAGGTCGAAGCGGGTGAGTCGGAACTACAAGCCCTCGCGCGTGAGATGGACGAGGAGCTCGGTGTTCAAATCGTGGCGGAGTCCGCTTCACGGTTGGGCGTCTTGCATGCCGGCAGTGGTGAGGACGCCGTTCACGTGGGCGTCTGGCAAATTGGAGACTGGGTCGGCTCTCCGACCAACCGTGCACCCGACGAGCATGACGACATCGCATGGGTCGGGATCAGCGAGCTGGGCGGCCTTCCCCTCGTGCATGGCGTCTTGGCGGCAATGGTTCGTTCTCTGCCTGAGTTTGAGTGCGCCCGCAGGCACCCAGATGTCACCGACTGTAACCAGGACGACCGAGGAACCAAGGCTGACTGTCGTGCATGTGCTGGGGCGGATCCGTCAAGCATTAGGTGGGACTAGACAAACTGCTGGAAGCATGTCCTCCGCTGACTGATGCGCGACACTCGTCTGCCAACTGATCTGCGACACCTCAGCGCACTGATCGCGGCAGTCCGGAAGTTGTCAGCCCTCCCGATCGCCGGCGTTCGCGATGGCCAGGAATCTTTCAAACTCCTCCAGCATGTTGCCAGCGTCGCCGCCCGCCGACACGAACATGGCGACCGCATCTCGCAACATCTCGGCCGTCGTACGGTCAAGGTGCAGCGTCATCCAATCGCCTGGATCCACCGCGTTGGCGAAGACTTCAGGAAAGCGCTCGCGGATGAGCTGCGCCGCCTCCTCAGCCTCCTGCTGGGTCATGGAGGTTGTCGACAGCGTCCAGAACTCTTCTGGTCGGTATCGGTCGTGACCGGAGTCGTGGGTGTTTTGCACGTCCCGATGGTAGGTGTCCTGTGGACCTGCGACTTCCGATCATCGGCATGACAGCGCACTACGCCGGGCGCGGCCAACGCGCGGTCGCACGAAAGAATGCTGTCCACAATCAGGGTTTCGACGTCGGACGGACAAAGACGTGGCTGCGGCCTACCGTGACATACCCGAGACGGGCGTAGAGGTGTCGGGGCCAGTCCTGCGCGTCGGCGACTACGAAGACCAGGTCGCAACCGGCGGCGTGGGCGCGGCGAAGTCCGTCGGCCATGATCGCTCGAGCGTACCCGCGGCCGGTGTATGCCGGGCTGGTCATCACGTCTTCGATCTGTGCGATGCCATGTGCGGGGTCGATATACACGTCGGCGCGGGAGAGCACCCGGCCGGCGACGTCGCGTACGGCGAGGAAGGCCACCTCGTCAGCGCCGTGTAGCAGGGTGGCACGTCGCTCGACGAGCTGGTCGACTACCTCGTCGCTGGCGTGCGGCAGTTGTTCGCGCCACTCGTAGCGCGTCGACTCGCGCAGCGCGTCGAGGTCGACCTGCTCGACCCGGATCGCAGGGTCGGCAGGACGGTCCGGCGCCGCACCGGTGTGGCCCATGATCAGGTTGATCGCATGCTGGTAGCCAGCATCGACGAAGGTGGGTGCGCAGGCAGCGCCGTTCAGGTCGTCGGCAACGACCATCCGGTGCCCCAGGCCCACGCCGCCAAGTACTCGATCGACGGCTGCAAGCGCCTGCGCTGGCTCCACGGGCGCGGTCAGGATCACCTTGTTGTGGTCGTACGAGGCGGGAAACTTCTCGTGGAGCACCGCGAACCCATCGGGCATGTCGACGATCTGGTGCGCCTGCCGGCGCGCAACGTCATGTGTGAACGCGATAGCGCGGGCCAGGCCGGATTCCGTCATGATCGGCAGGCTACCGGGGCTGGCAATTGCACTGCGCGGGGTTAATCGCGCCCGTGGACGAGTGATGCCGTCTTTGCAGGTACTGGCCGACTGCGTCCCTTTCGGTGGTTGACCATCACGAGTTAGCGAACCTGCGGCACCGAGCGGTGCGCTCCGATCCAGCAGGGCCACCTCCTACCGGCCCTGATCCCTGACTCGTCACCTGGTCAGGGGCTGCGTCGAACGCCCGCACATCGGCAGATCAGTGCGACCTGTTCGCTCGTGCACGTCCACACGGTGTCGACCGAGGCCGGGGCCGACCTGCGGGTGCCGAACCGAGCCTCACCGCGGCCGCCCCAGCACCCGCCAGTAATCGCCGGCCGGGTCCCGGGCGGCCAACCAACGCTCGGCGTCCGCCCGCGGCGGCAGCACGTCGAGCAACAGCTCGTGCAGCCGGATCGCGCGCGGCGCCCGCTCCAGCACCCACGCGTCGACCGCCGCGACGGCACCGACCTCGGCCGGCTCACGGCGCAGCAGCGCGGTGTAATCGAGGTCGGTGGCGATCCGCAGGCCGGTGCCCTCGGCGAACACCGAGAACACGACGGTGCGCTCCCCCGCACCGACGGCGAGCGTCGCGTCGAACACCAGCACATCGTCGCCGTCCGGCACGGGCAGCAGACCGGCCGCCGGCACGAGGTAATGCACCGCGAACGTCACCCTCCCATGATCCCCCACCCCTGGAAGTGGTCAACCGTCTCCTCCCCGGCCCCGCCCCGGAAGCACGATTCCTCGGCCCACATCGGCAGGCGACCGCGTACCGCTACATCGCCGAAGGCACCGCGGTCCTGGCCGCGCAACGACCTGACCTGCACGACGCCCTGCGCCGGGCCGCCGACGACGACTGGACGTTCGTCATCCTCGACGGGTGTTCGACAGCGACCGGCTGGCCGAGACGACCACCAGCGTCAAAGGCAGCACGATCGACGCCTGGCACTCCGGAAGCACCGCGATTTCGGCGCCAACATCCAGGCGGTCATGATTCCGGACGGACTGCCGATCTGGACTTCCGACGCGATACCCAGCCATCTGCACGCTGAGCTGCGCCCGGACCCCGGCGTGACCGTCGCCCTGAACTGGTCCGTCGCGCACCTCAATGTCCCGGCGCTGGCTGACGCCGGCTACGACGGTGCACGGCCAGAATGATGTGCTGGCCCAGGGACACGTGACCACCGCGGCGGACGGTCCGGTCGACCTCGACCGCCTCGCCGGGTAGGGCCTGCGGCAGAGGTTGTTCACCACTGGCCGCCCGCCCTGCCAGAGCAGGCCGGCAAGGTCAACGACGGACAGGTATGAATACACGGACCTGATCTGGGCACCGGCGATGAGCAGGTGGATGACGTCGGTGCCCACCCACAACGCCACCGTCACGCCGGAGCGGGCCGGGCTGAGCTAAGAGGGCGTCTGATTCACGTATTTTGCGGGTGATGCCACCTTCAGATATCTCGCCAGGTTGGGGTGGTTTCGTCGGCGACGCGTTTGGTGAGGTTGTCGATCATCGCGATGCGGATCATGCTGGCGGAGTTGTCGGGTAGGGCTTCGTAGTCACGGGCCAGGCGCCGGTGCAGCATGATCCAGCCGAGGCATGAGCGTACGGCTGTTGTTGGTAGCTTCGCGGACATGGAGTCGCGGATGATTCAAATTGGAGCTACCGCGTTGCATGTTGGCGTGACGGGCCACGGGCCTGACGTCGTCGTCCTGACCGGCGGCCCAGGTTGTGTGCAGTATCTGGAACGTGATGAAATCTCGCCGCTGGGCCACCGCGCCTGGCACCCCGAACCGCGCGGCGTTGGCCGCTCGGGCGGCGGCCCGCACACCATGGAAGAAGCAATTGCTGATCTTGAGGGCATCCGTGAGGCGGTCGGCGTCGGAACCTGGATAGTCGTAGGCCATTCGTGGGGTTGTGATCTGGGTGTGCGCTACGCGATCGAACATCCAGAGGCGGTGGCCGCGGTGGTCGGCATCGCTGGTAGGGGTCCCCAGCGTGACCGCACGTGGTCCGAGGCGTACGAAGCCGGTAAGGCCGCGGAGCCCGTTGTCGACATCGACTGGGTGCCCGAAGTGCATGCGGCTCTCAGCGATTCGTTCACCGATTGGATTCATCAATCCGATCTGTGGCGCGGACTGGCCGCCTGCGGCGTGCCGATGCATTTCATCGCAGCCGGCGACGACATCCGCCCGCCGTGGTCACTGGCGCAGCTTGCCGCGCTGGTTCCGCGCGGGAGGTTTTCAACCGTCCCTGGCGTACCGCATGACTTCTGGTACACCCACCCTGAGGTGTGGACCAAGACCGTCACGAACGCCTGCACCGCTTCGTGACCTCCACCCGTAGACATGCTCACATCTCGACATGTCCGCACCACGAGCCGCGGTACGGGCTACCACGCCGTGTAGCGACCGGATCGCGGCATGTGCGGATGTTTGATGGACGTCTGAAGCAGGGTGGGTCACCGCCGGGCTACGAGACCTTGGTGAAGTTCATGTCCATCCAGTGCAGCC
>NZ_JBIDDG010000067.1:0-7859 GCF_043205005.1 Micromonospora sp. NPDC047620 | reverse complement strand
CAGGTCGACCGGTGGCAGGACATGCCGCTGACCGAGGCCGCGCAGACGGTGCAGGTGTCGGCGTACCCGGACCACTACGCCCAGTGGGAACAGCAAGCCGCTGACCTGGTCGCCGAACACTGGAACAGCTGACGACAAGTGCATGACGCCGCTGGCCGGTACCCCGCACGGGGTACCGGCCAGCGGCGTCCTCGCGTCACGGGCAGGCACCGCACCGGGTCCCGGCTGGGGGTCGCGTGCGGGTGGTGTTCAGCGGCGGTGGCCGAGGGCGACGTCCACCAGGGCGGCGACCAGCGCCAGCGCGATGACCGCGGCGGCCAGCAGGAGGGAGTGCCGGAAAGCGACGGCGTAGTCGCCGTCGCTGCCGGCCAGCGACGAGAAGAAGACCGAGCCGACGGCGGCGATGCCGGCGGCGGAGCCGATGCGTTGCCCGGTCTGCAGCATGCCCGCGCCACTGCCCGCCTGCGGCACCGGCACCTGGGACAGGGTTAGGGTCTGGTTCGGGGCGATCACCAGGCCACTGCCCAGCCCGCCGACCAGCAGCGGCGCCGCGGTCAGCCACGCCACCACGGCGCCGGCGGGTGCCAGGGCGAGTACGCCGACCACTGCGACGAGCCCGACGACCACGGTGAGCAGCCCGACCGCGACCAGCGGCCGGCCGAAGCGGTTGACGATCCGGCCGCCGAGGGCGGACGCGGCGGCCGAGCCCAGCGCGAACGGGGTGATGGCCACGCCGGCGACCAGCGCGCTGTAGCCGAGGCCGTTCTGGAGGTAGAGCGTGAAGACGAAGAAGATCGCGGTGAACCCGCCGAAGTAGACCAGCGCGATCAGTGATCCGAGGGCGTACGACCGGAAGCGGAACAGGCGCAGGTCGAACAGCGGATCCCGGCGCCGGGCGTACCACCGTTCCCAGGCCCCGAAACCGGCCAGGGCGAGCAGCCCGGCCGGCACCAGCAGCCACTTCGCGCGGCTCTGCCACTGCTGCTGCACCAGCGGCAGCAGCACCAGCAGCACGCCGAGCCCGAGCAGCAGCACTCCGACGGGGTCCAGCCGCCGGTGGTCCGCGGGGCCCGCCGGGCGGCCGGGGAGCAGCCGCCACCCGAGGACCACCGCCACGATCCCGACGGGCACGTTGACGAAGAACACCCAGCGCCAGCCGTGCTCCTCGCCGCCGATGGCGATCAGCAGGCCGCCGAGCAGCGGGCCGACGGCGGTGGAGATGCCGATGGTGGCGCCGAGCAGGCCGAACGGGCGGCCCCGCTCGGGCCCCCGGAACAGCTCCTGGATCAGGCCGGTGACCTGCGGGTTGACCACCCCGGCGGCGGCGCCCTGGAGCAGTCGGGCCGCGACCAGCCACGTGGGGGAGGCGGCCAGCCCGGCGAGGGCGCTGGCGAGCGTGAACAGGGCGATCCCGAAGACGAACGCGGTGCGCCGGCCGCGCGCGTCGCCGAAGCGCCCGGCGGGGACCAGCACCAGCCCGAACGTCAGGGCGTACCCGGAGAGCACCCATTGCAGGTCGCTGGGGGAGGCCCCGAGGGCGCGGTCCATCGAGGGGACGGCGACGTTGACGATGCTCACGTCGAGCAGCGTCATGAAGGCGGCGACCAGCCCGACGCCGAGGGCCTGCCAGCGCCGCCGGTCGTCCGGGGAGGCGGTGGCGTCGGCCGGTCGCGGCCTACGCGCGCTCATCGTGTCTCCCGTGGACCGGTGGTCGGGCATCGCTGTCCGGTACCCCGGTCCCCGGGAGGCGAATCGTGGCGGGCTGCCCGCCGGATCACGCCAACTGTTGGGCGCAGAACCGGGGGCCGAAGTCCAGCCCGACCATCGGCGAGTCCTCGCGGTGCAGCAGGTTCTTCTCGGTGAGCAGGTGCAGCGGCTCGCGCAACTGCTCCTCGGTCAGCCCAGCCTCCTCGGCGATCAGGTCCGGGTACGGCACCTGCCCGCGTGCCTCCAGGGCCGCGACGGCGTCGTACACCCGTTCCTCGACGTCCGACAGTTGGACCTGCCGCATGATGTCCTCCTTCGCGTTGCCCGCCCCGCGGGCGGTTGCGCCGCGCGGTTACCCCGTGGCCGGCCGAAGATGCCCACCCGATCGGGCGGTGATCCGTTCGCGCCGACGCCCCCGCGACCGGCCTCCTGGCATACGCTGCACCGGTGATCATCTGGGATCTCGCCGTCGTCGGCGCCGGCCCCGCCGGCCTCTCCGCCGCCCATGCCGCCGCCCGCGCGGGCCTGCGCACACTCGTGCTGGAACGGGCCGCCCACCCCCGCTACAAGACCTGCGGGGGCGGCCTGATCGGCACCTCGCTCGCGGTGGTGGCCGACCGGATCGACGTCCCGGCGCACGACCGGGTGGACCGGGTCACGTTCACCCGGGACGGGCGACGCCGGTTCACCCGACGGCACCCCGACGGCCCGCTGGTGACGATGGTGCGGCGTGAGGAGTTCGACGATCGGCTGCGCGCCGCCGCGGCCGCCGCCGGTGCCGAGGTCCGCGAGCGCGCCGCGGTCCGCGCCGTCGAGCAGGACCCCGAGGTCGTACGCCTGCGGCTGGCCGACGGGGAGACGGTGCAGGCGCGGGCCGTGGTCGGCGCGGACGGCTCCTCGGGCGTGACGGCCCGGCACGTGGGGGTCCGCCACCGGCAGGTCGACCTGGGGCTGGAGTTGGAGTTGCCGGTGCCGCCGCGGGAGCAGGACCGCTGGCGGGGCCGCGTGCTGCTGGACTGGGGACCGCTGCCCGGCTCGTACGCCTGGGTCTTCCCGAAGGGCGACCGGCTCACGGTCGGCGTGATCGCCGCGCGGGGCGAGGGGGAGCGGACCCGGGCCTACCTGCGCGCGTTCGTCGACCGGTTGGGTCTGTCGGGGGTGGAGCCGGCGCACGACTCGGGGCACCTGACCCGTTGCCGCGCCGAGGACTCCCCGCTGCGCCGGGGCCGGGTGCTGGTGGCGGGCGACGCGGCGGGGCTGCTGGAGCCGTGGAGCCGGGAGGGCATCAGCTACGCGCTGCGCTCCGGCGAGCTGGCCGGCGCCGCGGTCGCCGCGGGTGACCTGGCGGGCTACGAGCGTGCGGTGGCGCGGGACCTGGTGCCCTCGATGCGCGCGGGGCACCGGCTGCTGGACGTGTTCGCGCGGCGGCCGGAGGTCTTCCACGCGCTGCTGGCTACCCCACTGGGTTGGCGGATGTTCGTGCGGTTCTGCCAGGGGCGGGCGAGCTTCGACGAGACGTTGGGCCGGGCCCCGGTGCGGGCGGCGCTGGCGCTGCTGGACCGACTGCCGGCCCCCCGCGCGCCGCTGGCGAAGCTGCCGTCCTGACCGGGCGGACGGATGCACCCGGCCCCGCCCTTCCGACCAGGATCCTAGGATGCCGTAGGGGTGGTGACGCCGGGCGCCACGGGCGGAGAATGGGCGTCGAGGGGAGAGCAGATGGCAGAGGACCGCTCCGAGTCGCCGTTCACCGACGACGAGTACGCCTTCCTGCGGCACGTGCGCCTCGGCGAGATGCCGCCGGCGGTCCCACCCGAAGATCGGGTCGCGCTGACCGAGACCGAGCCGCGCCGGGACCGACCGGATTCGGAGGCTTCGGACCGGTGGGACCTGCGGCACGGCGCCTGACGGCGCGTCGCGCGCGGCGGCGTCGCCTCGTCCGCGCGTGACCTGCCCTGGATACGGCCCGGTACGCGGACGGGCCGCGGGCGATGCGCCCACGGCCCGTCCGGTGATCGTCGGTCAGAAGACCGGCACGCCCTCGCGTACCAGCTTCCAGTTCGGCTGGTAGAAGTCGGCCGGGTCGATCGCGCCCTTGGCCTGCGCCCAGTCGATCAGCAGTTGACGGATCTCCTGCTGCTCGTTGTAGACCTGGGTCTTCACGATGCCGGGGAAGTTGCCGCCGCCGCTGCGGCGGTAGTTGTTCACCGCCACCACGAACTGCGCGTTGTCCGCCACCGGGGTGTCGGTGCCGGGCAGCACCAGGCGGGTGATGCGCTGGCCCACCGGCCGGGAGATGTCGATGTCGTACTCCAGGCCGGAGAAGACGTCGTAGTTGTAGTCCGGCACTGCCGGGTCGCTGATCGTCTCCGGGGCGACCGGGGCGCCCGGGGCGAGGGTCCGGAAGTACTTCGCCGAGTACTCCAGGTAGGCCCGCACCTCGGCGCCGCTGAGTACGACGGCCTCGAGGGTGTTGTCGAAGACGTACAACCCGGCCACGTCGCGGATCTTCACGTCTCCGGCGGGGAAGACCGCGGTCCGGCTGAACGGCGCCGCGATCGACAGCACCGGCAGCGCCGCGTACGACGTGCCGGCGAGCGCCTGGCCGACCACCTCGGTCTGGACGTGGTTGATGAAGTCCAGGATCGGGGTGTCCTTGTACCGGCTCTCCGCCGCCGACAGTTCCACGGTGGAGCGCGCCACGACCTGGTTGACGTACGCGACGGTCTTCTGGTGCTGGGCCCGCACGGCGGCGAGGACCTTCGGGTCCTCCACCACGGTGTTGGTGTTCAGCAGGGCGGCGGTCTTCTTGGTGATCTTCCACCGGCCCCTCTCGCGGGCCAGCGTGAAGTCCATCCGGCTCAGCCGCTGGCCCCACTTCGACGGCTCGGTGAGCAGCACCCGCTCGCCGGTCCGCGCGTTGGTCACGAACTTCTCGGCGACCTCGGCGTGGGCGTGGCCGAAGAGGATCGCGTCGATGCCGGGGACCTGCTCGGCGATGAGCGCCGTCGGGTTCTCGATCGGCAACTCGGGACCGTAGCTGGAGGTGCCGCTGTCGCCGCCGTGGGCGGAGATCAGCACGATGTCGGCGCCCCGCTCCCGCATGATCGGGACGTACTTCGCGGCCGTGGCGATCATGTCGTCGAACCGCAGCTGGCCCTCGACGTTGGCCTTGTCCCAGATCGCGCTGCCCGGGTTGGTCAGGCCGAGGATGCCGACCCGCAGCGGCGGCGCGGCGAAGCCGACGGAGACCTTCTTGATGACGAACGGTAGGAAGGCCGGCTTGCCGGTGGCGACGTTGACGGCGTTGGCCGCCAGCGCCGGGAAGCCGAGCTGCGAGATCCACTTGGTCAGCAGCGGCAGGCCGTAGTTGAACTCGTGGTTGCCCAACGTCACGGCGTCGTACCCGAGCACGTTCATGGCGTTGGCCATCGGGTGCGTCGCCCCGGTGGTGGTGATCGGCTCCTGCTTGGCGTAGAAGGTGGCCAGCGGCGTGCCCTGGATGGTGTCGCCGGCGTCGAGCACCAGCGTCGCCTTGCCCCGCCGCTCGGCGCGGATCTGGTTGACGAGGGTGGCCAGCTTGGCGACGCCGACGTCGTTGTGCTTGCTGTCGTCGTACTCGGCGTCCTTGTAGTAGTCCCAGTTGTAGACGTTGCCGTGGGTGTCCGAGGTGCCGAGGATCGTGAGGTCCCAGGTCCGCGACCGGGCCGCGCCGGCCGCCTGGGCGGGGGTGGCGGCGATCAGCGGGACGCTCGCCGCCGCGGCCGCGGCGGCGAGCACCGTCCGACGCGACGGGCCGGAGGGAGAGGTCATGACGTGCCCTTCCATGGGGTCGGGGCGCCTGGTGGGCGCCGAGCGCACCCTAACGAGCGGCCGTCACTCCTGCCACAGCAGCCCGAGGTGCTTCACACCACCAGCGTCCGCGGGTCGCTCGTGTAACACCGCCCCGGCCGTTTCCGCCCGCCGGCTCAGGGTAGGGCGGTGGGATACCAGGAACCCGACAGCTGCGCGAGGAGACGTCGGTGAGCGAGGACCAGCACACCCAGCAGGACCCCACCAGCCAGTACGGCCAGCAGGAGGGGCAACCGGGGCAGCAGCAGACGCCGCCCGGCGCGACCGGCAGGATGACCCCGAAGCCGGACCACGGCGAGGAGTCGTACCACGGCAGCGGCAAGCTCGACGGCAGGCGGGCCGTGATCACCGGTGGCGACTCCGGCATCGGCCGCGCGATTGCCATCGTGTACGCCCGGGAGGGCGCCGACGTGCTCATCTCCTACCTCGGCGAGGAGGAGGACGCCGACGCCCGGGAGACCGTCCGGCTGGTCGAGGAGGCTGGCCGCATGGGCGTCGCCGTGCGCGGCGACATCACCGACCAGCGGCACTGCGAGGAGCTGATCGAGCGGGCCGTGCGCGACCTCGGCGGGATCGACATCCTGGTCAACAACGCCGCCTACCAGATGGCGCAGGAGAAGGGCATCCTCGGGATCAGCGACGAGCAGTTCGACCGGGTGCTCAGGACCAACCTGTACGCCATGTTCTGGCTCTGCAGGGCGGCGGTGCCGCACATGTCCGAGGGCTCGACCATCATCAACACCTCGTCGATCCAGGCGTTCGACCCGTCGCCGCAGCTGTTGGACTACGCCACCACCAAGGCGGGGATCGCCAACTTCACCAAGGCGCTCGCCGCCGACCTGGCGGAGAAGGGGATCCGGGTGAACGCGGTGGCGCCCGGCCCGATCTGGACGCCGCTGATCCCGGCGACCATGCCGCAGAGAAAGGTCGAGCGGTTCGGCCAGGACACCCCGGAGGGGCGCCCCGGCCAACCGGCCGAGTTGGCCCCGGCGTACGTCTTCTTCGCCTCCCAGGAGTCCAGCGACGTCACCGGCGAGGTCCTCGGCGTGACGGGTGGCCGCCCCACCAAGTAGCCCCCGCGCCCCCGCGCCCCCGGGTCAGCGGGGCCAGGCGGCGAGGCGGGCGCGGACGCGGGCGACGGCGGCGGCGTCCAGGCCGTAGCGGGCGAAGCGCCGGTCCGGCAGCCGGTCCAGGTAGCGGCCGGCGGCGCGGACGTCCGACGGATCCAGGGCCGGGTCGAGCTGGCGGGCCAGCTCCAGCAGCTCCGCCACGTCGTGCTGCTCCAGGGCCGCCGCCACGTCGATGTAGTCCCGGACCTCCCGCCGGTTCACCAGTGCGGCGGTCTTGTTCGCCATCAGGTCCCGCACGTCCATCACCGGGCCGAGGTCCATCACCACAGGGCTGCGGTGCCGGTCGAGGCGGGCCAGGCTGAGCCGGATCCGCCGCCCGTCCCGGCTCACCACGAAGTCCTTCAGGTCCCGGTCGAACCCGTCGAACAGCTCGGCCAACTCGCTGTCCGGGTCGGCGTCGCTCACCTCGAACCCGGCCCGCTCCAACGCCGACCGCACCCCGTCCGCCGCCGCGGCGGCCGCCCCCTCGACGTCGGCGAAGAGGTCCACGTCCTCGGTCGGGCGGGTCACCAGCCCGTGCGCCGCCCAGGCCACGCCGCCACCGAGCACGAACCGGTACGGCCCGGCGGCGGACAGGGCGACGCGGGCCACCTCCCGGTAGAAATCGTGCGGGTGCGCGCCGCTCACGCCGTACGCAGACCCCGGTGGCGGATCTCCCACGCCTGGCGTACGCCCCTGGGGAGGTTGAGCAGCCGCCACACCCGGCGCAGGGTGCGCCCGTTGATGAGCACGCGGAGGTCCTCCGCGCGGGTGGTCTCCCGCAGGACGTTCTCGTACATCCAGAGCAACTCGTCCGGGTCGCCCAGGTCGAACGTGCGGTCGGCGTTCCACATCAGCCGCACGGGGAGCTCCACGACGCCGCGGGTGGGGCCGGCGAGCTCGGTGAGCGTCCGGGTCACCACGGCGGGCCGGCCCGGGCGGGCCAGGGGGGCCACGCGGGTCGCGGTAGGGGAGAGGCCGTGCATGCTGTCAGGGTAACGCCAGGTCTGCGGTTTGTCGGTGCTGGCTGGGCTGGGTTTGTCGGTGGCCCGCGGTGGTTGGTGTGGTTCGCGGTGAGGTGTTGGGTCGTGGTGGGGTGTTGGGTTGCGGTGCGTGGTGGTGGGGGTGTGGCCCGCCGTGCCCGGCTCCGGGCGGGGACGGGTTTTAACAGAGCCGGGGCCCGCCGGCCACACC
>NZ_JBIDDG010000066.1:0-8543 GCF_043205005.1 Micromonospora sp. NPDC047620 | reverse complement strand
GCACCCCCGCCGAAGCCCTCACCGAACACCAGACCCTGATAGCAGCCTGACCAGCAAATCCACGAAGACCTGTCCAAGATCCTTGACACAGCCCAAGGCCTCATTCGCCATGCTCTGTGGCGCCGCGACGCTGCCAGCTGCCTCCGGCGACACCCACCGGCACCGCCTGAACCGCCGCGGTGATCGCCAAGCCAACTACGCGCTGCGGCGCATCGTGATCAGCCGGATCGCGAAGACCCGCACCACGGACGGCCTAGCAAGAGAGCGATCAACCGCTACCTCAAACGTCGCGCACGAGGTCTACACCCCTGCTCGGCCAACCCGATGTCTTGAACCGGCCGACCGACAACCGTAGGAGTATCCCGTTCGGCCGTCGGCACCGTCGAGTGCCCGGCTGGCTACTTCGAGGGGCAGCGTCTGGAGATGGAGAGAGTTCCCTCGGAGCTGATCTCCTACCTGATGCGCCACGGACGAGGAGGAATCCTCCGGGTAGTTGACCGGACCAGCGACAGCGGTAATCCCGTCAAGTACGGGCCTGTCGGGGTCGTCTCACCAGCGTCAGGTTTCGCGACTTCGCAGGTCGGGCAGTGTTGGGGCCACGAAACGCCGGGGGCGGCGGATCCGCAGGTCAGCGCCCTGATCGTTCCGCCGTGCGCCGGGGCGCGGAGCATCACCCCGGCCTTGGCCGACAGAGGGAGGGGTGATGAGCGACCCTGACAAGGCCCGACGCCGGGGACGGCCACGCGTGCGCGCGGTGGCCGCGGCCGCGGCGTTGACGCTGGTGGCGCCGATGGCGGCAGCCTGCGGCTCCGGCGGGGACAGCGGTACGCCCACGATCAACCTGTACTACCCGCCGGAGCAGAACTTGCAGAAGGTCGTCGACGACTGCAACGCGCAGGCCCAGGGGCGCTACAAGATCGCCTATCGGGTGCTGCCGCGGCAGGCGGACGACCAGCGGGTGCAGCTGGTCCGCCGGCTGGCGGCGCAGGACAGCGGCATGGACGTGCTCGGCCTCGACGTCACCTGGACCCAGGAGTTCGCCAGTGCCGACTGGATCCTGGAGTGGACCGGCCAGGACAAGGTCGAGGTGGAGCAGGGCACCCTCGCCGGCCCCCTGGAGACGGCCCGCTACCAGGACAGGCTCTACGGCGCGCCGAAGAACACCAACGTGCAGCTGCTCTGGTACCGCAAGGACCTCGTCCCCGAGCCGCCGAAGACCTGGGACCAGATGATCTCCACCGCCCAGGAGCTGAAGCAGCAGGGCAAGCCGTACCAGGTGCTCACGATGGGCGCGCAGTACGAGGGACTCGTGGTCCTCTACAACACCCTCGCCGAGAGCGCCGGCGGCAAGATCCTCAGCGACGACGGCGAGCAGGCCGTGATGGACGCCGGCACCGTCCGGGCGCTGGAGCAGCTCCAGCGGTTCGCCGCGTCGGGCGTGACGTCGCCGTCGTTCAGTAACGCCACCGAGGACCCCGTCCGGCTGGAGTTCCAGTCCGGCAGCGGCGCGTTCCAGGTGAACTGGCCGTTCGTCTACCCGGCGATGCAGGAGGCCAACCCGGAGCTGGCCCAGCAGGTCGGCTGGGCGCGGGTCCCGGGCGTCGACGAGAACACCCCGAGCAAGGTCACCATCGGCGGGGTCAACATGGCCGTCAGCGCGTACTCGAAGCACCCCGAGGAGTCCTTCGAGGCGGCCCGGTGCATCCGCAACGAGAAGAACCAGAAGTTCTCCGCGATCAACGACGGCGTGCCGCCGACCATCGAGAAGGTCTACGACGACCCGGAGATGGCCGAGGCGTACCCGATGAAGGAGACCATCCTCGAGGAGCTCAAGGACCCGGCGGTCCGGCCGTTGACCCCGGCGTACCAGAGCATCTCCACCGTCATGTCGGCGATCCTGTCGCCGCCGTCGGCGATCCGGCCGCAGCAGACCGCCGACGAGCTGCGCGACGCCATCGCCGACGCCCTCGACTCGAAGGGGGTCCTGCCGTGAGCGGGCGTAGCGAGCGAGCCGGGCGACCCGGCGCGGCGGCCGTTAGGGCCGTCGCCCACCCGCAGGAGGCGACGGCATGAGCGTCAACGCCACGCCCGCCGGCGCCGACGCCACCGCGCGGGCCGAGCGACCCGCCGGTCGGCACGCCGCGGTGCCGGCCCAGCGGGGCGGTCGCGGCCGGAAGGCCCCGCTGAGCGAGAACAAGAAGGCCGAGCGCCGGCTGGGCTGGCTGCTCTGCGCCCCCGCCGCGCTGGTCATGGTGCTGGTGACCGCGTACCCGATCCTCTACTCGGTCTGGCTGTCGCTCCAGCGCTTCGACCTGCGCTTCCCCGACGAGCGCGAGTTCATCGGGCTGGAGAACTACGTCACCGTGCTGACCAACGAGTTCTGGTGGACGGCGTTCGGGGTGACCGCGCTGATCACCGTGGTCACCGTCGCGATCGAGCTGGTGCTCGGCATGGGGCTGGCGCTGATCATGCACCGCACCCTGGTCGGCCGGGGCATCGTCCGCACCGCGGCGCTGATCCCGTACGGCATCGTCACGGTGGTCGCGGCGTTCTCCTGGCGGTACGCGTGGACGCCCGGCACCGGCTACCTGGCGAACCTGTTCAGCGAGGGCGCGCCGCTGACGGAGCGGGCCAGCTCCCTGGCGATCATCATGTTGGCCGAGATCTGGAAGACCACGCCGTTCATGGCGCTGCTGCTGATGGCCGGCCTGGCGCTGGTGCCGGAGGACCTACTCAAGGCCGCCTCCACAGACGGCGCGACCGCCTGGCAGCGGTTCACCAAGGTGATGCTGCCGGTGATGAAGCCGGCGATCCTGGTGGCGCTGCTGTTCCGCACCCTGGACGCGTTCCGGGTGTTCGACAACATCTTCGTGCTGACCGCGGGCGGCAACGAGACCTCGTCGGTGTCGATGCTCGCCTACAACAACCTGATCCGGGGCCTGAACCTCGGCATCGGGTCGACGATGTCGGTGCTGATCTTCATTGCCGTGGCGATCATCGCCTTCGTCTTCGTGAAGCTGTTCGGTACCGCTGCTCCGGGCAGCGACGACGGGGAGAGGCGCTGAGATGGCTGAGACCACCACCCGGGCCAGGCTGCGCTGGGGCCTGCTGGACGCCATCGTGGTCGTCTTCGCGCTGGTGCCGGTGCTCTGGATCATGTCGTTGTCGTTCAAGACCCCGGCGACCCTGACGGACGGGAAGTTCATCCCGCGCGAGTGGACGCTGGACAACTACCGGACGATCTTCTCCACCGACCAGTTCGTCCGCGCCCTGGTCAACTCGATCGGCATCGCGCTGATCGCCACGCTGATCGCCGTGGTGCTCGGCGCCATGGCCGCGTACGCGATCTCCCGGTTGGACTTCCCCGGCAAGAAGCTGCTGGTCGGCGTATCGCTGCTGATCGCGATGTTCCCGCAGGTGTCGCTGGTGTCGCCGCTGTTCGAGATCGAGCGGCAGCTCGGCCTCTTCGACACCTGGCCGGGGCTGATCCTGCCGTACATCACCTTCGCCCTGCCGCTGGCGATCTACACGCTGTCGGCGTTCTTCAAGCAGATCCCGTGGGACCTGGAGAAGGCGGCGAAGATGGACGGCGCGACCCAGGGCCAGGCGTTCCGGCGGGTCATCGCCCCGCTGGCCGCGCCGGGGCTGTTCACCACGGCGATCCTGGTCTTCATCTTCTGCTGGAACGACTTCCTCTTCGCCATCACGCTGACCTCCACCGAGCGGGCCCGCACGGTGCCGGTGGCGCTGTCGTTCTTCACCGGCGAGTCGCAGTTCGAGGATCCCACGGGGGCGATCTGCGCCGCCGCCGTGGTGATCACCATTCCGATCATCCTGTTCGTCCTCTTCTTCCAGCGCCGCATCGTCTCCGGCCTGACCTCCGGCGCAGTCAAGGGATAGGTGGTAGTCATGGCTGACATCGTGCTCGACAAGGTGAGCAAGAGGTTCCCGGACGGGACCACGGCGGTGCGGGACGTCGACCTGGAGATCGCCGACGGCGAGTTCGTGATCCTGGTCGGCCCGTCCGGCTGCGGAAAGTCCACCACCCTGAACATGATCGCGGGCCTGGAGGACATCAGCTCCGGCGAGCTGCGCATCGGCGGCGAGCGGGTCAACGACAAGGCCCCCCGGGACCGGGACATCGCGATGGTGTTCCAGTCGTACGCCCTCTACCCGAACATGACGGTGCGGGAGAACATGGCGTTCCCGCTGCGGTTGGCGAAGCTGGACAAGGAGACGATCAACCAGAAGGTGGAGGAGGCGGCCAAGGTCCTGGAGCTGACGCCGTTGCTGGACCGCAAGCCGGCGAACCTCTCCGGCGGCCAGCGTCAGCGGGTGGCGATGGGCCGGGCGATCGTCCGGCAGCCGAAGGCGTTCCTGATGGACGAGCCCCTGTCCAACCTGGACGCGAAGCTGCGGGTGCAGATGCGCACCGTGGTGTCGCGCCTGCAGAAGCAGCTCGGCACGACCACCGTCTACGTCACCCACGACCAGACCGAGGCGATGACCCTCGGCGACCGCGTGGTGATCATGCGGGGCGGCGCCGTGCAGCAGGTCGGCCCGCCGCAGGAGCTGTACGACCACCCGCGCAACCTCTTCGTCGCCGGGTTCATCGGCTCGCCGTCGATGAACTTCCTGCACGCGGTTGTCGAGGACGGCAAGCTGCGTACGGCGTTGGGCGACGTGCCGATCGGCGAGCGGATCCGGCGCGAGCTGTCCGGCGGCGACGCCTCCCGCGAGCTGATCCTCGGCATCCGTCCGGAGCACTTCGAGGACGCCGCGTTGATCGACGACGACACCCGCCGCCGGGGCATGGAGTTCGAGGCGCCGGTCGACATCGTCGAGTCGATGGGCTCCGACAAGTACGTCTACTTCAGCGTCGAGGGGGAGCGCGCCAGCGCCGCCGAGCTGGAGGAGTTGGCGGCCGACGCGGGCGCCGACTTCAGCGGCGGCGGCGCCAGCCTGGTGACCCGGCTGTCGGCCGAGTCGCCGGTGGAGGAGGGGCGGCGCCGGCGGGTCTGGTTCAACCTGGAGAAGATCCACTTGTTCGACCCGTCGACCGGGCGCAACCTGACCCTGCACGAGGGTCGGGCGGCCGGCGCGCTCGCCGACTGACGCGACGACGCGCGGGGCGGGTGGGTCGCGACGACCCACCCGCCCCTTGCCGTGTCGGTGGTCAGCGGGCGTCGCCGGCGGCAATGGGCTCCCGCTCGACGTACACCTCGTCGTGCTCGACCGGCACCGTGGTGTGTACGTCCTCGGTGACGACGTACTTGCGCAGCCGTGCCGTGCCGGCCGGCTGGCTCTCCGTGCCGACCCGCAGTCGCTCCTCGGACCGGATCAGGTCCTCGCCCGCGGCCGGTGCCCGCCCCCGGGCGGCGCTCGGCGCGCCCTGCGGCTGCAGGTGGTAGTGGGCGTAGAGCTGCTCGATCTGGGCCGTGTTCAGCGGCTCGTCGGTGCCGGCGTCCACCGCGGGGGCGTTCTTCACGGTGGACGTGTCGTAGTCGACCGCGAGCCCGCCGTCGGTGATCCGGGCCTTGTCCAGCGGAGCCATCGACTCCTTCCGGCCCATCACGCCGGTCTTGACGCTGACCCAGGTCGGCTCGCCGGCGGCGTCGGTCCAGATCTGACCCACGCTGCCGATCTTCGAACCCGAGCGGTCCTTGACGTCCTGCCCGTACAGCGAACTGGCCTGCTGTGCGCTGAGCTTCATGGATCGTCTACCTCCCTCTCGTGTCGCCGGACGGATACCCGGTCGACCGGAGCGGATTCGTCGGTGGCCCGGTGAACAGGAGCAGCACAATGCGGTCGGGGCCACCGGGGCCACCGGGGCCACCGGGGCCACCGGGGCCACCGGGACCTGTGGGGCGGTGTGGACGACTCACGCCGTCCAGTCGACGTGGAGCGCGCGGTCGAGGAAGGCCGCGTAGCGGCCGAGGGCGCGTTCCACCCCGGCCCGCTGCGCCGCGCCGAGTGGCGCCAGCGGGCGGACCGTCACGGCCACCCGGTCCCGACCGACCGCCCGTTTCCAGGTGCCCACGACCCGACCACCGCGCACGACCGTGGCCTGGAAGACGCCGTTGCCGCCCGGCACGATCGCGTCCCGGTGCGCGGCGTCGAGCATCAGCGAACGGTCCTTGTAGCCCAGCAGGTATTCGTCGAAGCCGGGCAGCACCAGCAGGTCGTCGTCGACCGGTGCGCGGGGCGCGTCCGGCAGGGCCGTGTCGACCAGCGCCTCCTGCCCGTCGACCCGCACGCGGGCCAGGGCGTCGCCGGCCGCGGCGAGGCCCCGGCGGGCGTCGGTGAGCGTCAGGCCCGTCCAGCCGGCGAACTCCCGGTCGGTGACCGGCCCGTGGCCGCGCACGTAGCGGCGGGCGAGGATCGCCAGCGCCTCGTCCCGGTCGGGCCGGTGCGGCGCGGGTGCCCACTCGTCGAGCAGGGCGAAGGTCTGCTCGGTGCCCACGTTCGGCGCGAGGCAGGTGACGCCCCGCACGCTCGCGTACCAGAGCAGGTGGTAGCCGCGCTGCCCGGCGGTGCCGATGCCGGCCGCCTCCAGCGCCGCCAGGCACCGCGCCCGGGTGAGCCGGCCGCCGCCGGCCAGCGCGGCGCCGAGCACGTCGACCGCGCGGTCCGCGTCGGCGTCGGCCAGCCCGAGCTGCGCGCGGCGCGTCGCGGCGGCGGCCAGCGAGCGTACGCCGGTCAGCTCCAGCATCCAGCGGGCGTCGCGGGGCGGCACGAGGTGCACGGTGCCCCGCATCGGCCAGGTGCGCAGCGCCTCCCGGCGCTCCAGTGCGGCGTGCACGTCGGCGTGGCCGAGCGCGGGCAGCCGGACCCCGAGCGACCACATGCCGCTCGCCAGGTCCTGCGCCTGCATGGCCCCGAACCACTCCACCACGTCGGCGACCCCGCCCGGCTGGGCGGTGGGGTGCGGGCGCAGCAGCAGGCTGGTCATCCGCAGCGCGAGCGCCTCACGGCCGGTCAGGTCCACGGGATCGGGCTCCTCGGGTCGGGGCAGGGCCAAAAGCTTAGGACCGGCCCCCGACATCCGACGCATGACGGCCGCCGCAGCGGGAAACCGGCCGCCGGCGGGCGCGTCACGCGCCCCGGAGGGAGCGACATGACTGCGTCCAGCGAGCCGGCCCGGGGTGCCGGCGCACCGACCCGGGCCGGCCGGGCGGGCCCGTCGGCCAAGACCAGCGCCGCCGCGGCCTTCGCGTTGGTCTTCGGGGTGGCCGCGCTGATCAGCGTGCTGACCGTGATCCTGTCCTGGATCGGCCTGCTGCTCGGCATCATCGGCGTGATCCTGGGCATCGTCGGGCTCAAGATGGCCCGCCGGCCCGGGGTGACCGGCCGGGGCGTGGCGCTCGGCGGCCTGGTGCTCAGCGCTCTGGCGGTGCTGATCGGGCTGGCCTTCGCCGCCGGGATCACCACCTTCCTCAACAACGAGGGCGCCGTGGACCGGATACAGCGGCAGGTCGACGACCTGCGCGACCGGTTGGACTGACCCTTGTGCCGCGGCGGTCGCCCGCAGGCTCAGAGTCGGCGGTGCATGACGAGCAGGTCCACGTACCCCTGGTCGGGGTGCCGGAACGCCTCGGGTACCCGGCCGACGACCTCGAAGCCCAGGGAGCGCCAGAGCGCCACCGCCCGGGTGTTCGTCGCCACGACGGCGTTGAACTGCATGGCCCGGTAGCCGTCGGCGCGGGCGAGCGCCAGCACGTGCTCGCCGAGGGCGCGTCCGAGGCCGCGCCCGCCGGCGGTCGGGGCGACCATGAAGCTGGCGTTGGCCACGTGGTCGCCGGGCCCGAGCTGGTTGGGCACCAGCTTCGCCGAGCCGAGCACGGCGCCGTCCGGGTCGACCGCGACGACCATGCGGCCCGGCGGGGGCACCAGCCACATCGTCCGGGCCCGTTCCTCGTCGACGTCGCGGGGCCAGGTGTACGTCTCGCCGGCGGCCACGATCTCCCGGAGGAAGGGCCAGATCCGCGGCCAGTCCTCGGCGGTGGCGTCCCTGATCAGCATGCCGTTACCTGCCAGTGCGCTCTAGCGACTGATCGGCATGTCCCGCCTTGCGGTGGGACGGTCCCGGTCTTATCCGCCTGAGCGGGGCCGGGTTGACGCTTCACGGCCACCGGCCCGCCGGGGCGGGTCTTACGGTCGGCTCCACGTCCTGCCACCGGGCCACTCCCGGCGGTGGTGACCTCACGCGCGAGCGCGGCGAGGTTACGCGCGGCGTTCAGGTCCCGATCGAGGGCCAAGCCGCAAGAGTCGCAGTTGTAGGTTCGGATACGCAGCGGCAGCTTGGCTTTCACCGCGCCGCAGTCCGAACAGGTTTTGCTGGAGGGATACCAGCGGTCGGCCATGATCCGCCGGCCGCCGTTGCGTTCAGTCTTGTACGTCACCTGTCGGCGGATCTCACCGAAGCCGGCGTCCGTGATCTGCCGGGCTAGCCGCCGGTTGCGCAGCATGCCGGCCACGTTGAGGTCTTCGACCACGATCGTGCCGTACGTGCGGGCCAGCCGGGTGGTGTGCTTGTGCAGGCC
>NZ_JBIDDG010000065.1:0-8544 GCF_043205005.1 Micromonospora sp. NPDC047620 | reverse complement strand
CGGGCCGGTGGCCGTGAAGCGTCAACCCGGCCCCGCTCAGGCGGATAAGACCGGGACCGTCCCACCGCAAGGCGGGACATGCCGATCAGTCGCTACAGCGCACTGACAGGTAACGGTACGGTCCCGGGAATGCCGGAGTGGTTGCAGGCGGGTGGGTGGGGGCTGCTGGCCGGGTCCGCCCTGTTGCTCGGGGCGGCCGTGGGCTGGTTCGCCCGGGTGCCGCAGCGGGTCATCGCGTCGGTCATGGCGTTCGGGGCGGGAGTGCTGCTCTCCGCCGTCTCGTTCGAGCTGATCGCGGAGGCGCACGAGAAGGGCGGCCTGCTGCCCACGACGCTCGGCGCGGCCGGCGGCGCGCTGGCCTACACCCTGGCGAACGTGCTGCTCGCCCGGTGGGGCGCGCGGCACCGCAAGCGCTCCGGCGACCGGCAGCCTTCCGAGAGCGAGCGGCCCGGCTCGGGTTCCGCGATCGCGGTCGGCGCGCTGCTGGACGGCGTACCCGAATCGGTGGTGATCGGGGCCAGCCTGCTGGCCGGCGGGCCGGTCAGCCTGGTCACCGTTGTCGCGGTCTTCCTCAGCAACGTGCCGGAGGGCCTGTCCAGCGCGGCCGGCATGCGCCGGGCCGGCCGCTCCCGGCGGTACGTCTTCGCGCTCTGGTCCGCGATCGCCCTGGTCAGCGGCGTGGCGGCGGTGGCGGGCTTCACGCTGCTCGGCGACGCCCCGCCGGCGGCGCTCGCGGCGATCACCGCGCTGGCGGCCGGCGCCATCCTGGCGATGATCACCGACACCATGGTCCCAGAGGCGTTCGAGGACGCCCACCTGCTGGTCGGCCTCGTCACCGTGGCCGGATTCCTGACCGCCTTCGCCCTCTCCCGCCCGTGACCCGTCCCCGGCAGGGCGCCCGCCCCTGATTCCCGGGGCCGGTCGGGGCGGCGTGCGTCAGTAGGGGTTGCCGTGGCCGGCGGGGCGGCCCCGCAGCAGGGCGGCGGGGCGGCCACCTGCGGCGGACATCGCCGGGCTGGCGGTGCGCGCGCCGTCGGCCATCCCGGCGAAGAGTTCCTTCAGCGCGCTGACCGCGTCGTGCCGCGGCTGCCAGCCCAGCTCCGCCTCGGCGCGCTCGCTCGACATCAGCGGCGCGTTCAGGGCCAGCTCCACCCAGCCGGCGTCGATCGGTTGCAGCCGCGCCCGCCAGGTGAGCGCGGCGGCGGCGCGCAGCACCGGGGCGGCCACGGGCACCGTCCAGCCGTGGAAGTGCCGGGCCACCAACTCCGGGGTCAGCACCGGGTCCGCCGCGACGTTGAACGGGCCGCGCGCGTCGCCCAGGACCGCCCGGGCGTACGCGTCGGCGACGTCGTCGGTGTGCACCGCCTGCATCCGCAGCCGCCGGTGCGTCGGCACCAGCGGGATGCGGCCGAAGCGGAGCAGCCGGACCGGCGCGAACGGGCCGAGGAAGTAGCGGGTGATCTCGGTGGCCGCCGCCCGCTGGAAGTTCAGGCCGGGGCGCAGCCGCACCACGCGCAGCCCCGGGTGCTCCCGCTCGGCCCGGTCCAGCAGCGCCTCCACCTCGGCCTTGTCCCGGCTGTACGACGAGCCGGGCACCCCGGTCGCCGGCCAGCGCTCGGAGACCGGGTGGTCCTTCGGGCCGGGCGCGTACGCGCCGACCGACGAGGCGACCACCAGGGCCGGCACGTTCGCGCGGACCACGGCGTCGATCACCGCCGCGCTGCCGCCGACGTTGGTCCGGCGCAGCACCCGCTGGTCGTGGCTGGGCTGGATCTGCCAGGCCAGGTGCACCACCGCGTCGGCCCCGGCGAGGACCTCCGCGAGCTGGTCGGCCGCGCCCGGCAGCCCGACGTCGCAGGAGTGCCACTCCACCTGGTCGTACGGCTCACCGGCGTCCGGCCCCGGCAGCCGGCGCGCCACCCCGACGAGATCCACTCCGCGTTCCCGGCACAGCCGGCGCAACAGGGCGGTGCCGGCGTTGCCGGTCGCGCCCACCACCACGATCCGCATGCCCGACCCCGTACCCGGTCAGCCGCCCGCCAATCGCCGCGCCCGGCAGCCATCAGGGCGGCTGTCAGGGGCGCGGCGGCCGTCAGGGGCGGGGCGAGTGGCGCACCCAGCTCTTCTTCTCGTCCCGGCGCCGGCCGTCCGAGGCGGCCAGGCAGCGCGGGCAGATCCGGCCGACCGGGTCCGCCCCGGTGAGCACGTCCGTCGACCGGTACTCGAACCGCACGTGGGGGAAGCGGCGCAGCCGGGTCCGGCTGAGCGGGAGCCCGCAGACGGTCTGGTTCTGGCCCGGCAGCCAGGCGTGCACCTCGCCGGCCGGCTCCCGTACGCCGTCGGGGCCGGTCTCCTCGCCGGAGGCCGCGACGGCCGGGGTGCTGCTGATCCTCATGCGGGCACGGTTCCCCCGCGCCGGCCCGCCCATGCCTCCCGGTCTCCCGGTCTCCCGGCCTCCCGGTCTCCCGGCCTCCCGGTCTCCCGGTCTCCCGGTCCCCTGGCGGTAGCGGGTGACGGGCGGTGCCGGCGTGCCGGGCCGGCGGGCGGTCAGCCGCGCCAGGACCGGCAGGGGCGCTCAGCCGCGCAAGGAGCCGGCGAGGCGGGTCAGCCGCGCCGGGTCAGCAGGGCGCCGATCAGGCAGGCGAACGCGGCCACCGAGGAAAGCGTGCGGATCAGGTTCCAGCGCACCCAGGCCACCTCGAACCAGGCCCGCACCTCGGCCAGGTCGCCGATCCGGTCCACCGGGCCGGCGGCCTCCAGCCGGTCGTTCAGCGGCACGTTGAGCCGTACGGTGACGACGAAGGTGACCAGGTAGCAGGCCAGCGCGGCGATGGCCCAGAGCAGGGCCGGGCCGCCCCGGGTCAGGTGCAGGGCGGCGGCCAGGGCCAGCAGCAGCAGCGCGCCGAGGAACGCGCCCAGGAACCAGCCGTTGAGGATCTTCCGGTTGATCGACTGCATGGTGCCGATCAGCGTCCGGTCGTCGGTCGCACCGAGACCCGGCATGACCGCGCAGGTGAACGCGAAGAACAGCCCCGCCACCAGCCCGGTGGTCAGGGTCGCCCCGGCCAGGGCGGCCGTGCGGATCGTCTCGAACATAGGTGTTCCTCCCCCGTCGTCGTCCCCGCCAGTCAACCGGGGCGCGATCCTCCCGGCCATGGCCGGACCGCTCGACCCGATAAGCGAGCGTCCACGCACGGCGAGGGGGACCGCCCGGACCGGCCCACGGGAAGACCGGCCCGGGCGGGATCAGGGGGTGGCCTGCCCGCGCGGGCGGGCCCAGCCGGTGAAACGCTCGGCCAGGTCGGTGCACGACCGTTCGCCGTCCAGCTCCGCGAGCTGCCCGGCCGCCTCGGCCTGAAGGGTGCCGAGATAGATCAGCAGCGCGGTCCGGTCGGTGCGGTACTCGCCGAGCAGCCGCAGCTTCGCCGCCGAGCAGGGCCAGGCGATCCCGCAGGCCGCGCAGCGCCAGGTGGGACGGGACGGCAGGTGGTCGCGGCGGCGGGTCACCGCGCCGGCACCGTGACGACGGTCGCCCGGTCCACCCGGACGAAGGCGTACCGCTCGCGTGGCCGGAGCGTGCCGTCCGGGGCCAACTCCCGGCCGCGCAGCTCGACCCACTCCGCGCCCTGGAACGGCCCCCGGCTGAGGATCTCGGTGACGTACAGCGTGAGGATCCCGGTGCCGAACCGGTAGGAGTCCTCCGGCACGCGGATCACCTCCCCCGTCACGATCGCGCCCTCCCGGCGCGGCCCGTCGCCCGTCACGCCTGCCTCCCGTCCGTCGCCCTGCCTGTTGGCCTGTCCGATGCTCGGATGGGGGCCGCCGACGGATGCTCGCCCGGGGGCGGCCCCCGCGAGGACCGCCCCCGGCCAGTGCTCCACGAGCGGCCCTCGCTGGTGACACTCTGCTGTGGAGGCGACTACGCTCGGAAGGCTCTGCGGGCGTCCGGGTGAGGCTGGCCGGACCCGCGCCCGGCGGGTGGCGCCATGGGTAGTCGATCTTCAAACTGGGAGGCCCTGAATGGCCGACGTGCCGAGTCCGCTCGCCGCCTTCGTCGTGGCCGAGATCCGCCGCGCCCGAGGTGGCGCCGGCATGACGCAGGAGACGTTCGGCCGGGGCGCGGGCTTCAGCGCGTCGCACGTCAGCGCCGTCGAGGGCGGCACCCGCGCCCTGACGATGGACTTCATCAAGGGCGCCGACCGGGCGCTCAAGACCGGCGGGCTATTCGAACGGCTCGTCGCCAGCGTCGGCGCACCCTCCTGGTTCCTCCCCTGGCTCGACGCCGAACGCGCGGCGACCCAACTCCGCTACTTCGAGCCGAACCTGATTCCCGGTCTGCTTCAAACGGAGGACTACGCCCGCACCGTGCTTCGGTCAGTCGACATCCTCACCACTGACGAGGTGGAGCAGCGCGTGTCGGCTCGGGTGGAGCGACAGAAGATCCTGACAAGCGATCGACCGCCTCAGTTCGTCGCGGTACTCGACGAGTCAGCGCTGCGCCGCTACGGCGACGGCATCGGTGCCGTCATGGCGCAGCAGATCGCCCACCTGATCGCTCTCGCCGAGCTGCCACACATCCATGTGCACGTCATCCCTGCGTCGAGCGGACTGCATGTGGGACTGTCGGGACCGTTCGCCTTGGCGCGCTCCAGGGAGGGCGTATGGGTCGGGCATCTGGAGAACCAGCTTGCCGGCGTCGTCATCGACAATGACGATGACGTAGCTACGCTTCAAGCTCGGTGGGAAAGTGTGCGTAACGAGGCTCTGCCCCGCCGGCAGTCCATCGACCTGCTCAAGGAAGTAGAGAGCCAACATGGACCTCAGTAACGCCCGCTGGCGCAAGGCAACCCGTAGCGGAGCGAGCGGCGGGAACTGCGTCGAGGTGGCCGACAACCTGCCCGGCGTGGTCGCCGTCCGCGACTCGAAGGACCCGACCGGCCCGTCCCTGACCTTCGCCCCCACGGCCTGGCGCGCGTTCGTCGCTCGGACCGCCGGACGGGCCTGACCGCCCATCCCGTACGCCCGGAAGGCGCCCGTCTCCCGACCGGGGCGGGCGCCTCCGTGGCCGCACCCCCCAGTGCACCCTCGTTGAGCTGGGCGTATCGACGGCGGCGCGGAAGCCGAGAGCCGCCGCCGGCCGACGTCCGGTAACCTGAGCGCGACGGGCAGGCGCCTGGGCTGCGGAAATGCTGTGCTAGTGCCGTGACCACGAACGTTCACGGTGTTGGTTGACACGCCGTCGGCCTGACGGGCGTACGGCGTTGCGGCGGTCAGGCTGTGACGGTGGCAGATCCCGTACGCGTGCGGCGGCTGAGTGACCAGGAAGGTCAGCAGCTGCTGCGTGTCACTCGTAGAGGCACCGGTTCACCGATTCGTTTACGGCGAGCAATGGTCGTGTCGTGCTCGCCTCGGCCGGTGGCAACACCGTGCCGGCTATCGCTCGTCTCGTGCAGGCCGACGAGGACACGATCCGGCAGGTCATCCACCGGTTCAACGAGATGGGCATGGCCAGCCTGGACCCTCGGTGGGCGGGTGGCCGTCCCCGCCTGATCAGTAGCGACGACGAGCAGTTCATCGTCGAGACGGCTAACACCCGCCCCGAAGCCTTGGGGCGGCCGTTCACCCGGTGGAGCGTCCGCAAGCTTGCCGACTATTTCGCCTCGCGGGCCGCTTGCCCGATCACCATCGGGCGGGAACGCCTGCGGCAGCTGCTGATCAAACACGGGATCACGTTCCAGCGGACCAAGACCTGGAAGGAATCCAACGACCCGCAGCGCGACGCGAAGCTTGCCCGCATCGACCATGTCACCAACAACGTCCGCAGCGGGTGTTCGCTTTCGACGAGTTCGGGCCTCTCGTCATCCGTCCGCAGGCTGGTGCCGGCTGGGCGCGCAAGAGGCATCCGCGACGGCTGCCGGCGAACTATCACAAGCTGCACGGTGTCCGGCAGTTTCACGGCTGTTACTCGGTCGGCGATGACCAGCTCTGGGGCGTCGTCCGGCGCCGCAAGAGCGCCGCGAACACCCTCGCCGCACTCAAGTCGATCCGCCGAGCCCGGCCAGACGGCGCACCGATCTACGTCATTCTGGACAACCTGCCCGCCCACAAAGGCACCAAGATCCGCGCGTGGGCGGCACGGCACAAGGTCGAGCTGTGTTTCACACCGACCTACGCGTCCTGGGCCAACCCGATCGAGGCCCAGTTCGGGCCGCTAGGCACCTTCGTCATCGCCGGCTCAGACCACCCCAACCACCCCGCGCTGATCCGTCACCTGCACAAGTACTTGCGCTGGCGCAACGCCAACGCCCGCCACCCCGACGTCCTCGCGGCCCAACGCCGCGAACGCGCCCGTATCCGCAGCGAACGCCAGCGACGCTGGGGCCAACCCGCCACCCAGGCAGCCTGACCCCAACACCTCAAACGTTCGAAGTCACGGCACTAGCGCAGATGCCGGGCGAAGAACCCGGCTGCGTCCTCCCCTGCGAACTGCGGGACGCCGGTGTGTCCGCCCATGTTGGCGTGCAGCGTCTTTTCCTTGGAGCCGAAGGCGTCGAACAGGTCCAGGGCCGCTTGCCGGTCGTTTCCTTCGTCGTCCCACTGCAGCAAGACGTGCAGCGGAATGGTGACCTGCCGGGCCTCCTCGAACATGGTGCGAGGCACGAAACTCCCGGCGAACAGCCCGGCGGCCACGATGCGCGGCTCGACCACCGCCAGCCGGATGCCGACGGAGATTACTCCCCCCGAGTACCCGACCGGGCCGCCGATTTCCGGCAGCGACAGCAGGGCATCCAGGGCGGCCTGCCATTCCGGGACCGCCCTGTCGACGAGCGGGAGGATGAGGGCGTCGATGATCTCGTCGCTGACCGGCTCGCCGGCCTCCAGCGCCCGGCGCAGGTCGGCGCCGGCCTGCTCGGCGGCGGCCCAACGAGGCCGATCACCGCTGCCGGGAAGCTCGATGGTGGCCGCGGCGAAGCCCTCCGCCGCGGAGTGCCGGGCCCGAGCCACCAGGCGGGGGTACATCTTGCGCAGTCCGAGCGGGGGGTGACCGAGCAGGATCAGCGGGACCGGTGCGGATGCGGATCCCGGCGTCCACAGGATGCCGGGGATCTCGCCGAGGGTGAATTCGCGTTCGAGGACACCGTCATCGAGGCGTTGCTCAGTAGTGAATCGCATGGTCGTGCCTTTCGGGAGTGCTCGCGAACGGCGCTCCCGGACGACCTATCGCCCGACCGTGACCCCAGAGGGGAGCACCCATGTCGAAACATTCACGGGTACCACCTCCTCGGTCTCTCGCACGGCCCCGAGAACCTAGCAGCGGCCACCGTGCTACGCCAAACGTTTTTCCGCGCAGGCTCCGTGGCCGGATGCACCAACAGGCCGCATGCGGTCAGGTGGGAGCTCACCGATCACGTCCAACGACCTGGCCGCCGTGCTCCCTTCCTGAGTCCCGCCCTGCCCCGACTGGCGGTGGCGGCTGACCTTCCGATTACGCCATACGCCCGTCAGGCCGACGGCGTGTCAACCAACACCGTGAACGTTCGTGGTCACGGCACTAGCAATCCACTGTGGGTTCCGGATGCTCGTGGGCTGCTCACTTGTTCATACGCAGGCTTGTCTGCCGAGCTGGCGGCAGGCGGGCGCGGTACGGGTTGATCCAGAGGCTCGGTAAGCGCAACGGTTTAGGAAGTGTGGATACGGGCGGAAGCCGCTCGGCAGTGACCTGGCTTGGACTGCGCTGCCCCGCTGGCCGCCACGCCCAGGAGCTGACCGCCGTTGACCGTCGTCGCGCATCCCTACGGGCACGCAACGGGCACGGCGGGACCGGGCCGGTTGTGCTCGCATCGTCAGTTTGGAAGATCGCGCTCAACGAGCCGCGATGCCCGAAACGCCTGCCGTCGGCGGCAGAGCTCTATGCCGCTCGTGCCCGCTCATGGCCGCTGGGCGCCACGGTTACTGGCCCGTTGATGGCCCGCGTCGGTACGAACGGGTTACCTGCCCATCGGATAACTTGCCCTATGCCCGTCATCGATCTGAGTGCGTCGGCCCGCCCCCCGTCGCCTCGCAGGACGACAAACCCGCGGCCCGTGGCAGCGCTGGCAGTCTTGGGGCTCGCGTGCCTCAGCGGGGAGCCGGTGAACCCGCCGCAGCTTGCCCCTGAGGTGCGGTGCGAGTCATGGCAGGAATCCATCGCGGGTGAGGTGGGTCCGGCCACCGCTCTGGTAGGAGGTGCCCCACCCGGGGCAACCGCGAGAGTGCGCGTGGTGGCCGTTGTGGATGGTGAAACCGGATGTGTCGTTTCGGTGCACCGGTGGCGTGAATCGCCGTTGGTGTTCCAGTCCAGGGATCGCGACTTGGTCGCCATCGTCAAGATGGACGGCGAACGCGAACGGGGGCGCTGGACGGTGCTGGTGTCGGGCAAGCCGCTGGGCGAGGAACTCGTGCGGTGGGACCCTGGGTGTCAGGGTTGGGTGAGACCAGCGGTTCAGAGCAGTTAGCCCTCCCGGGGCGAGGATGGATCTTCTCTCGATGACGATTTCCAGCGCG
>NZ_JBIDDG010000064.1:0-8651 GCF_043205005.1 Micromonospora sp. NPDC047620 | reverse complement strand
TCCGGCTGGGGCTACACCGGCCCGATCGACGGGGTCATGGGACCGAACTCGTGGCGGGGCTTCGCCCGCTTCCTCAACCAGGACCAGTGGGACTAGCCCCTCCCCAGACCACCGCCACGAACGAAGTTTCGGCAAGGACCCACGAACCGCGAACCTCACTCGCTAGGGGTGTGTCAGAAGGGCTTTGAGCCGGCTCTTTTGGCGAAACATGCTCTTGGGTGTGTTTCAACCCGGTATGGAGTCGCGCGGAGGAGCGTGGTGAGCGCATCGTCTGTGGCCTACCAGATTGGTTGCGACGGAACCGTTCGGTTGTGCCTGCGTTGCGGCAGGTCCCGGCCGTAACCGCATGGATCTCAGGGACGTACCCGGCGGGGACGGTTGAGCAGCGCCTGGCCGATCTGGCCTCGGCTCTCGGGGCGGACGCCCCGCTCCTGGGCGCCGCCGCGTTCGCCTGGGAGGCGGTGTCGTGAGTTCCGTCATCGAGCAGCTCCGCCGACGGCTGGTGGTCTCCTGCCAGGCGTATCCGGGGGACCCGTGCGCGACCCGGACACGATGCGCCGCGTGGCCCTTGCTACCGCTGTGGGCGGAGCCGCCGGCATCCGCGCCCAGGGGATCGAGGACATCGCCTCGATCCGGAGCGCGGTCGACCTCCCACTGATCGGGCTGTGGAAGGACGGCGACGACGAGCGGGTGCCGACCTGGTCGACACCACGCTCGCCGGCTACACGGCGTATACCACTAAGGAACCGGGCCCGACATCGAGTTGGTCGCTCGACTCGCGGCCGCCGTCGACGTCCCGGGTGGTCACTGAGGGACGGATCCACACCCCGGCGCAGGCAGCCCAGGCTCTTCGCGCCGGCGCATGGGCCGTCGTCGTCGGCACGGCCATCACACACCCCACCACGATCACCGGATGGTGCGCCTCGGGACTGGCCGGCGTGGCGACGAAGCCTCTGGTGTCACCACTCGACCACGCCGCCGACGAGGCCGCCCGACTGGGTCCGGTGATCGGGTTCCTGAGGGCCGTGCTGGTCCTGGCCCAGCTGTGCGACGACGAGGGGCTGTTCCACGCGTGCGGCGCGTGGATGGCGCGCACCTCAGCGGGACGGCCGCGTCGCCTGCTGGTGCAGGTGTTCGCCCTGGCCACGGTGGCGTGCACGCTGGCCGGGTTCGTCCTCACCTCCGCGCTCGGCATCAATCCCGCCTGGGCGGCGTTCGCGGGCGCCGCCGTTCTCGCCGTCCGAGCCCTGGCCCAGCACCGCACCACCCCCACTGCCATCGTGCGCGCGAGTGCGGTGCCGTTCCTCGCCTTCGTCCTGGCCCTGGGCATCGTGGTCCGCACGGTCGTCGACAACGGCCTCGACACTGCCCTGGGCCACCTGATCCCCGGCGGCACCGGCCTGGCCGCGCTGCTGGGCATCGCGGCGTTGGCCGCTGTCCTGGCGAACGTGATCAACAATCTGCCCGCGGTGCTGGTGCTGGTGCTGCTGCCGCTGACCGCCCCGTCCGGGCCCGGCGCCGTACTCGCGGTGCTGCTCGGGGTGAACATCGGGCCGAACCTCACCTACGCCGGCTCACTGGCCACTCTGCTGTGGCGGCGCATCGTCCACGCGCACGACGCCGAGGTGGAGCTGAAGGAGTTCACCCGGCTGGGCCTGTATGCCGTACCGGCGAGCCTGGGCGCCGCGGTGCTGGCACTGTGGGTCTCGCTGACCGCGGTCGGAGGAGGCTGAAGTCCAGGGCCGTGGTGGTCTGGATCGTCGAGGGCACCTGGCCCGCCTGCGTGGACGCCGCCCACGCCCACGTGCCCGAGGGCGCGGACGTCGTCCTGCTCCATGTCACCCCGGCCGACGTGCCAGGCACGGCGCACGGCGCGTTCGCCGGGCTGCTCGGCCGCGGTCGCCCCGAACGCGACCCCGGCACACGGCTGGAGCACCTGGCGGCCGCCTCCGCAGACCAGTTCCTCGCCGACGCCGCGCAGCGGTTGGGCCGCCCGTGCACCCGGCAGGAGCGCACCGGCCGCGTCGAGCGGGAAGTTGTCGCCGCCGCCGAGGGCGCCGAGCTGCTCATCCTGGCTCGCGACGGCGACCGTACCCACCTCGGACCCCGCAGCCTCGGCCCCGCCAGCCGTTTCATCGTCGACCACGCCCCTGCCCCGTTGGTCTGGCCTGAGCCCGCGCCCGGCACCGCCACCATCCGGCCCCCGCCACCACACCCGCCCCACCCGCCGCCCCACCGGTTGCGGACGTCGTCACGACGTCGCTCTGGGGCTCGAGGCAAGCGGCCCGAGTGAGTCTGCGTCGTGTGGGCAGGCGGGTGTGGGCTCGTAAACGGTTTGCCCGGAGTGTCTGCGGGTGAGGCGGTTCAATCAGCGGCTCTACGCCGACCGTGGCTACGACTACGACTGCTACCGGCGTCAGCTTCGGGCCAAAGGCATCACCCCGATCATCGCTCGACGCGGCGTCGGGCACGGCTCCGGCCTCGGCGCCCGACGGTGGGCCGTCGAGCAGACCATCGCCTGCTGCACTGGTTCCGCCGGCTACGCATCCGCTGGGAGATCCGCGACGACATCCACGAAGCGTTCCTCACCCTCGCCTGCGCCATCATCTGCTGGCGCCGACTCCAACGCTCAAAGAGTTAGGAGTTGTTAAACGACTGCCACTACGCCGTGAGGGCTGCCCGTAACCGGTGGACCGGATCCATCCGGTTGTCGCGGTGCCAGGCCAGGGCGATGCGGTGCCGGGGCGCGTCCCGCAGGGGACGCCAGAGCAGCTCGGGGTGGCCGGCCTTCTCGGCGGGTACCAGCGAGACGAGGTCGGCCTCCGTGGTGAGCAACAGGACGACCGCACTGAGCCGGGTGCTCGGGGTGATCGAGACCTGGGGCTCCCAACCGGCTGCCGCGCAGCTTCTGAGGACCTCGTCGTGGTAGCCGGGCGCATCGCGGCGCCGGAACCACAGCAGGCGCCGGTCGGTGAGATCCTGCGAGGTGACCTCTGGAGGCAGCTCGTGGCTCCGCCCGGTGATGACGCCGAGCGGTTCGTCGGCCAGCCGCAGCAGTTCGAGGCGCTCGTCCTCGACAGGCTCGAGGAGTAGGCCAAGGTCGAGCTCGCGACGGCCGAGCAGGTCGACCTGCTCCGCCGTGTTGGCGTCCCGGACCGAGACGTTCACCCCGACTCCGAGCGCGGCGGTGCGGATGCGGCGTAGCAGGGCCGGGCCGATGCCCGGCGACAGCCCGACGTCGAGCGTGGGCCGCAGGCCGGCGGCCAGTCGGCGGACGTCGCGCAGACTCTGGTCGGCGCGAGCCACGAGGGCACGCGCCTCCGGTAGCAGGGCGGCGCCCGTCGGCGTCAGGCGGACGCCCCGGGAGGACCGCTCCAGCAGGGGCGCGCCAACCGTACGCTCCAGCGCGCTGATCTGTTGGCTCAGCGACGGCTGGGTGATGTGCAGGCGTCGGGCTGCCCGCCCGAAGTGAAGCTCCTCGGCGACCGCCTGGAAGTAGCGTAGTTGTCGCAGGTCAAACCCCATCCAGCAATGATAGGTTGCGCCAATTCCGCAATCGGAACGCTCAGTTGGACGCCGCGGGCCCGGGCTGGTGCGCTGGCGGCATGAACATGGTGCTGTGGGCGACACAGGCGTTGCTGGCTCTGCTCTTCCTGGTCGCCGGCGGGCTCAAGGTGCTTCGGCCACCCGCGGCGTTGCGCGGCATGATGCCATGGGTGGAGGACGTCTCCCGGCCGACCGTCATCGGTATCGGCGTCGTGGAACTCCTCGGCGCCATCGGCTTGATCGTGCCCGGCGCGACCGGCGTGGCACCCTTTCTCACCCCACTGGCCGCTAGCGGCTTCGCGGTACTCATGATCGGTGCGACCGCCACGCATCTGCGCCGGGGCGAAGGCCGGCTCATCGGCGGCAACCTGGTGGTGCTGCTGCTGGCCGGGTTCGTCGCCTACGGACGACTGGGGCCGTGGCCGACGTGATCGGCTGTTCCGGGGTTGAGGAACACCGGTATGGAGATTGGCGCTTACAACTCCTAACTCTTTGAGTGTTGGAGTCGGTGCCAGCAGATGATGGCGCAGGCGAGGGTGAGGAACGCTTCGTGGATGTCGTCGCGGATCTCCCAGCGGATGCGTAGGCGGCGGAACCAGTGCGGCAGGTTCGCAGACGTCCTCACCGAGGACGCTGACCTTTATCGCTGGCTCGACGACAGCCCGCCCAACTCGGTGTCACCATCACCCGCGTCGCTGACGGCCGTACCCCCTGGCCGCTCTTCCACGACGTGCGCTACCTCGGCAACAGCCACATAACCCCGTGCACCGTCACGCTCAAGATCCGCCCCTGCCGACGGTGGCTCGACGCACCGGCCGTGCGGAGCATCGCGGACCCTCGATGCATCCGCCGACCGTCGTCGCGCTGCTCTGCGGCACCAGGGCGTCTTGACGTCCTCAATACGATCAGGGCTCGTCCTGTCGAAGGAGGATGTCGATGCATCGGGCGCTGCGGACGGGTACGCCGATCTTTCTGCTCATCCTCCTCGGCGCGGTCGGCTGGTACGCCTCGTACGCCACCACCGTCCTCGTGTGGGAGCTGCGCAAACTCGTGCCCTGGCTGGTAGCGCCGGCCCTGCTGGCCCTGCTCGCCGGGGGGCCGGCCCTGGTGCGGCTGCTCACCCACCGCCTCCGCGGGCGCAAGACCACGCCCAAGTTGACCGGTGGGACCATCGTTCTCGGTTGGCTGGGCGCCGCCGTCGGACTGGCCCTTGGGGGGTGCTGGCTGGTCTACGGCGAATACCTCCAGGATCGGGCGTACGGGACCACCATGCAGGTGGTGAGCGATCCGGTCCCGGAGTTGGCCGCGCGTGCGCCGTACCTGGTCGGCAAGGCACAGGCCGCGCCCAACCTGGGCGACGTCACCGGCGAGATCACCGACGTCAGCTACCTGCCCGACTCCGACCGGTTCTCCGTCCTGGTCGAGCGGCGCGGATGGTTGGCCGGCTACGAGGTCGGTCTGATGCAGGAGGTGCCGCTCGGCGGCAAGAGCCGGGCGCAGCAGCGGTGCCAGTTCGACGTGTCAGCCGCCGACGCGCGGATCGGCGGCTGGTTCAGCCACAACCTGGGCCGGAAGATCTCCGCCGAACGGCGCTGGGCCCGGTTCTCCGCCGACGACGCGTACGTCTACTGCCAGGGCGACAACCCGATCGTGGTGGTGCCGCTGAAAAAGCAGACCGGAATCCTGGTGGTGACCGAACGGCCGGCCGGTGTGGCGCGGTACGACGGCCGCACCGGAAAGGTCACGATCACCGACGACACGTCGACGGTGCCCGGACCGTCCTACCCGATCAGCCTGGCCGCCCGGCAGCGGGAGGGAGCCACCGCCGTCGGCGGTTTCGCCGACTGGTGGTTCGAGCGCAGCGGCTGGGACGCCTCCGAGGACGGCGCCAACGAGGGCAACGAGTCGGAGTTCAGCCTCCGCTACCGCGACGGCAGTGGACGCAGCGCGTACGTCACCCCGCTCACCCCGCAGGGCGAGGCCAGTTCGGTGGTGGCGGTGTCGACCGTGCCGACCCGGCACGCCGGCCGCGGTCTCGCCCCGCTGACCGTGCACCGGCTCAGCCCGACCTGGTCGTCGCCTCAGGCGATCGTCGCCCTGATCAAGGCGGAGTACCGGGACGTCTGCTGCTGGAACGACGACCAGGTGTTCGAGGTGGTGCCGACCGGCGGCAGCACGTGGACCGCCACACTCGGCAGTGAGCAGAGCATCCGGTACCGGGTGGAGGGCCGGGGCCAGATCGACGGCCGGGAGGCAACCTGCCTGAAGAACGTCGACGGCACCCTCGTCCGGTGCGCGTACGCCGCCCCCGGTTCGCCTGAGGAGCAGGAACTGCAACGCCGGGAGCAGCAGAAGCAACGGGAGCAGGCGGCGAACGGCGGCACGGACCCGGGCGACCTGACCAAGTACACCGACGAGCGGTTGGCCGAGCTGCACCGGCGGGTCGCCGAGGAGGTCGACCGTCGCCTCAAGGAGCGGTAGCGGCGCAGCCGCGACGTCAGGACCCGTGCCACGTAGCTCCAGGCATCTGCCAGCCGACTACGCAATCGCCCTGGTCGAAGCCCTGATCACCTCATCGGACCGAGCCCCGCCGGCCAACGCCACGCACGCCCCGGCCAGCACTGCCGTCGGCAGTCCGAACCCGGCGCCGACCGCGATCGATAGATCCCTGATCGGAATCAAGGTCGGGATCTCCCACCACCGCAGGTCGCGGCGCCCCCGCAGGTGGTGAGCGAGCCAGGACAGGTAGAACAGGTGACGCTGGTCGCGCCCGCCGCGCCGGCCGGAACCGGAGGGGTAGGCCCGCTCCAGGAACTGGCCGATCACGCGGGCCTTCACCGCTGCCACCGAGGTGAGCCCGATCAGCTCCGCGGGGTCGGGTACGTCACCGTCCGGCCCGTCGAACGCGTCGCGGGCCAGACTCAGGATCAGCGGGGTGGCGAACGCTTCCGCGACCGGCGAGTCGGGTCGGCTGAGCAGATGTTCGGTGAGCCGGTGCCAAAACCGGCGTTGCCGGTCACTGTCGTGACCACGGCGCAGGTACTCGACGGCAGTCTCCGACTCGACCTTGTCGAGCTGGAGGACGACCGGGCGCGGCAACCGTCCGCCGGCACGCGCCCGGTCGTACCCCTCGATCCGGGAGGTGAGCACGATCCGCAGGCCGGCGGCCTCGCGCGCGATCCTGGTGAGCGCGGCCCGCTGCCCCGCCGCGGGCATCTCGTCGAGGCCGTCGAGGAAGAGCGCCACCCGCTTGTGCTCGACCAGGCGGCGTGCGACGTTCGCGCCGTATCGCGGGTGCCGCAGCGCCGGGAAGTTCGTCTCCATCTCCTCGACCACGTGGTCGAGGAGCGACCTCTCGTCCGGGTTCCACCCGCCGAGGGTGACCCAGACCGGCACCGGCGTGTCGGCACGTTCCGGTGCCGAGGCCGGTCTGACGCACTCCTTCGCTGCCCCGATCAGCAGGATCAGCATCGTTGCGGTCTTCCCGCTACCGGCCGGGCCGAGCAGGACCAGTTGCTGGCGCTGGATCCGCCGATACAGGTCGACATGCAGGCGGGTGACCACGCCTTGTTCGCCCGGATGGTCCCCGGCCGGGGCTTGGCGGCTGGCGCTTCGACGGCGCGGAACCCGCCGAACGGTCCCCCCGGGAGCGCCGAACACCTCGTGCATCGGCAGCGACCGCTGACGGTCCCGGTGCCAGGTGTTGGCCGCTGAAGGGGCCAGCCGGACGGCGCGTGCCTGAGTGGTGGGCTGAGGCGGGCGGTTGGGACCTGCTCAGGAGGTTGCGGCAGGCCCCATGCCCGGAACGCCCTGAGTCACGCGCCAGGGCGGGCAGCGGGTCAGGAGGCTGTGGCGGGCTTTCTGGTGGGCTCGGCCGAGGCGGCGTCGCGACTGGGGCGGCGGGTCAGCACCTGGGGGCCGGAATCCGTGATGGCGACCGTGTGTTCGGAGTGGGCGCTGCGGGAGCCGTCGGCGGAGCGGATCGTCCAGCCGTCGTTGTCGAACGTGATTTTGTCGGTGGAGCGGCAGAACCAGGGCTCGATGGCGATGGTGAGACCGGGGTTGAGTTTCATGCCGCGGCGGGCGCGGCCGTTGTTGGATACGTGCGGGGCCTCGTGCATGGTGCGGCCGATGCCGTGGCCGCCGAACTCGGCGTTGACGCCGTAGCCGTAGGAGCGGGCGACCTCGCCGATCGCGGCGGAGATGTCGCCGAGGCGACCGCCGGGCTGGGCGGCGGTGATGCCGGCCTCCAGCGCGACCTCGGTGGCCTCGATCAGCTTCAGGTCGGCCGGGTCGGGGGTGCCGACGATGACGGAGAGCGCGGAGTCGGCGACCCAGCCGTCGATGCCGGCCGCCATGTCGATGCTGAGCAGGTCACCGTCCCGCAGGACATAGTCGTGGGGCAGGCCGTGCAGCACCGCGTCGTTGACCGACAGGCACAGCACGTTGCGGAACGGGCCGCGGCCGAACGAAGGGGCGTAGTCCCAGTAGCAGGATTCGGCGCCGCGTTCCTTGATCCGGCGGCGGGCGTGGTGTTCGAGGTCTATCAGGTTGACGCCGACCGCGGCGACATCGCTCAGCTCGGCGAGCAGTTCGCCGACGAACTGGCCGGTCACCGCCATCCGGCCGATCTCCTCGGCGGACTTGAGCTCGATCACGACAGCCTCCCTCCACAGCTGCGGTATTTTTATACCGGTATTTTTATACCACGCCGGGTCGGGATGCTCCGGAGGGATATCCTGCTGGCATGGTTCGCCAACCACTCACCGCCGAACAGATCGCAGCGGGCCAGCGCCTCGGAGCCGCCCTCCGGGCCGCGCGGGCCGGCCGCAGCCTCGTCGAGGTGGCCCTGGCGGCCGGCATCTCCCCAGAGACGCTGCGCAAGATCGAGGCGGGCCGCCTTCCCGCGCCGGCGTTCGGCACCGTGGTCTGCCTCAGCCAGGCCCTCGACGTCCCCCTCAGCGACCTGGCCGACGTCTGGCTGGCCGCGATGCCCATGCGTCAGGCGTCCTAGTGCCGCGTCAGGCAATGTTGGCCCTGTTGACTACCTGGCTGAGGCGTTTGTCGGTGGCGTGCTTGTTCCGCCAGATGATGTAGCGGCGGAT
>NZ_JBIDDG010000063.1:0-8710 GCF_043205005.1 Micromonospora sp. NPDC047620 | reverse complement strand
CAGCCCGTACCTGGATCGAGTCGATCACCGCCCTGGACCAGTCCAGGTCCCCACGAGCCTGCAGCCGCCGCAGCACCGCCAGGTGCAGCGCAGGCCACAGCCCGGCCTTCGTCCATTCAACGAAGCGGCGGTGCGCGGTCGCGCGGGTGACGCCGAATATCGCCTCGGGCAGCTTCCACCAGGAGCACCCGGCCTGGGTCAGGTAGCAGATCGCGGCCAGCACCGTCCGATCATCTATCCGCCGCCGCCCACCACCCTGCGGCCGCACCGGCACAGGCGGGATCAACGGCGCGGCGATCTTCCACAGAGCATCAGGACACCAACGCTCCACCTCGGACACCCCACAGGTTGAACATCATTCCCCGAGCCGACGACTGCCCCAAGGGCAACCAGCCCGCCCTGTTCGCCCAGATCAAAGCCCTGCCCCTGGGCGCACCCCCGGCAGGGGACCGCACCCGCGACACCCGACATGGCCGTCGTGAAACCCGCACCGTCAAAGCCGTCACCGTGCACGCCCCCGGCGGTATCGTTCCCCACGCCCAACCGGCCATCCGAATCACCCGCACCACCAGCGCAAAGACCAGCCGCGAGACCGCGTACCCGATCGTGTCCCCGCCCGCCAACGAAGCCCAACCCGCCGACCTACAGGACTGGGCCCACCGCGAATGGCGAACCGAGAACAAGATCCACTACATCCGAGATGTCACGTTCCGTGAAGATCTCCACCAAGCCCGCACCCGCACCGGCACCGAACCCGCCGTCATCGCCGCCCTGCGCAACACCGCGATCAGCTGCCGCCGCATCGACGGCGAGGCCAACATCGCCCGCGCAACCCGCCGCCCACACGACCTCATCACCGCCGTAACCAGCAGCAACTCAACAACGCAATGACCCTGATGCGGTGGTGTACGCGACCGTGGGTGGACGACGCCGCTCCGCCAACCTTCAAGCGCGGAGCAGGAAACAGTTCGGCAAGTCCACGGTCCGCGACACATCCGCCATCCAATCGAGTGGCCGTCGGAAGCCACGACCGCCCAACTCCCAGCCAATCGCCTAGGTCAGACCGGACTTACCATCGATACATGGAAATTAAAGAGCGTTCTTACCTGAAACCGACGTGCATAATGGGCCGGGAGATGAAGCAGGAGGTCCGTCGATGGCAAGCTTCTCGGTCGCTCGCAACGCGGTTCGCCTGACGGCCGCACCTCCGACAACGGCAGGTCGCCGCATAACGCACAGGAGGAGGGCCCTGCATTCACGTCTCGGAACGTGCCGTCGGCGGCACCGGTCTGCACCAGGCGCCAGTAGGTTGCCTGTCCAGTGACCGAGATGCAAATTCCCATCGCGTGGCTTGATGACGAGTGCGTCGAGCGTAACCCTGAGGCATTCGCGCGATGTGATGCGGAGAAGGCGACAATTCGCTTCACCGTCTTGCGGCACGTCTTGGACAAGGCAGGCGTCAGCGCTCACGAGGTCGAGGCCGACCTGATGGACGGGATGACGCTCACACACAGAGAGCAAGGCAGTGTTTTCATCGCGACCGGCTCCCAGTTTCGGCTCATTGTTGTCCCGTCAACTGGCCGTGATGGGTCCACGGAAATAGCAAAAGTAGTCGACGTCCAGTTCTCAATCGTCGCCCGGCGCAACTTGTTGGTCCGGCCGGATTCAGTAACGCTCGAGAGACCACAGCGCGACGACGCACCGTGTGACCTCCCTGACCTTGTGGAGAAATTCGCAAGAGCGAGGTCAATCCTCCGCAGGCGGGAGAGCATTCGTGGTACGAGCCGTCGGCGGTTAGCTAAGGCAAAACGCAAGCCGCCAGGCAGAAGTTTCAGGAGGGACGCTAAACGCGAGCTTGCCACCATCTCGGCCTTGCTCCAGGTATTACGGTTGCGCGCTGCGACGACTGCGGAGATATCTGACGAAGGCGTGGTCGCGGGCAGCCACGTAGGAAACGCGGTCGTCCAGGTTCAAGCCAATTCGCGCCTGTTCGATCACGCAAGAGTCACGCTCACGCTAGGGGATCAAGTCACTCTACGGTGCCGGGTTGACGAGGCCGGCTCTAACAAGGACCGTGGAGTCCTGCTACTTCGACTACCCCGCAGTGTCGTTCTCGAACGAGGGCTCAACGTAACCGTCGAGGCTGTGCCTCGTTTCTCGATGCTTGCCAATGCGGCCGCAGTTCGCCGTTTCACAGCGGAGAACATAGATGGATCATGGAACGATCTGGCACTTCTCCTACTCCGGCCCGAAGGACTGGCAAACATACAGCGAACAGAAATTGGTCAGTTCCACCTGGAATGCGGAGCCGGTCCGGACGAGTTTCGTTTCAACGATGAACAGAGAGAAGCAGTTGCTGGTGCGGTCAACGCCCCACACGCCTTTCTTATCAAGGGCCCTCCCGGCACCGGCAAGACCTCCGTTATTACCGAGAGCGTGTTACAGCTCGTCGAACGAGGCGAGCGTGTCTTACTGGTCGCTCCTATGCACGTGGCCCTGGATGAGGTCCTCCAGAGACTTAGTAATGAGCCGAGCATCTTTCCTATCCGTATCGCGTGGGATGAGTCGAGGGTTCGCGGGGACCTGCAGCGATTCATGCCGGAGCACCTGTCAGCGACCTACCTGCGCCGCGCAAGGACAATTGATCAGTCCAGAGCGAAAGAGTGGCGCGACGAAATCGACGAGCTAGTTTCTCTGCGCGAAGCGATCACTGAGTTCCGGCTGTACCGAAGTCAGCGGTCTCTTTTCGAGCGAACCCTGGCAGACGGCACCGGCGCCCTGGAGCGTCTGGAGAGGGAGTACGAGAGTCAGGTCTCAGAAATGAACAAATCTGAGTCATCTGACGTTAAGACGGTTCGTGAGTCCGAAGAGTCGCTAGAACGCCTTCGCTCAGAGCTAGCCGACGTGGAGCGCAGGGGCACTCGTCCTGCTGGTCCTGGCGTGATGGCTCAACTTAGCGAGATTGGCGAACTGAGAACCAAGTCAGAGAGACTTGAGCGACTCATCCAAGGAACAGAGTCCAGGATCGAAGCGATATTTCTGCGACAGGCCGAGCGCTCCGAGCAGTTGATGGAAGGCGCGGCCCGCTATGCAGACGAACGCGAGCGTCTCGCCGAGCAATACATGAGGGCGCAGGACCAGCTGGCCGAGGCGCGAGTACGAGAGGTCCTAGCCGCCGACCATCTCGTCCATCTTGTCGGGCACGAAATCAGTAGCATTGCAGATCACGCTTGGGAGGCGCGCGAGCAAGAACTCGCCGACCGGGCGGCCGTGCTCAAGAAGTTCATAGAGTTAGAAGCCCGCTGGTTTGAGGCTAGCGGGCAGACTCAGGGTAAGAGTCGAGCTGAATCACGTGACGAGTTTCAGCTTCAGATTCGGCAGTCGGCGAACGTTTTGTGCGCGACACCGGGCGGAGCGGCCTCACTTGACGATGTCGACTTCGACACGCTTATTGTTGATGAGGCGAGCCGAGTCATCGACCTTGAGTTTCTTATCGGCGCCAACCAGTCAAAACGATGGATTATCGTGGGCGACGAGCATCAACTCCCACCATATCTAGACCCGAAGGACGAGCTCCACTTTCTGGCGTTGGCGGCGATCCATCTCGCCAAGGCAGGATCCGCCATCGACCTTGAGGAGGCAGTGAGCAGGCTTGCGACGCAGTGGTATGAGGACGACGAGACCAGAGAATTCCGGCGGGACTCTGTCCTCGCGGCGACGGAAGAACTGCGCAAGTCACCGAATTGGTCGGTCCATGAGAAAACTTTCGATGATCTTCTGCGCTTGATCGGCCGGAAGAAAAAGAGTCCGGAACAGCAGGTGATAAGGCTTGTTCGCAAGCATCTGACGAAGAGCTTGTTCGAGCGGTGTATCACCACAGTGCCGGACGGGCTTGTCGCCAAGCTGAACACACAGCGGCGAATGATCGAGCCTATTGCGAGCTTGGTCAACGAGCCGATTTACGGTGGCGGACTCCTCTCGCCCCCTCCGGGGGCGACCGGTCCACAGCCGTTCGTGCTGCCGGCGTTCGGCGCCCCGGTTGTCTTCATGGATACCGCGGCACATCAGCGTGCTTACGACGAGTTCGACGACGGCGGCTTCACCAACGCCCTAGAGGTGGACTGGGTTTGGCGCGTCTGCTCGAATATCGAGCGGGAGTTGCAAGCGACTAACGAAACGCTCTCTGTGAGCGTCCTGACATTCTACAAAAAGCAAGCCCGCCTCATCCGCGACCGAATCGAATACCCCCACTCGCCGGCCTTCGCCAGAGTTGGCTTCGATGTGGTCGGCGTCATCGACAGCATTCAGGGCCAGCAGAGCGACCTGGTGATCGTCAGTTTTTGTAGAGCTAAGCAGGGCAGGCCCGGTCCGAACTACGGGCGCTGGCTACAGGACACGCGCCGGCTCAACGTAGCACTCACGCGCGCTCGCCGCGGCCTCATCATGATCGGGCACCGGCCCACCCTCGAAGGTCTACGGTCTGTGCCGGAAGCCACGAAGTTCTACAGGCATCTCTTTAGCACGCTGGAAAGTCGCAAAGACGTGATGACTATCGTGAAGGACACCTGATGACGCCACGTCGCTCAGTGAAAGTCCGACGTTCGGCGCGAGGCAGCCACGGGCCGGGTGACAACGCGCTCCACATTTACGGAGCCGCGTTGCGGATCGCATTCTGGCCTGATGTAGAGGTCAGGAAGCGCAACAGTTCGAGCCTGACCAAGCTCGAATTGTTCGTTCTGGAATGCGCAACAGAACTTGAGACGTTCAGTACGGCGCAGTTCGAGGCCATCACCGGTTTGCCATCCGAGTTGCTGCACGCGCTTTGCCGTAGGCTGATTAGGGGCGGGGCCGTCGTAAGACGCGATACTGAATACTTTGCAACGAGTACGGCACGCCAAACCCTTGAAAGGGGACAGACTTACGATGCGGTCGAGGGCTCTCAATCATATATCTATTTGCCCGACTCAGACGAGGTTGTAGCCCTGTCGAAACAAGATGCGAAGGCGTTCTCAAAGCTCGACGATCGAGGCCGGTACATCGTCGCGACAGTTCCCGCCCCGCGAGAATTGGCGGGCGTGAAGAGGTCAGACCTTCTGGAAGAGCACATCCGGCTCGGCCGCATCCGCGGCGCCGACTCTGGCGTCGTCGGACTTACAGAGCGGGTAACCACTCCTGATCCACCTCTGTTCGCCGACGGCACTTGTCTCGCGTACCAGTGCGACGCGGTCCTTCGAACCACCCACGAAAGCACCGAACTGTCCCTTATGTTCCACTCGAAACCTTCTCGGCGTTCGAACGATCAGGCACGATCCGAGCCGGTCCACATCTTAATCCAAGGCCAGACCAACCTCGGTGATTCATGGAAGCAGTTGGCGGACGTGCTGGGAACGACAACGTATCGGCGAGCACTCTGGCACGCCTTGACCTCGTCAACATCGACGCCTCCACGTGTCTTGCCCACGCGGTGCTCAATAGACACCTGGCAGCTCGACGTCGATGGTTTATCGGCGTCGGAAGTGGCGACCCAGCAGAACCTCGCCTCGGAAGCCGCCTTGGAGGTGGTCGCCGATGACTGCACCGTTTCTCTGTCAATGTCGTTCCGCCCAACAGACCCACGCGCTGAGCGTCTCTTCGCGCGCGACAAGGCAATAGCCAAAGCGCAGGCCGAGGGCTCGGTCAATCCGATTCTCCGTTTCCTTGACGAGAGCAGGCCACCGCAACCACACGTTCCGCAGTTGACGACAATCGACGACATGCTAAGCCGAGTGTGGTCGCTGGGACACTTCACGCTCGCATATGCACTCACCGAGCCAACGGACATTCCGCGTGACTAGGCCGATAAACGTCGGCGAGGTCGACCCAAGCACAGGCACCTTTCAAATAAGGCAGTTGTCGAGCGTGCCAATACGGGCGGAATCATGCGATGACGCCGGACAGCAAGTTGTCTTCTCCTATCGAGGATCAGAATCCAATATACGCAACAACGTTGTCGAACTGATCGACTCCGCTCGCGAGAAGGTCTTCATCGCAAGTTTCCGTTTAGGCGAGGACGAGCTCCTGCGGTCCCTTCTGGACGCTGTCGACCGGCTGAGGGGCCGCGTTTATGTCATCACGGCATGGAACGATCGTTCCCTCGCCCGAGGTCTAGCTGAGCTTGATCTCGTTTCCCTCGAAGACACCGAGACGGACGACAACGGCTCAATAGAGGCTCAGAGAAAGCGGTTCCATAGGCTCACCAAGGCGGGAATCTATGTTCGCGGCCATGTTGATTGTCACGCCAAGTTCATAGTTGTCGACGACAGACGCGCGCTGATCGGGAGCGCCAACCTGGAGACAAGTGCCCTCACCGGCACGGACAACCGGCCGGTGACAGGCGAGTTGGGCGTGCTTATCCACGACCAGGCGCGCGTACTCGAGGCTAGCCGCTTCTTCGCCCGGCTGTGGCATGAAAGCAGCGAGGAAGCCCGGCCAGGCTTCGCGTATGCCTTGAGGCAACGTAAGCCTGTTCTACCGCTCCCTCAACTGCCGGCCGTTCAGATCAATGCGACCGGCTCGATCATCTGGACCCACAGCAACCGCAGCTTGATCGCCGAGACGATTCGGCACATTATCAGTTCTGCGGAATCGAAATTGGACCTCGCCACCTTCAGTATCGCTGGGATCGCCGACGAACCATACTGGGTGCTAGATCCTCTAAGGTCTGCGATCGACCGTGGTGTACGAGTTCGCCTACTCGTCCGTGGTCGCACCTTCCCTGCACACATGCAAGAACTAGACAACCTTGCCTCCGTGGGCGTCGAAATCTACGGCGATTCACTGACACACGCCAAAGCCGTCATCGCGGACGGGCGACAAGGCGCAATTTTCTCAGCGAACCTCGACATGCGGCTCGGACTTCTTGGCAGCGTAGAGGCAGGAGTGCTTCTCCCGCTCGGTAGCAGTGTGGTCACTGACGCTCAACGATTCTTGAACCACTCGATTGACCACTCTGACATGACGTACACTGCTGCACCGGGTTGAGAGTGAAAGGCGGTCGGAGGTCTGGAACCCGCACCTTGCGAGTTGCCGCTTTATCTGCCTATTCCTCCTTAGCCATTGAGTCGCCGCTCTCTGGCGGAACAACAAAGGCCAGGTGTTTTCTCAGGTCATCGAGGTCTTCCCCCGGCCGATGTAGCTCCCAAATCTTCTTGAGGTAGAAGAAGGCGCGGCTCCCAAGATTCTCGGACGATTCAACGTCGATCGGCTTGAAGCCGTGGGCCAAGACTGACTTGTTCCGCGTCGCTGTTAGGTCGGCCAGGTTGCGGATCGCCCTCTGGCTTGTCAATCCCGCCCGTTTTGCGAAATCGTCGTCCGTGCACGCGAGCAGCCTCGCTGCCGCGACGAGGCTCACCTTGGACGGCAAGCCGGAGTCATCCTCGGGAGATCCGATAGACAAAGCAGCGTAGCCACTCTCGATGTCATCGCCGAGCAATGTGTAGTCCGGCGAGTCACAGAGAAATCCTCGGTGGGTCTCCTCAAGGCGCCAAGCTAGGCAGCCTTCGATCGTCCGGTAGTAGAGTAATGCCGCGAAGTCATTCCGCCCGAGGCGTGAATAGTGGCCACCGAGGATATGAAGTCCCAGGATCAAGTTGAGGCGGCTCTCTGTCGAGTCGTCCAGCCGCCGCAAGAAGGCGACTTGTTGCCGAATCCTGGATGTGATTGCCGGCGACAGCGGCTCCCCGTAGCTGTTGAGCAAGTCCTCCACGCGGTCAGCGAGCGCGGGGAGGTCGGCCAACACCAGGTCACACCACGCCTTATACAGATCGCTCACCGCCTTCCAGAATCTGGCTACGCTTGGGCTGGCCAGCCGGTCGCTCAGATCCTGATATCTCTTGCTCGCAATGTCGAATGCGCCAGCTCGTAGAAGTTCCGCAGCGCGGACCATCTCCTGGTCTCCGAAGATGCTGATGGGGTTGTCCAACAGGAGAAGCCGTTGAGTCTCGGGCCGGATGTGTCCCGTTGCAGGGTCCGGCTCGACATCGACGTAGCACAGTTCCAGATCGAGCTGCCACGCTGCGAGCGCTGCGGCGGCGCTCATGACTTTGTTGCCGCCGGTGATATTGAGGATCACACGATCACGGGAAATGTCAGGACGTGAGAGGAAGTCCTTGATGATTTGGTACACAACCCGTGGATCTATGGCGTCTACATGGTTATGGAAGAACTCGGAATGCCTCAGGCGACCCGGACCGACCACGTAGTCGCCGATTACATTGACAGCCTCCTCGCCCCTGCCAGAGTGGATCACCAAAAGTCGACGCGGCCGTAATACGTCGTAGGCGACCACTGTGGACATCGGTGAGCGACCTGTAATGCTTATGAGCACAAGGTCCGTTCCATCGAGCTCTACATCGGAGTTGCGGCGGACCGCTTCCGCTATCAAGTCGCGCAGGTGATCGAGGGCATATGCGTCAGCGGCGTCCACGGGACTCGGGTGATCGCCGTACTCTTCCTCACGCGCGAGTATCCGACCGCGGCGTGAAAGTCCTGACTCGAGTGTCTCCACCCGAACACAGTACGTTGCGCCGGTAGGAGCCGGCGGTCGTATATCCGCGGCCGTTGTGGCACGGGGTGGCGCGATCTCGAGCGACCGATCAAGGTGGCCGCCTGCAGGCTCGTGGGGACCTGGACTGGTCCAGGGCGGTGATCGACTCGATCCAGGTACGGGCTA
>NZ_JBIDDG010000062.1:0-10693 GCF_043205005.1 Micromonospora sp. NPDC047620 | reverse complement strand
CGGCTGCTGACGAACCTGGCCACCGCGCACGCGATCGGCCTGCCCGTCGACCTGACGAAGGTCCTCACGCCCGCACCGACCGTCGACCTGCCCACCTACGCCTTCGACCGGGACCGGTACTGGCTGGAGGCCCCCGCCCACCGGGTGCGGGACGTCAGCTCGGCCGGCCTCCAGGACGCCGGGCACCCGCTGCTCAGCGCGGCCGTACCGGTCGCCGACGACCAGACGGTGGTGTTCACCGGGCGGCTGTCCGTGCGTACCCACCCGTGGCTGGCCGACCACGCCGTCGGCGGGACGGTGATCGTCCCCGGCACCGGCCTGATGGACATGGTGATCCGCGCGGGCGACGAGGTCGACGCCGGCCAGGTGGGCGACCTGGCCCTGATCAGCCCGCTCGTGTTGCCGCCCGCCGGCGCCATCCAGGTGCAGGTGCGCCTCGGCGCGCCCGGCGACACCGGCGAGCGGAGCGTCACCGTGCACTCGCGCCCGGAGGAGGGCGGAGACGCGGAGTGGACCCGGAACGCGGAGGGCCTGCTGCTGCCGCAGCTCCCCGCCCCCGTGGCCGTACCGGGGGAGTGGCCCCCGGCCGACGCCGTCGAGGTCGACGCCGACCTGGACGCCTGGTACGCGCAGACGGCCGAGCGCGGGCTTGGCCTCGGCCCCGCGTTCCGTGGCCTGCGCCGGCTGTGGCGTCGCGACGACGAGGTGTACGCGGAGGTGGTGCTGCCCGACGCGGTGGCCGCCGAGGCGTCCCTGTTCGGCCTGCATCCGGCCCTCTTCGACGCGGCCCTCCAGGCCACCGGGCCCGCCGGGCTGCTCGGCGACCCGGCGGACGCCACCGGCACCGGCTGGTTGCCGTTCGCCTTCCGCTCGGTCACCCTGCACGCCCACGGCGCCACCCGGCTGCGGGCGCGGCTCCGCTCGCTCGGCCCGGACACGGTCGCCGTCACCCTGGCCGACCCGGCCGGCCAGCCGGTCCTCACGGTGGAGGCGCTGACCTTCCGCCAGGTCGCCGCCGGCCGGGCCGACGAGGCCGCCGCGCTGCGGCGCACCTCGCTGTTCCACCTGGACTGGACGCCGCTGCCGGCGATCGACGCGACCGCCGGGAGCACGACGCGCTGGGCGCTGCTCGGCGACGACTCCCTCGGCCTGGCCGACGCGTTGGCCGCCGCCGGCCACCCGGTGGCGGGCCACCGCGACCTGGCGGATCTGGTGGCCGCGCTGGACGGCGGCGGCGACGTACCGGATGTCGTGGTCGACCTGCGGGCCGGTCCGGACGCGGCCCCGGTCCGGGCCGTCGCGGACGCGCACGACGCGACCCGGGACGCCCTGGCGCTGGTGCAGCGGTGGCTCGCCGAGCCGCGGCTGGAGCAGACCCGCCTGGTCCTGCACACCCGGGGTGCGGTCGCCGCCGCGCCCGGCGAGGCCCCCCGCGACCTCGCCAACGCCGCCCTGTGGGGGCTGGTCCGATCGGCGCAGTCCGAACACCCCGGCCGGTTCACGCTGCTCGACACCGACGACGCCGCCTCCTCCCGTGCCGCGATCGCGGCTGCGGTCGGCTCCGGCGAGCCGCAGCTCGCGGTCCGCGACGGCGCCGTCCTGGTGCTCCGGCTCGCCCGGGCGCGGGACGCCGGGGTGCTGTCGCTGCCCGGCGACGAGGCGCCGTGGCGGCTCGACGTCACCGAGAAGGGCACCCTGGAGAACCTGGCCCTGCTGCCCGTCCCGACCGGGGCGGACGAGGTGCCGGAGGGACACGTCGTCGTCGAGATGCGCGCCTCCGGGCTCAACTTCCGGGACGTGGTGCTGGCCCTCGGCATGGTCCCCGACCAGGAGGTGCTGGGCAGCGAGGGCGCCGGCGTGGTGCTCCAGGTCGGCCCGGGCGTCACCGACCTCGCGCCCGGCGACCGCGTCATGGGCATCATCTCCGGCTCGTTCTCCTCCGTCGCGGTCACGGGCCACCGCATGCTCACCCGGATCCCCGACGGCTGGTCGTACGCCGACGCGGCCGCCATGCCGGTGGTCTTCCTGACCGCCTGGTACGGGCTGGTCGAGCTGGGCCGGCTGAAGTCCGGGGAGTCGGTGCTGGTGCACTCGGCCGCCGGCGGCGTCGGCATGGCCGCCGTGCAGATCGCCCGCCACCTCGGCGCGGAGGTCTACGGCACGGCCAGCCCCGGCAAGTGGCCGGCGCTGCGCGCCACCGGCTTCGACGACGCGCACATCGCGTCCTCGCGCACCCTCGACTTCGTCGACGAGTTCCGCGAGGCCACCGGCGGGCGCGGCGTGGACGTGGTGCTCAACGCGCTCAGCGGCGAGTTCGTGGACGCGTCCCTGCGGCTGCTGGCCCCCGGCGGCCGGTTCGTCGAGATGGGCAAGACGGACAAGCGGGACCCGCGGCGGGTCGCGGCCGCACACCCCGGCGTGAGCTACCAGGACTTCGACCTCATGGTGGCCGGCCCGGACACGATCAGGCGGATGCTGGACGAGCTGATGGCGCTGTTCGCGAGTGGCGCGCTGCGGCCGCTGCCCCGGCGCACCTGGGACGTCCGGCGCGGCCCCGAGGCGTTCCGCTTCCTCAGCCAGGCCCGACACGTCGGCAAGCTGACCCTGAGCATCCCGCAGGTGCCGCGGCTCGACGGCACGGTGCTGGTCTCCGGCGCCACCGGGACCCTGGGCGCGCTGCTCTGCCGGCACCTGGTCACCGCGCACGGCGCCCGGCACCTGCTGCTGGTCAGCCGGCGCGGCCCGGACGCCAAGGGCGCGGACGAGCTGTTGGCCGACCTCAAGGCGCTCGGCGCGGACGTGTCGATCGTCGCCGCCGACCTGGCCGACCCGGACGCCGTCGCCGAGGTGCTGTCCATGGTGGACACCCGGCATCCGCTGCGCGCCGTCGTGCACACCGCCGGTGTCATCGACGACGCCACCGTCGAGTCGCTCACCCCGGACAGCCTCGCCGCGGTGCTGCGGCCGAAGGTCGACGCGGCCTGGAACCTGCACCGGGCCACGCTCGACCGTGAGCTGACCGCGTTCGTGCTCTACTCCGCCGCCGCCGGCCTGTTCGGCGGGCCGGGCCAGGGCAACTACGCCGCCGGCAACGCGTTCCTCGACGCCCTCGCCGAACACCGGCGGGCCCTCGGCCTGCCGGCGGTCTCCCTGATCTGGGGCCTGTGGGCGCAGGCCAGCGGCATCACCGGGCACCTCGACGCCGTCGACCTGCGGCGGCTGGAGCGCAGCGGCCTGGTGGCGCTCACCAACGACGAGGCCCTCGCCCTGTTCGACGCGGCCTGGCGCTCGGAGCGGGCGGTGCTGATGCCCGCGAAGATCAACACGGGCATGGCGGCGTCCGGCGCGCCCGTCCACCCGCTGCTGGCGGCCCTGGTCCGCCCCGCCAGCCGGCGGGCCGTCGCCGCCGAGGCCGCCGGCGGGCAGGCGTTCGTCGACACCCTGCGCGCCCTTCCCGCGGACAAGCGGGAACGCGCCCTGCGCGACCTGGTGCTGTCGCACGTCGCCGTGGTCCTCGGCCGCGGCGACTCGGCCGCCGTGGAACCGACCAAGGCGTTCCGGGAACTCGGCTTCGACTCGCTCACCGCGGTCGAGTTGCGCAACCGGCTCGGGGCAGCCACCGGGCTGCGGCTGCCGGCGACGCTGGTCTTCGACAACCCGACGCCGGCGGCGCTCGCCGCGTACCTGGCGACGCAGTTCGACCTCGCGGACACGGCAGCCGACCGGTCGGCGGGCGCCGGACGGGAACTCGACCGGCTGGAGGCGGCGCTCGCCGGGCTCGACCCGACCGACGTCGAGTTCCGCCGGATCACCGACCGGCTGCACGGCCTGCTGGACCGGCTGACCGAGCGGCAGTCCGACGCGGACGGCGACGACGACCTGGAGTCCGCCACCGCCGAGAACATCTTCGACCTGATCGACCGCGAGCTGGAGACGTCGTGACCGCCAGCCGCAAGAACATCGGCAAGCCGAGTGAGGGTGGGTCCACGGTGAGCAACGAGGACGAGAAGTACGTCGAGTACCTGAAGCGTACGACCTCGGAGCTGCGGCGTACCCGGCGGCGGCTGCGGGAGCTGGAGGCGCGGGACTCCGAGCCCATCGCCATCGTGGCGATGAGCTGCCGCTACCCGGGCGGGGTCGACTCGCCCGAGCAGCTGTGGCAGCTCGTGCGCGACGGCGGCGACGGGATCGGCCCGTTCCCCGCCGACCGGGGCTGGGACCTCGACCGGCTCTTCCACCCCGACCCCGACCACCCCGGCACCAGCTACGTCCGGGAGGGCGGCTTCGTCTACGGCGCCGGGGACTTCGACGCCGACCTGTTCGGCATCAGCCCCCGCGAGGCCCTGGCCATGGACCCGCAGCAGCGGCTGCTGCTGGAGACGTCCTGGGAGGCGTTCGAGCGGGCCGGGCTGCCGCTGCCGACCGTGCGGGGCAGCCGTACCGGGGTGTTCGTCGGGGCCGCCTCGCACGGCTACGACGCGGTGATCGCCCAGGCCGCGACCGAGAACGGCGAGGGGCACCTGCTCACCGGCAACTCCACGAGCGTCGTCTCCGGCCGGGTGGCGTACACCCTTGGCCTGGAGGGGCCGGCGGTCACCATCGACACCGCGTGCTCCTCCTCGTCCGTGGCGATCCACCTGGCCGTCCAGGCGCTGCGTAACGGCGACTGCGAGCTGGCCCTCGCCGGCGGCGTCACCATCATGCCCACCCCGGCCGTGTTCGTCGGCTTCAGCCGGCAGCGCGGGCTCGCCGCCGACGGGCGGTGCAAGGCGTTCGCCGCCGCCGCCGACGGCACCTCCTGGTCGGAGGGGGTCGGTATGCTGCTGCTCGCCCGCCTCTCCGACGCCCAACGCCACGGGTACCCGGTCCTCGCCGTGGTCCGCGGCAGCGCGGTCAACCAGGACGGCGCGTCCAACGGCCTGAGCGCCCCGCACGGCCCCTCCCAGGTGCGGGTGATCCGGCAGGCCCTCGCCAACGCCCGGCTCGCTCCCGAGCAGATCGACGTGGTGGAGGCGCACGGCACCGGCACCCGGCTCGGCGACCCGATCGAGGCGCAGGCCCTGCTCGCCACGTACGGACAGGACCGGGGCGAGGTCGCCCCGGTCCTGCTGGGCTCCGTCAAGTCCAACCTCGGCCACACCCAGGCCGCCGCCGGCGTCGCCGGCGTGATCAAGATGGTGCTGGCCATCCAGCACGGCATCGTCCCGCCCACCCTGCACGTGGACCAGCCGTCCCCGCACGTCGACTGGACCGCCGGGGCGGTCGCGCTCGCCACCGAGGCGACCCCGTGGCCGGCCGTGGACCGGCCGCGCCGGGCGGCGGTGTCGTCGTTCGGGGTGTCCGGCACCAACGCGCACACCATCATCGAGCAGGCCCCGACGCCGGAGCCCGCGCTGGACGAGCCGCCGACGGGCGACCGTCCGGTCGTCCCGGTGCTGCTCTCCGCCCGATCCGACGCAGCCGTCGCCGCCCAGGCCGGCCGCTGGGCCGCCTGGCTGGCCGACGCCGACGGCGACGCCCGCCCGCTCGACGTCGCGTACTCGTCGGTGGTCTCCCGGTCCGTGCTGGACCACCGCGCGGTGATCGCCGCCACCGGCCGCGACGACCTGGTGGCCGGGCTGCGGGCCCTGGCCGCCGGCTCGCCGGCCGGCAACGTCCTCGCCGGTACGGGTTCCGCGCGCGGCCAGCTCGCCGTGCTCTTCTCCGGCCAGGGCGCGCAGCGCGCCGGCATGGGCCAGGAGTTGTACGGGACCTTCCCCGTCTTCGCGTCCGCGCTGGACGAGGTGTGCGGGCACCTGGACCGGGCGTTGCCGCAGCCGTTGAAGACGGTGCTGTTCGCCGAGGCGGGATCGCCGGAGGCGGACCTGCTGGACCAGACGGTGTTCACCCAGGCTGGCCTGTTCGCGGTCGAGGTCGCGTTGTTCCGGCTCGTCGAATCGTTCGGTGTGGCGCCGGATTTCGTGGGCGGTCACTCGATCGGGGAGATCACCGCGGCACACGTCGCGGGTGTGCTGTCCCTGGAGCACGCGTGTGCGCTGGTGGCCGCGCGGGGTCGGTTGATGCAGGCGCTGCCGGCCGGCGGCGGGATGCTGGCCGTCGCCGCGTCGGAGGCCGAGGTGCTGGCCACGCTGGACGCGCTCACCGACCGGCTGGGCGTCGCGGCGGTCAACGGTCCGACCTCTGTGGTGGTGTCGGGCGCCGTGGAGGCCCTCGACGAGGTGGAGCGGGTCTGGCGGGAGCGGGGTGTGCGTACCCGCCGGCTGACCGTCAGCCACGCGTTCCACAGCCCGTTGATGGAGCCGATGCTGGCGAGGTTCCGGGCCGTCCTGGGCCGGCTGACGTTCTCGGCGCCGGTGTTGCCGGTGGTGTCGAACGTGACCGGTGCGCTGGCCGACGGCGAGGAGATCCGCACCGTCGACTACTGGGTGCGGCACGTCCGGGAGGCGGTGCGGTACGCCGACGGCGTGACCGCGCTCCGGGCCGCCAGGGCGGGCACGTTGCTGGAGGTCGGCCCGCAGAGCGTCCTGACGGCGATGGCCGCGGACATCCTGCCCGCCGACGACGGCGTGCTGTCCGTGCCCACCCAGCGGCGGGACCGGCCGGAAACGCACGCCCTGCTGGCGGCCCTGGCCGAGCTGCACGTCCACGGCGTCCCGGTCGCCTGGGCGCAGTGGTTCACCGACACCGGTGCGGCCCGGGTGGATCTGCCCACGTACGCGTTCCAGCACGAGCGGTACTGGCCCGAGGTCGACGGCACGACCGCCGCGTCGCCCGAGCGGACCGACGGCGCCGAGAGCGACTTCTGGGCCGCCGTCGAGCGCGGCGACCTGCCCGCCGTGGCGTCCCACCTGGCCGTGCAGGACGACCCGGCCGCCGTGGAGGCCCTCGCCCCGGCCGTACCGGTGCTGTCGACGTGGCGGCGGACCCGCCTGCGCGACGCCGCGCTGGACGCCTGGTCGTACCGCATCACCTGGGACCAGATCCACCCCGCCCCCACCCCGTCCCTCCCGGGCCGCTGGCTCGTCGTCACCCCCGCCCCCCTCCCCGCCGATCTTGCAGTTGCGGCCCCCGAGACGGGTGGAATGTGGCTTTCGCCGGGGCCGGAAGTGCAAGATCGCGGAGAGTGGGGCGGGGTTGTCGACGCGCTCCGGCGGGGCGGGGGGGATGTCGACGTCCTTCGGGTCACGCCTGGGGCGGGGCGGGGGGAGTTGGGCACGGCGCTGCGGGAGCGCGGCGAAGGCGGCTGGGCGGGGGTGCTGTGCCTGCTGCCCGAGCGGGACGAGCCGTTGCCCGACGCGCCCGCCGTACCCGCCGGGACGGCACTGCTGCTCACTCTCGTCCAGGCCCTCGCCGACACCGGACTGCCCGGCCGGCTGTGGTGCCTCACCCGGGGCGCCGTGTCCGTCGGCGGCGGCGAGAACGTCGCGGGCCCTTCGTCCGCCGCGGCCTGGGGCCTCGGCCGGGTCGTCGCCCTCGAACAGCCGGACCGCTGGGGCGGCCTGATCGACCTGCCCGCCGTCGAGCCTGGCCGGGGCGCCGTCGGCGCCGGGTCGAACCCGGCCGGCCGCCTCGACCGGGCCGCCGGGGACGCGCTGCTCGCCGTCCTCGCCGACGCGGGCCACGACCAGGTGGCGATCCGCCCGCAAGGCGTGCTCGAACGGCGGCTCGTCCCCGCCACCCCGCCCGCCGGGGCGGCCTGGCGGCCCTCCGGCGCCGTCCTCGTCACCGGTGGCACCGGCGCGCTGGGCCGGCACGTGGCCCGCTGGCTGCTGGCCAACGGCGCCGCCGAGGTGGTGCTCGCCTCCCGGCGCGGTCCGGACGCCCCCGGCGCGGCCGAGCTGGTCGCCGAGCTGGGCGCCGCCCGGGTGGTGGCCTGCGACGTCACCGACGCCGACGCCGTCACCGCCCTCGTCGCCGGCCTGCCCGGGCTGACCGCCGTCGTGCACACCGCCGGGGTCGTCGACGACGGCATCCTCGACGGCCTCGACCTGGCCCGGATGCAGGCCGTCCTCGACGGCAAGGTCCGCGCCGCGCAGGTGCTCCACGACGCCACCGCCGGCCGTGACCTCGACGCGTTCGTGCTCTTCTCCTCCCTCGCCGGCGTCGTCGGCAGCGCCGGGCAGGGCAACTACGCGGCCGCCAACGCGTACCTCGACGCGTTCGCGGCGTGGCGGCGCGGCCAGGGGTTGCCCGCCACCTCCATCGGCTGGGGAGCCTGGGCCGAGGACGGCATGGCGGCGGCCACCGCCGCGCTGACCGCCCGGCTCACCCGGGGCGGCCTCAACCCGCTGCCCGCCGCCGAGGCGGTCACCGCGCTCGGCCGGCTGGTCAACACCGCCGAGCCGGCCGTCACGGTCGCCGATGTCGACTGGGGACGCCTCGCCGCCGCCTGGGGCGGTCCGACCCCGCTGATCGCCACCCTGCCCGGGGTGCCCACCCGGCCCGCCGGGACGGTCCGCGCCGTCGTCGTCGGCCGGTCCCTGCCGCAGCTCACCGAGCTGGTCCGCACCCAGGCCGCGGCGGTGCTCGGCTACCCGGCCGGCCAGCCGCTGCCCGACCGCACCTTCCGCGACCTCGGCTTCGACTCGCTCACCGCCGTCGAGCTGCGCAACCGGCTGACCGCCGAGACGGGCATGACCCTGCCCGCCACCCTCGTCTTCGACCACCCCACCGTTGCCGAGCTGGCAGCCCACCTGCACGGCCTGACCGCCGGTCACACCCCCGGCGAGGTGGTCGCCGACGGCGCCGGCCTGCACCGGGAGCCCATCGCCATCGTCGCAATGAGCTGCCGCTTCCCCGGCGGCGTGTCCTCTCCCGAGCAACTGTGGGACCTCGTCGCCGCCGGCACCGACGCGATGACCCTGATGCCCGGCGAACGCGGCTGGAACCTCGCCGAGCTGTACCACCCGGACCCCGAGCACCTCGGCACCAGCTACGTCCGGGAGGGCGGCTTCCTCGCCGGGGCCGGCGAGTTCGACCCCGCGTTCTTCGGCATCAGCCCCCGCGAGGCCCTGGCCATGGACCCGCAGCAGCGACTGCTGCTGGAGGCCAGCTGGGAGGCGTTCGAACGGGCCCGGATCGACCCGACCGCGCTGCGCGGCAGCCGCACCGGCGTGTACGTCGGCACCAACGGGCAGGACTACGGCTCCCTGCTGATGGCCGCCGGGGACGTCGACGAGAACTACCTCGCCACCGGCGTCAACGCCAGCGTCATCTCCGGGCGGCTGGCGTACACGTTCGGGCTGCACGGCCCGGCCGTCACCGTCGACACCGCCTGCTCGGCGTCGCTCGTCGCGATGCACCTCGCCGCGCAGGCCCTGCAGGCGGGGGAGTGCGACCTCGCCCTGGCCGGCGGCGCCACCGTCATGGCCACCCCCGGCATCTTCGTCGGCTTCTCCCGGCAGCGCGGCCTCGCCGCCGACGGCCGGTGCAAGCCGTTCGCCGGGGCCGCCGACGGCACCGGCTGGGGCGAGGGCGTCGGCCTGCTGGTGCTCCAGCGGCTCTCCGACGCCCGCCGCGACGGCAACCCGGTCCTCGCGATCGTGCGGGGCAGCGCCGTCAACCAGGACGGCGCGTCCAACGGGCTCACCGCCCCCAACGGCCCCGCCCAGCAGCGCGTCATCCGGCAGGCCCTCGCCAACGCGCGGCTCACCCCAGCCCAGGTCGACGTCGTCGAGGCGCACGGCACGGGCACCACCCTCGGCGACCCGATCGAGGCGCAGGCGCTGCTCGCCACGTACGGGCAGGACCGGCCCGCCGACCGGCCGCTCTGGCTGGGCTCCATCAAGTCGAACATCGGCCACACCCAGGCCGCGGCCGGTGTCGCCGGCGTGATCAAGATGGTCCTCGCGATGCGGCACGGCGTCCTCCCGCCCACCCTGCACGTCGACGAGCCCACCCCGCACGTCGACTGGTCCGCCGGCAGTGTCGAACTGCTCACCGAGGCCCGTCCGTGGGAACCGGTCGACGGCGTACGCCGCGCCGGGGTGTCCTCGTTCGGGATCAGCGGCACCAACGTGCACACCATCCTCGAATCGGCACCCGCCGAGGAGCCCGCGCCGCAACCGGCGGCCGACGGGCCGGCCGGCGAAGTGCCCTGGGTGCTCTCCGGGCGTACCGCCGAGGCACTCGCCGACCGTGCCCGCGACCTGCGGGACCACCTGGCGGAGGTGCCGGACGCCGAACTCGGCGACGTCGGGTGGTCGCTCGTCGCCACCCGCGCGTCCCACGACCACCGGGCGGTGGTCTTCGCCGCCGAGCGGGAGGAGTTGACCGCCGCGCTGGACGCGCTCGCCGAGCGCCACCCCGCGCCCGAGGCCGTCACCGGCATCGGTGCGCCGGGTGAGGTGGCCTTCGTGTTCCCGGGTCAGGGTTCGCAGTGGGTGGGGATGGCGGCGGAGTTGCTGGACAGCGCCCCGGTGTTCGCCGAGAAGCTGGGGGCCTGTGCGGAGGCGTTGCGCCCGTACGTGGACTGGTCCCTGCTGGACGTGGTGCGTGGTGTGCCGGGCGCGCCGTCGTTGGAGCGGGTCGATGTGGTGCAGCCTGCCCTGTTCGCGGTGGGTGTGTCGTTGGCGGCGCTGTGGGAGTCGTACGGTGTGCGCCCGTCGGCGGTGGTCGGGCACTCCCAGGGTGAGATCGCGGCCGCGTACGTTGCCGGGGCGTTGGCCCTTGAGGACGCGGCGGCGGTGGTGGC